>DAISWF010000098.1:0-18428 GCA_036826495.1 Burkholderiaceae bacterium
TCCTGGTCGCGTAGCGTGCTCCGACGTCGAAGCGCCGCCAGGACGGCAACTGCTGGGTGTTCGCCTGGTCGATGTACAGACTGCCGGTGTGGATCGCCCGGGCGGTCAGCGTCAGGCCCGCCAGTGACGGCACGTCCCATTCGCCACCCAGGTTCACCAGCAGCTTCGGCACGTTCGGTGCAGTGTTGCCGTCGGTCAGACCCCCCACCGTCCTGGTCAGTTCGGCGCGTGTATAGCTGATGCCGCCGAGGATTCGAACCCCCTTGGTGATTTCTCCATACCCTTGCAGCTCCGCGCCGCGATTGCGTTGCTCACCATCGACTCCATACACGTTCGTTGCCGGATTCGTGAATGCGCTCGGCTGTGAGATCTGGAACAGGGCCGCGGTGGCGCCGTAGGCCCCCGCGTCGTACTTCCATCCTGCTTCGACCTGCTTGCCGACGTAGGGAGCGAATACCTGTCCACGGTTCACCGCGGTCGTGGGCGCAATGGATCCGGCCGAGAGCGCTTCGACGTAGTTGCCGTAGATCGAATATTTCGGAGACAGCTTGTAGACGATTCCCAGGGCGAGCGTGGTGGCGGACTGGTTGTACGTGCCGCCGCTCTCGACCTGCTGCATGCGCACGCCGGCAGTCAGAAGCAACTGCTGGTCCAGCAGTTCCATCGTGTCGGCCACCATGATGCCGCGCCAACGGTCGCGCGGGGAGAGCACCGCCGTCGGCGACAGCAGGAGCGGCTGCGCGACCTCGGGCAAAGCGCCATAGAAGTTGTAGGTGTACGACCCGGTGGACTGGGCGCTCGCGCCGGAATACTGGCGGCGGACGTCGCTGTTGGAAACGACCAGGGAATGCCCGATCGATCCGGTCCGGTAGCGATATCGGGCATTGACTTCGGCGGACAGAGTGTCCCACTTGTCATGGAACCTCTGCGCCGTCGGCGTCACGCTGACGTCGCCGCCGGCGCTGATGATTCGCGGATTGTTGGTCCGGTAGCCGGGTTGCTCGCCGTGATACATGCCGAAGGCGGCGCCGACCGTGAGGGCGTCGGTGACGTTGTACTCGCCGCGGGCGACCGCGAACATGTTCTCCTGGCGGATCGTCGCCCAGGGCTGACCGTAGGTGCGATCATTCGGAGGGGGCGGGGGAACGGCGAAGTTCGTGTTGATCAGGAAGAAGCTGCCATAACCCAGGATTTCGCGGTCACTTTTCCCGGCATCGAAGGTGATGCGGCCTCGGTGCGTGGTGTAGTCGATGCCGATCGTCGCATTGTCGTACGTCCTGGACTCACCCTGGATGGCGGACTTGCCGTCCGCATAGGCCACATTGAATCGAACGCCCAGTTCCTGGTTTTCACCGAAGCGGCGTCCGACATCGAGATGGGCGCCGAAGATGCTCTTCGATTGGTAGTTCAGCGTCAGACGGTTCAGGGGCTCACTGCCTGCCCGCTTCGGTACGAGATTCAATGCGCCGCCCACCGCACCGAACGGAGAAAGGCCGTTGACGAAAGTGCTCGGCCCCTTCAGCAACTCGACGCGTTCCAATCCTTCGAGCGGGATGCCCTCGATCGATGCGATGCCGTACAGGCCGTCGAAGGTCGCCACGCCCATCCGATTGAGCGGGAAACCTCTGACCAGGAAGTTGTCGTAGAAAAAGAAGGAATTGCCGCGCACGGAGGGATCGTTCGCCAGTACGTCCATGACGGTCCTGGCTTGCTGCTGGAGGATGAGTTCCGACGTGTAGGCCGTGATGTTGAACGGCATGCTCATCGCGTCGAGATTCCCCAGCGCACCGGCGCGGGCGCCGCGTGCCAACTGTCCGCCCGCATAGGTCTTGGGCAGATCGCTGGCCGAGCGCTTTTCGATCACAGTGACGGGGGCCAGGGACGCCGCGGTCGCCGGGCCCGGTCCCGATGCCTGCCGGATCACCACGTTGGACCCGTCGATGACCGCATCCAATCCGCTGCCCGCCAGCAGCCTCTCCAGCGCCTGACGGACGGTCAACTGTCCCGACACGGCCGGCGCCGATTTGCCGGCCACAAGAGCCGGTTGCACGATGAGCTCCAACCGCGCTTGTCGTGCCAGGTCGTTGAGCGCTTGCCCCAGCGGCTGTGCCGCAATGCTGATAGCCACCGTTGCCGATGCGCCGGGTGACGATTGGGCATGGGCGACGGAGGTACCGAGTGCGAACACGAGGGCGCCGGCCAACGAGACAGGCCGGAGGCGGAAGCGGGACATGGGTTCTCCAGAAGGTCGATCGAAATTCCTTCTGGTGTAGACGGGCCCGGAGTCAAAACCCCAACCTTCCGCCAAAAGCATTTTCCGCGATCAGCGGCGTTGGATCTCCATGTGACCGCCGTACTCTCGGACCTTCACCGGCAGAGCCTGTGGGAGCAGGCGCGCGAAATTGTCGAGTCGCCTGGGATCGAAGGTGCCGGTGACCCGCAGCGCCGCGACCGCGGGGTCGCGGACTTCGACTCCCGTCGATCCGTAGCGTTCGAACTCGGCCAGTGCCTGGTTCAGCGGCGTGTCATCGAAACTCACCCGATTCTCCCGCCAGGGCGCGATACCGGTGGCCGGCACTGTCGTGACCTTGCCCCGTCGCCCGAAGGAATCGCTGGACACCTGCTGACCTGCCCGCAGTTCGATCACCTGGCCGATGCCGCCCGGCGTGAGACTCGATCCGTCGATGTCGTTACCGGCAACTCCGGCAACTGCTCGTGAGACGCGTACGACCCCTTCTTCGACCAATACCCTGACCCCTTCGAAGCCGGTCGTACCCGGCGTGTATCGAACCGCGAAGCGGGTGCCGACGACCGTTATCCGCAAGGGCCCCGCCAGCACGTCGAACGGGCGCTTCGGATCGGCCTGGACCTGAAACACCGCCTGGCCTTCTGTCAGCTTCACTTCCCTGCGTTGACGGAACAGCGCGATGTCCGATCGGGTGGCCGTGTCCAGCCGCACGCTGCTGCCGTCAGGCAACCTGAGTTCGAGCTGCTTGCCGCGTTCGGTGACGAAGCTCTGGGAGTAGAGAGGCTGTTTCATCCAGCCGTCCCAGGCGAGATGGCCCACGCCCACCGCGGCGACGAGTACAAGCGCCAACATCATCGATGAGGTGGCCAACCGCCAGCCCGGCTGCCGTGGCCGGAACCTGCCCGACGCCGGCTTCGGGATCTGCGTCGCGCTCGGCGGCGGCGTGCGCGTGCTCGCGGTCATCTCTTCGGCGCGACGGGCGGTCAGCCGGTCGGCGCTCAGCCGGCTCTTCAGTCTCGATCGCTCGAGCGCAGGGATGGCGTCGAGCGCGCTCCATTGGCGTTCCCAGCCGGCATAGGCCTGTGCGTGCGCCGGATGCTCTTCGAGCCAGGCCTGGAAGAGCGACTCATCGCCGGCCGACAGGCCGTCGCGACGACGAACGAACCAATCCAGCGCCTGCTCGTTCAACGAGGCCATGCCCGAATCGGGTTGGGATGTGTTCGTCATTGCAAAGCGATGCGATCTCTCAGGTGTAGACGTACGGGATCACCAAAACCCGATGCCCGGCCGGCGTCTCGCCGACATACGGTCACTTTTCCGGCGGGCTCTTGTCCACAGCAGAGGTCAGGCCCGGATCGCCCTCCAGTTCCGCCTGGCACCGGCGACAGGCCTGCAGCGCGATTTTAATGTGCCGCTCGACCATCTTGACCGAAATGCCCATCTCGGCGGCGACCTGGACCTGCGTGAGACCGTCGAACTTGTGCAGGATGAACGCTTCGCGGCAGCGCGCCGGCAGTCCGTCGATCACCGCCACCATCGCGTTCACGAACTGCGTCGAGGAAGCCGCCGCCTGCGGTTCCGTCGCGGCGGGCGCCTGCAGCGCGGCGAGGCTTTCGTCGGGCAGCTCGTCGGCGTCCCGGTCGATCGCCTGGGACGCACCGCGCGCCGCCTGACTGCGATAGCGGTCCGTCACCAGGTTCCGGGCGGTCCGGTACAGGAAGCCTCTGGGCTCGGCGACGGCGGTGCCCTTTTCCTGAAAGGACAGCAGTCGCAGATAGCTTTCCTGGGTGAGATCGGCCGCCAGCTCCCGGTCCTGGACCGAACGAGAAAGAAAGCTCAGCAGCTCTCGGTAGTAGCGGACAACCACGATCGACCAGGCACCGGCTCTGCGGAAGTGTGTCGAGGCGACGGCGCGAAACCACCGAACCCCTTAATGCAAGTGATTCGCATTATCACACACCGGGCGTTGCCGGTTCCAGGGCGGTTCCGTGCTCAGCGCTCAATGGCGCTCGCCGGCCGGATTTCGTCGATCGAAATCCGGTGCCGGGAGCGTCCTCGCCCCCGGTGATACCATCGTCGCCACCGCGGCCGGTGCAGTGCCGGGCGCAACCTTCCGCCCGCTTTCCGGCCGCATCCATCGAGCGACGGAGACCCATCACGGTGACAGAGCGGGCGAGCGCAGACGGGCGAAGCCGGACGATCAGGCGTTGGCGGATCAGCGCGGCACCAGGCGCGAAGGCGCCATGAACGATTCGACGAACATGGGCACGCCGGGCCCGCTGGACGGCGTGCGGGTGGTCGATCTGACCTCGGTGCTGATGGGGCCGTTCGCCTCGCAGTTGCTGGGCGACATGGGCGCCGACGTGATCAAGGTGGAAGCTCCCCCGGGTGATTCGACGCGCGGCATCGGTCCGATGCGCAATCCGGGCATGGGGCACGATTTCCTGCACGTGAACCGCAACAAGCGCGGCATCGTGCTCGACCTGAAGCATCCCGAGGGCTACGCGGCGCTGCTGAAGATGATCGAGCGCTGCGACGTACTGATGTACAACGTGCGGCCGCAGGCGATGGCCCGGCTCGGGCTGACCTGGGAGAAGCTGTCCGCGCTCAATCCGCGGCTGGTGATGGTGGGCATGGTCGGTTACGGGCAGCGGGGTCCGTACGCGGCCAAGCCGGCCTACGACGACCTGATCCAGGGCGCGGTGGGCGTACCTTCGCTGCTGGCGATCGTCGGCGACGGCACGCCGCGATACGTGCCGCTGGCATTCGTCGATCGGGCGGTGGGGCTGGCGGCCGTCAATGCGGTGACCGCCGCGCTGTTCCGGCGCGAGAAGAGCGGCCGGGGCCAGTCGATCGAGGTGCCGATGTTCGAGACGATGGTGCCGTTCGTGCTCGGCGAGCACATGGCCGGCCTGACGTTCGAGCCGCCGCTGGGGCCGCCCGGCTATCCGCGCCAGCTCGCCCGCGAGCGCACGCCGTTTCCGACCCGCGACGGCTACGTCTGCGCGCTGATCTACAACGACAAGCACTGGCGCAATTTCTACGCGATGATCGGCGACCCCGGCGGATTCGAGCGCGATCCGCGGATGGTCGACATCGATACGCGCACGCGCCACATCGGTGGGCTCTATGCATGGGTCGCCGAGGTGCTGCGCACCCGCACCACCGCCGAGTGGCTGGCGCTGCTGGAGAAAGCCGACATCCCGGCGATGCCGCTGCACACGCTGGAATCGCTGCCGCAGGATCCGCATCTGAACGCCGTGGGGTTCTTCCCGACGATCGATCATCCGACCGAGGGCCGGGTGCGCCAGATCGCGCCAGCCGGCACCTGGTCGGACACGCCGCCGTCGATCCGCCGGCCGGCGCCGCGGCTGGGCGAGCACAGCACCGAGGTGCTGGCCGAACACGGCTACTCGGCGGCCGAGATCGAGCGCCTGCTGGCGCTGGGCGTCACCCGTCAGGCACCGCCGGTTCCGCGAGAACCCTCGTGACGGGCCGGGGCATCACCCGGCGCCGCTTCGCCGGCGCCTTCATCGGCCGTGCGCCGGCTTCCATCATCGTCATCTGACCGTCTTCTCACCGGACAACCGACATGCAGGCCCTGAGCATCGAACCCTGTACCCTCGACGAACGCTGCGAGGCGCTGCGCGCCGAGGTGCGCGAATTCGTCGCTCGCGAGCTGGCCGGCGTGCCCGGTCACATCCGCGCGAAGAACTGGTCGGCCGCCAGCCCCGAGTTCAGCCGCA
This sequence comes from Burkholderiaceae bacterium, assembly GCA_036826495.1. Classification (GTDB taxonomy): domain Bacteria; phylum Pseudomonadota; class Gammaproteobacteria; order Burkholderiales; family Burkholderiaceae_E; genus DAISWF01. The sequence continues at coordinate 5,995 of DAISWF010000098.1, forward strand.
AGATGGGCGAGCGCGGCTGGATCGGCATGACCTGGCCGAAGCGCTTCGGCGGTCACGAGCGGTCGAGCCTGGAGCGCTACGTGGTGCTCGAGGAGCTGTTGTCGGCGGGCGCGCCGGTGGGCGCGCACTGGATCGCCGACCGGCAGAGCGGTCCGCTGCTGATGCGCTTCGCCAACGAGCAGGTCGCGCTCGACGTGGTGCCGAAGATCGCGCGCGGCGATACCTATTTCTGCATCGGCATGAGCGAGCCGAACTCGGGTTCGGACCTGGCCTCGGTGCGTACCCGCGCCGAGAAGACCGCCAACGGCTGGCGCGTCAACGGCCAGAAGATCTGGACCTCCGGCGCCCATCGCGCGCACTACATGATCGCGCTGGTGCGCACCGATCCGGCCGCGCAGAAGCACGGCGGCCTGTCGCAGTTCCTGATCGACATGAAGACGCCGGGGATCACGGTGCGGCCGATCCGCAACCTGCTCGGCGAGCACGATTTCAACGAGGTGTTCCTCGATGACGTCGAGGTGCCCGACAGCCGTGTGATCGGCCAACCGGGCGACGGCTGGAGCCAGGTGAGCGCCGAGCTCGCGTTCGAGCGCAGCGGCCCCGAGCGCTACCTGTCGAGCTCGCAGCTCGTGCTGGAGATGCTCGATGCCGCGCAGGCCGGCAACGAGCGCGCCGAGGTGGCGCTGGGCCGGGTGGTGGCCAAGTACGGCGCGCTGCGCCAGATGTCGCTGGGCGTGGCCGGCATGCTGGCGCGCGGGCAGAACCCGGCGATGCAGGCATCGCTGGTCAAGGACGTGGGCGGCGTGCTCGAGCAGGAGCTGCCGGGCATCGCCCACGATCTGTTCGGCGACCGGGCGCTCGAGCCCGGCTCGCCGCTGGCCGAGGTGATGGCGGTGACGACGCAGGCGGCGGTGTCGTTCTCGCTGCGCGGCGGCACGCGCGAGATCCTGCGCGGCATCATCGCGCGCGGCCTGGGCCTGCGCTGACGAGCCGGCGTCACGGAATCCACGGAGAATCGAAGTGAGCGAACTGACCAACATGATCGCCGACAGCGCGCAGCGGCTGTTCGACGACCAGGTGACCAAGGCGCGGCTGGAGTCGTTCGAATCCGGCCAGTGGCAGCGCGAGCTGTGGGCGATGTGCGCGGGCAACGGTTTTCCGCTGGTGGCGGTGCCGGAGGAGGCGGGCGGCACCGGCGGCGGCTGGTCGGAGGCGTATCCGATCCTGCGCGGCGTCGGCTACTGGCAGGTGCCGCTGCCGCTGGCCGAGACCATCGTCGCGGCGGCGCTGCTGGCGCGCGCCGGCATCGAGGTGCCCGAAGGGCCGCTGACGCTGATCGAGAACGGCCGTCAGGGCGAGCTGGTGGTGCGCGGCGACGGCGCGACGGTGACGCTCGACGGCGCGGCGCGGGCGGTGCCGTGGGCGCGCGCCTGCGGCTGGGCGGTGGTGGGCGACGGTGAGCGGCTGGCGCTGGTGGATCTGAAGGATGCCTCGGTGAAGGTGGTGCCGCATCAGAACGTGGCGGCCGAACCGCGCGACGGCGTGTCGTTCGCCGGCACTCGCGCGGCCGCGGTTGCCCCCCATGGGCTGGGGATCGAACCGGTCTGGATGTTCGGCGCGATGGCCCGCGCCGCATCGATGGTCGGCGCGATCGAGCGGGTGCTCGACCAGTCGGTCCAGTATGCGAACGAGCGGGTGCAGTTCGGCCGGCCGATCGGCAAGAACCAGGCGATCCAGCAGGAGCTGGCGGTGCTGGCCGGCGAGGCGGCGTCGGCGCGGATGGCGGTGCGCATCGCCTGCGACACCGCGTCGCAGGCGGGCGGCGTCGCACCGGGCACCCGGTTCGACGTCGCGGTCGCCAAGGTGCGCGCCGGCGAGGCGGCCGGCATCGCCGCCGGCATCGCGCACCAGACTCACGGCGCGATCGGCTTCACCTACGAGCACACGCTGCACTTCTCGACGCGCCGCTTGTGGTCCTGGCGCGCGGAGTTCGGCTCGGATGCGCAATGGGCGGCCGAGCTCGGCCGGGCTGCGATCGCCGCCGGCAGCGGCGGCTTCTGGGCGGGCATCACTCAGCGCTCGCTGCTGAGCCGCTGAGCCATACAGCGTCCGATCCGACTTCTTCCGAGGAATCACGATGAGCGGTTTCGTCGTCTACCAGCAGACCGGCGGCGTGGTCACGCTGACATTGAACAATCCCGACGAGCGCAACGCGCTGTCCACCCAGTCCCAATGGGACGAGATCGTCGATGCCTGCGAGCGGGTGCAGCGCGATGCGTCGGTGCGCGCGGTGGTGCTGACCGGTGCCGGCACCGCGTTCTGTGCCGGCGGCAACGTCAAGCAGATGAAGGAGAAGACCGGCATCGCCGGCGGCAGCGGCTACGAGATCCGCGAAGGCTATCGCCGCGGCATCCAGCGGATCCCGCTGGCGATGTGGCACTTGGACGTGCCGACGATCGCGGCGGTCAACGGCCCGGCGATCGGCGCCGGCTGCGATCTGGCCTGCATGTGCGACATCCGGATCGCGTCCGACAAGGCGAAGTTCGCCGAGAGCTTCGTGAAGCTGGGCATCATTCCCGGCGACGGCGGTGCCTGGCTGCTGCCGCGCACCGTCGGCTATTCGAAGGCCGCCGAGCTGACCTTCACCGGCGACACGATCGATGCGCAGGCGGCGCTGGCCTGCGGCCTGGTCAGCAAGGTGGTGCCGACCGATCAGCTTCTGGCCGAGGCGCAGGCGCTCGCGCAGCGGATCGCCGCGAACCCGGGACCGGCGCTGCGGATGGCCAAGCGGCTGCTGCGCGAAGGCCAGCATCAGCGGATCGAGGCGCTGCTGGAGCTGTCGGCGGCGTTCCAGGCGCTCGCGCATCAGACGCCCGAGCACGGTCAGGCGATCGATGCGTTCCTGGCGTCGATGAAGCGCTGAGCCGCTGAGCGTTATGCGTTGAGGCGTTGAGCCGGGAGGCGTCGACGGCCGCCGGCCCGTCCGTCTCGATGGGCCCGGCCGGCCCGGGATCGGCGGATTTTGCGCGATGCGCCGGCAACGCTTTGCGCCATGTCAAACCGGTCGGATTTCACAGACAGCTTGCCCTGTCGCTGGTGCATACTGCCGGGTTTTGTCGCCTTCAATTCTCAGGGGAGCCCCTCCAGCATGTCCAGATCCCAAGCACCGGCGGCCCGCCGCCGCCTCGGCCGCCTGGCCGCCGTGTTCGCCACCGCCCTTGCCGCCGGCTCGCTGTCCGGCGCCGCGTTCGCGCAGGCTGCGTTCCCGTCCCGTCCGGTGACCCTGGTCGTGCCGTTCGCCGCCGGCGGGCCGACCGACGTCGTCGCCCGCACGCTCGGCCAGGCGATGACCAAGCACCTCGGCCAGACGGTGATCGTCGAGAACACCGTGGGCGCCGGCGGCACGATCGGGGTGAACCGGGTGGCCCGCGCGCAGCCCGACGGCTACACCGTGCTGATCCACCACAACGGCATGGCCACCGCGGTCGGCCTGTACCGCAAGCTGACGTTCAATCCGCTGACGGACTTCGAGTACATCGGCCAGGTGGCCGACGTGCCGATGACCCTGCTCGCCAAGAAGACGATGCCGGCCAACACGCTGCCCGAGCTGATCGCCTACCTGAAGGCGAACAAGGACAAGGTGACGGTGGCCAACGCCGGGCTGGGCGCGGTGTCGCACCTGTGCGGCATGCTGTTCATGTCGGCGATCCAGACCGAGCTGACCACGGTGCCGTACAAGGGCACCGCGCCGGCGATGACCGATCTGCTCGGCGGCCAGGTCGACGTGCTGTGCGATCAGACCACGCAGACGCTGCCGCAGATCAAGGCCGGCAACGTCAAGCTGTACGGCGTGACCGCGTCCAAGCGCATCTCGTCGCTGCCCACCACCCCGACCCTCGCCGAGCAGGGTCTGCCCGGCTTCGAGGTGGTGGTCTGGCACGGCGTCTATGCGCCCAAGGGCACGCCCAAGGCGGCGGTCGACAAGCTGAACGAGGCGCTGCGGCAGTCGCTGCAGGATGCCGACGTCAAGGCCAAGCTGGCCGATCTGGGCGCCGAGATCGTGCCGCCTGAGAAGCAGACGCCGCAGGGGCTGCAGACCTGGGTCAAGTCGGAGATCGACAAGTGGACGCCGATCATCCGCAAGGCCGGCGTGTACGCGGACTGATCCGGGGCGGGCGGCGCGCGGCGGCGCTTCGCCCTCCACGGTGCGCCGTGAGGAACGCTTGACGGACGACTGGTACGAACGTCTCCGCATCCTGCGGGCATCTTTCTTCGATGGCGCCGAAGACGAGGTGCGGCGCGCCCGTGCGATCTATCGGGACATCGTCGGCCAGGAGGCCATCGTCCGCCTGACGCTGATGCTCGGGCTGACGTTGACCGAAGGCGGTCAGGACTGGGCGATCGAGGTCGCCGAAGGGGCGCGGACCGCGGAGTTCCTCGACTGCTACGAGACCCGGCTGCTGGACGAGGACGAGCGTCATTACCTGCTGGAACTGATCATCGCGTCGCTGGACGATCACCTGAACCACATCGGGCCGGCCGATGACCTGAGCGGACGGCTGCGGCATCATCTGCTGACATCGTTCGATGCCCATCGGTACTCGGTGAAATACTGGGCGCAGTTGGACGACCCCGAGGCGACCCGCTTCGCCGTGAGCCCGCTGATGCGCGAGATATGGCAGGCAGCCGGCGCGGCGCCGGACTGACGACGGGATCGCGAATCAGGCGGCGCGCAGCGGGCCTCGTGTACCGGCGCTCGTGCAGCAATGCGCGTTCAGCGGCCCTTGAACTGCGGCTTGCGGCGTTCGTTGAATGCACGCACGCCTTCGAGCCGGTCCTCGGTGCCGACCAGCCGGTTGTACGCTTCGATCTCGAAGCGGTAGCCGGTCAGCAGATCGGTCTGCAGGCCGTAGTGGATCGATTTCTTCGCCTGACGGGTCGACAGCGGCGCGTTGGCCGCGATCTCGCCGGCGGCCGCCAGCGCGTCGGCCAGCACCTGCCCCGGTTCGCTGACGTGATTGACGAGGCCCCACTGGTGCGCCTGCCCGGCGTCGAATGGCTGCGCGCGCAGGATCAGCTCCTTCGCGCGCCGCTCGCCCACCGCGCGCGCCAGAGTCTGCGTGCCGGCGCCGCCCGGCATGATGCCGAGCCGCACTTCGGACAGGGCGAACCGTGCGCTGCGCGATGCATGGATGAAATCACAGGCCAGCGCCAGCTCGAGCCCGCCGCCGTAAGCCACGCCGTTGACCGCGGCGATCACCGGCACCGGGCATTCGAGCAGCGCCATGAAGCCGCGCTCGAACAGCTCGTGCTGCTGCTGCCATTGCATGCTGGTCATGCCGTCGCGTTCCTTCAGGTCGCCGCCGGCGCAGAACGCCCGGTCGCCGGCGCCGGTCAGCACCACGCAGCGCACGTCCTGCGCATCGACGGTCAGCCGCGTCCACAGGTCCAGCAGGTCGTGGCCGACCTGCGTCGAGATCGCGTTCATCACCTGCGGGCGATTCAGCGTGACCTGCAGCAGGTGCGGATCGGGTTTCGACAGATGTAACGTGGTGTAGGAGGTGTTCATGGGTCGGAGCAGCGATTCGGTCGGCGGGCGGGTAGGCCTCTGCCGCCGGGTCATGCGTCAACGCGCAGTGTGGCAGATGCGGCGGCCGCGGGGCGGCAGATGCGGGCGGGGGCCGATCATGCAGCCGGTCCCGGTGATGCGATCGGCGCCGGTGAGGCGGCGGCTTCGGGCGGGATCTCGCGCTTGTCGCCGTTGCGGTCGATCGCCACGTAGGTCAAGGTCGCTTCGGTGACCTTGACCAGCATCGGGTTCGCCGGGTTGCGTTCAGCGATCACCTCGACCCGCACGGTGACCGAGGTGCGGCCGACCCGTTCGATCTTGCAGTAGAACGACACCACGTCGCCGACCGAGATCGGCTGCTTGAACTGGAACGCGTTGACCGCGACGGTGACGACCCGCCCGCGGGCGCGCCGCGCGGCGGCCACGCCGCCGGCGATGTCGACCTGGGCCATCACCCAGCCGCCGAAGATGTCGCCGTTGCCGTTGACGTCGGCCGGCATCGGAGTGACCCGCAGCACCAGCTCATGGCCGGCGGGGAGTGTCAGCGGCAGATTCATGTCGGGTGTCCCATCGTCAGGCAGGGCATCTGCTTCGGCCGCAGAATACCGGGTTCGCCGATCGATCGGGGCGGGCGCCGCGGGCCTCGTCGAGCCGGCCGGGCGTGCCGTGCCGAAGCGCCGAGGCTAGTCATGTTGAAGGGGGGCTTGCCGCCCCCATCTGCGAGGATCGTCTTGTTCGGATTTCCCGTCTTGTTCGGTTTTCATCCGGTGTTCGATGCGACGCGGTTCGGTCAGTGACCGGCGGGCGGCGGCCAGTCCGGCCGCCACGCTGCCCGCCGCCGACGGCGCGCCCCGGCCGCGCAGCGACTGGCAGACCGTCGCGATGCTGCTGCCCTACCTGTGGGCGTTCCGCTGGCGGGTGGCGCTGGCGCTGGGCTGCATGCTGGCGGCCAAGCTCGCGAACGTCGGGGTGCCGGTGGTGCTCAAACGCATCGTCGATGCGCTGACGCCGGGTCTGCAGGTGGCCGGCCAGGCGCTGGCGGTGCCGCTGGCGCTGCTCGCCGCCTACGGCGCGCTGCGGCTGTCGACGACCCTCTTCAACGAGCTGCGCGAGCTGGTGTTCGCCAAGGTCACGCAGCGCACCGTGCGCGCGGTGTCGCTGAAGGTGTTCGAGCACCTGCATGCGCTGTCGCTGCGCTTTCATCTGGAGCGGCAGACCGGCGGACTGACCCGCGATCTGGAACGCGGCTCGCGCGGCATCTCGCAGCTCGTGTCGTATGCGCTGTACAGCATCCTGCCGACGCTGGTCGAGATCGCGCTGGTGCTGGGCTATCTGGCGCTGCACTACGAGATCTGGTTCACGCTGATCGCGTTGAGCGCGCTGGCGCTGTACGTCGCGTTCACCGTCGCGGTGACCGAATGGCGCACGCGGTTCCGCCGTTCGATGAACGAGCTCGATTCGAAGGCCAACATCCGCGCGATCGATTCGCTGCTGAACTACGAGACGGTCAAGTACTTCAACAACGAGGCTTACGAGGCGAAGCGCTACGACGACAGCATGCAGCGCTGGGAGCGGGCGGCGGTGCGCAGCCAGAGCTCGCTGTCGGTGCTGAACGTCGGCCAGTCGGCGATCATCGCGATCGCGGTGACCTTGATGGTCTGGCGCGCGACCGCCGGCGTCGTCGAGGGGCGGCTCACGCTGGGCGACCTGGTGCTGGTCAACGCGTTCATGATCCAGCTCTATGCGCCGCTGAACTTCCTGGGCGTGCTGTATCGCGAGATCAAGCAGAGCCTGACCGACATGGAGCGGATGTTCGCGCTGCTCGATGCGAACCGCGAGATCGCCGATGCGCCGGGCGCGCGGCCGCTGCGGCTGGTGCGTGGAGTCCACGGGGGCGGCGGTCGCGTGGGCGATGGCGCGGCGGCCGGCGCGGGTTCGGCCGGCACGGGTTCGGCCGGCGCGGTTGCCGCGGGTCGCGCGCCGGAGATCCGCTTCGAGCACGTCAGCTTCGCCTATCAGCCCGACCGGCCGATCCTGCGCGACCTGACGTTCACCGTCGCGCCCGGCACCACCACCGCGGTGGTCGGCGCCAGCGGTGCCGGCAAGTCGACGATCGCGCGGCTGATGTTCCGCTTCTACGACGTGACCGGCGGCCGCATCCTGATCGATGGCCAGGATCTGCGCGAGATCACGCAGGCGAGCCTGCGGGCCGCGGTGGGCATCGTGCCGCAGGACACGGTGCTGTTCAATGACACGATCGGCTACAACATCAGCTATGGCCGGACCGGCGCCGGCATCGCCGAGATCGCACAGGCGGCGCGTGCCGCGCAGCTCGAACCGTTCATCGCCTCGCTGCCCGAGCGCTGGGACACCGAGGTCGGCGAACGGGGTCTGAAGCTGTCCGGCGGCGAGAAGCAGCGCGTCGCGATCGCGCGGATGCTGCTGAAGAACCCGCCGATCCTGATCCTCGACGAGGCGACCTCGGCGCTCGACTCGCGCAACGAGCAGGCGATCCAGCAGGCGCTGCGGGCGCTGGCGTCGAATCGCACGTCGCTGGTGATCGCGCACCGGCTGTCGACGATCGTCGATGCCGACCAGATCATCGTGCTGCACGAGGGCCGGGTCGTCGAACGCGGCAGCCACGACGACCTGCTGGCGGCCGGCGGCCCTTACGCGCAGATGTGGGCGGTGCAGGCCGACCAGGCGCGGGCGGAGGCGATCAGCGGCGCGAAGTGAGGCGGCATGAAACGGGAGCGCCGCCCCGGCCCGTCACGCGATCGGCCGCTGTCGCGAACCGGCGGCGGCGCGGCCGACCGCCGGGCGGCCGGGCTGCAGCGCGGTCAGCGCAGCAGCGGATACTGCCCGTCGACCGACAGCCGCTGCTGCGACAGCGCCAGCTCGTCGCGGATCCAGCCGCGCAGCGCCGCCAGCGGCGGCCAGTCGCGCAGCGCCGGCGGGTAGGCGAGCCAGTAGCCGTCGTCCGGTTCGCCCGGCATCGCGAGGCCCGACAGCCTGACGATGCTGCCGTCGGTCAATGCATCGGCGGCCAGTATCTCGCGGACCAGCGCGACGCCCAGGTCCTGTTCGACGGCTTGCAGCAGCAGTCCGGCGTCGTTGAACACCGCGACCGGCTTGACCCGGGTCGCGACGCCAGCCTGTGCGAACCAGGCCGCCCACAGCTCCGGGCCGCCGAGCAGCGCTTCGCCGGCCAGCGCGGCCGGCGGCCGGCCGTCGAGCCGGCGCGCCGCCTGCGGCGAACCGACGACGACCATCGTTCCGGCATCGATCAGCGGCTCCGACAGCAGCCCTTTCCACCGGCCGGCGCCCTGGCGGATGCCGGCGTGGAATCCTTCGCGCTGCAGGTCGACGAGCTGCTGCGACGTATTGATCTCGATGCCGATGTCCGGCTCCCGCTCCCGCCAGCGGGCCATCCGCGGCAGCAGCCAGCGCTGCGCGAACGACGGCAGCAGCGTCAGCCGGATCCGTACCGGGCCGGCGCCGGCCGTGGCGATCGCGGTCCGGACACCTTCGTCGAGATGCGCCAGCGCGGTCTCGACCGAGCGCAGCAGCGCGCGGCCGGCCGCGTTCAGCACGATGCCTCTGCCGACCCGATCGAACAGCCGCAGCCCGATCTGGTCCTCCAGGCTGCGGATCTGCTGACTGACCGCGCTGTGGGTCAGGTGCAGCGACTCGGCAGCGAGCCGCAGGTTGCCGTGGCGGGCCACCGCCCGGAACGTGGGCAGCGTATTCAGCGGCAGACGGATCGGCGGGCTCGGCATCTGGTAAGCATATCTGAACGATACGGCCGCAATTTGCCGATTTTCGCGCCGGAGCGGTTCGCTTAACTTACTGATCGAGGGCGGTCAACGTAAACGGGTCGGGAGGTGCGATGGTTGCCGGGGTGGTGTCGGTGCTGGACGGCGTGATCCGGCGGATGTCCGGCCGGGCCGGGGAACTGATCGTCGGGCCCCGGATGGGAGGGCTTCGGGTGCTGGCCGCAGCACTCGATCGCTGGCGGCCGGGGCGCGCAATGGGGCGCTGGCGGGACGAGCAACGGGCGCAAGGGGCGGCGCAGCAGTTCGCCGATGAAGCGGACGAACGCCTGCTGCGCGACATCGGGGCGCCGGAGTGGTGGTGCGAGCGGGCGCGCGCGAGCCGCGACGCGCGGCGGCTGGCGCTGGAGCAGTTGCGGCGGGATGCCGGCCGGCGGGATCATGCGTCGTCATTGTGCCAGTTACCTCCGGAACAGGAAATTAGGTGAGCGGCGGTCCCGCTCCGCGGCGGCCGTCGCTCAATCCTTCAACGCGCGCCGCAACTCCTTCAAGACGGTCTGGCTGGTCGCGCGCAGGTCGGGCTGCGCGGCGGCTTCGCAGGCCTGCCAGCCTTCGATCAGCGACATCGCCCGCAGGCGCCGTTGGCCGCGCAGGCCGCCGTGATCGGCGATCCGGGCGGCCAGCACCTGGCCGCTCGCCCGGTCCTGAGCGGCGCCCAGCACGTCCTGCAGGCCCGCCGCGGCGCGGGCGGCGCGGGCCGCGCGCTTCGGGTGCGGCAGCAGCGGGTGCACCGCTTCGAGGATGTAGCGCAGGTTCTTGGCGGCGATCCGCGCCTGGTGCCAGTCCTCGGGCGCATCGGCGGCCCGGCAGCGACGGCGCAGCCGCTTCAGATGGGCGAACGCGCGCTCCCGTGCATGGTCGGCGAGCGGCGGATCCCCGGGACCTTCGGCGAGCTGCTCGGTGAACAGCGCCAGCGACAGCACGAAGCGGGTGAATCCGTGATCGAGCAGCGCCGCGCGGACCTGCTCGCGCGCCTCGTCGCGGACCGCGTCGAGCGCGCCGGCGAATGCCTTCAGCGCCCGGTCGTCGGTCGTGGCGGCCAGCAGCCCGGCCAGCGGGCCGGCGGCGAAGACGTCGCATTCGCGGACCCGTCCGGCCGCGTCGGCGATGCGGCGGGCGCCGTCGGCGATCGTGCGCCAGCGGCGGTCGGCGGCGCCCAGCTCGAACAGCCGGATCACCGTGCGCAGCCGCCGCAGCGACACCCGCAACTGATGCGGCGCCGCCGGGTCGGTGCCGCGCAGCAGCGGCTCGACGTTGGCCAGCATCTGGCCGGTGCAGGCATCGATCAGCGCGCGGGCGGCGCCCGCCAGGTCGAGGTCCGGCGTCAGCGCGAGCGGGCGGGCGGTGACCGCCGGCGGCACCGCGGGCAGTCGCCGGGCGAGCCTGAGCCCCCGTTCGCTCTTGGTCGGCAGCAGCAGCACCAGCCGGTGGCGCAGCGCGAAGCCGCGGGCCCAGCGCAGGAACTCCTCGCGGCTGCCTTCGAGCCGCTCCAGCTCGACCTCCGCGATCGGCTGGCGGGCACGACCGGCGACGATCCGCCCCTGGTCGATCGCCAGCTCGACGGTCAGCGAGGCGGTCGGCGCGAGCCGCCAGGCCAGCCGCTCGAAGTCGGTACGGAAGACCGCGGTCAGCGAATCGAAGTGCTGGTGCACCTCGGCCGCCACGTCGCCGGCGCCGGGGTCGGGCAGCGCCGCCCGATCCGGCCTGGCCGATTTCACCGGCCGTTCGAACTCGAAGCGCTCGAAGCTGTCGTGGACGGCCTTGACCGTTTGCACGAACCCGTCGCCGGTCGCTCGCACCCGCAGCGCGATCTGGCGGGCGGCCAGCGCGCTGTCCGGCGTGTCGTAGTAGACGGTCAGCAGTCGCCGGCGCGCCGGCGCGCCGGATGGATCGAAGCCGGCGGCCGATAACCGCCGGGCCACGTCCGGATCATGGCGGAATTTGAGTTCGAGTTCGCCTGGCATGTCGAGCGCCCCGTCAGGCCGCAAAGCGTCCCGCGGCAATTATGGTCGGTCGGAATGACCGGGGGATGACAACAGCGTGACCGGGCGGGGTGAGCGCCCGTTACGTGGCAAATCTGGTGCGCGAAAGACGCTGTAACGGAAATCAGACGCAACCGTCAGGCCCCCGGCCGATGGTGCAGCCGGGCCAGTTCGTCGCGCAGCGCCCGGTGGCGGGTGGCCATCAGTCCCGCCACGATCAGGCACACGATGCCATAGCCGGCCAGCGCGAGCTGTACGCCGGTCGCGCGCGACAGTGCGCCGACCGCGAGGCTGCCGAGCGGCGACATGCCCAGGAACGCCATCACGTAGATCGACACGATGCGCGCCCGCAGCCGTTCTTCGACGATGCTCTGCAGGATCGTGTTGGTGCCGGCCGCCGTGACGATCACCGCGAAGCCGACGACCGCCAGCGCCGGCATGGCCAGCCACAGCGTGCCCGCCAGCGAGAACGCGGTCAGCGCCAGCGCGCCGACCAGGCCGGCGGCGATCACCGTGGTCACCAGCCCGTGCACCGACGCGCGCATCGCCAGCATCGCCGTGCCGACCAGCGCACCGGCGCCGGCGCTGCTGACCAGCAGGCCCTGCAGCTTGGCGTCGCCGCCGAACACATCGCTCGCGAACACCGGCATCATCGACATGTACGACGGCAACGTGAACGACGTGATCATCAGCGTGCCGATCAGCAGCCGGGCCGGCCGCGTCTGCCAGACCCATCGGAAGCCTTCGGCCAGGTCGCGCAGCAGGCCGGCCGGCGGGGCGCCCGAGCGCGACGGCGGCAGCGCCCACAGCGCCGGCAACACCGCCAGGTAGGACAGCGCGTTGATCGCGAAGCAGCCTGCTTCGCCGACCGCCGCGAGCAGCGTGCCCGCCACCGCCGGCCCGACGAAACGGCCGAGGTTCATGATCGCCGAGTTCAGCGCGATCGCGTTCGGCAGATCGTCGCGCCCGCCGACCATCACCGTCAGCAGCGACTGGCGTGCCGGCGTGTCGAACGACCAGGTGAGGCCGTACAGCGCCGACAGCGCGACG
>DAISWF010000099.1:0-18315 GCA_036826495.1 Burkholderiaceae bacterium
TACGATGCCGGGAGATCGGCCTCCCGCACTTCATGGGCGACCATGATGTCTAGCGTCGGCGCAGGGTGCTCGCGGCATGGCCGGCGATCCGTGTGGCCGGCGGCGTACCATGGTGCTTCTCACAACGGACCACAGGAGAGCCGCATCGTGTTCATCGCCATGAACCGCTTCCGTATCGCCCCGGCGCGTGCCGCCGAGTTCGTCGAGGTCTGGCGCCAGCGTGACAGCCATCTGAAGTCCGTGCCGGGCTTTCAGGGATTCCATCTGCTGCGCGGCCCCGAGACCGAGGAATACGTGCTGTTCGCATCGCACACCCAGTGGGCGTCGCGCGCGCACTTCGAGGACTGGACCCGCTCCGATGCGTTCCGCAAGGCGCATGCCGGCGCCGGGCAGACGCGCGACCTCTATCTGGGGCCGCCGCAGCTCGAGCTGTTCGAAGCGGTGATCTGAGAACCTGTGAACGAATCCAACGGACGTTGGATTCGTTCACAGGTTCTGAGAGGCGGGCGGCGGCCCTCAGGGCAGCCGGAAGCGGGCCATGCCCTCGGCCAGCACCTGCGCATGGGTCTTCATCGACGCCGATCCGGACGCGGTTTCCTGAACCAGCGTGGCGTTGCGCTGGGTCATGTTGTCGAGGTCGCCGACCGCGGTGCCGATCTGACTCAGTCCTTCGCTCTGCTCGCGCGAGCCGACCGCGATCTCGCCCAGCAGGCGGTCGACCTGGTCGGCCGACGTGACGATCTCGGCGATCTTCTCGCTGGCGCCGCGCACCACGGCGGTACCCGACTGCACGCTGGCGACGCTCTCGCCGACCAGCGTCTTGACTTCGCGTGCCGCCTGGGCCGAGCGCTGCGCGAGCGTGCGCACCTCGGCGGCCACCACCGCGAAGCCCCGGCCGTGCTCGCCGGCCCGTGCGGCCTCGACCGCGGCGTTCAGCGCCAGGATGTTGGTCTGGAACGCGATGCCGTCGATGGTGCCGATGATCTCGCCGATCCGGGTCGACGACGCCTGGATCGCGTCCATCGTCTCCATCACCTTGCGCATCACGCTGCCGCCCTGAACGGCTGTTTCGGCATTCAGTCTGGCGACCCGCGAAGCCTCCTGCGTCAGCTCGGCTGCATTGCGTCCGCTCGCCGAGATCTGGTCGAGCGCGGCCGCCGACTGCTCGAGGCTGGCGGCCGCCTGCTCGGTGCGTGACGACAGGTCCAGCGCACCGGCGGCGATCTCGCTGCTCGAGTGCACGATCTGATCGCTCGACTGCCGGACGTTCAGCACCATCGTGCGCAGGCCCTGCTGCATCGCCCGCAGATCCAGCATCAGCTCGGCCGCCTCGTCCCGGCCCCACGGCGCAGGCGACATCGTCAGATCGCCATCGGTCATCGCGCGCAGATGCCGCCGGGTTTCCCTGAGGCCGCCGTCGATCACCTTGTAGAAGCTGGCGAACAGGTAGCCGGCGGTCAGCAGCATCAGCACCAGCGCGGCGGCTGCCGTGCCGGCAAGCTGGATCGTCCGCTCGCGGATGTCGTCGACGTAGATGCCCGAACCGACGATCCAGCCCCAGGGCTCGAAGCCCTGGACGAACGAGATCTTGTCGACCGGCTGCTCGCTGCCGGGCCTGGGCCACTGATAGGCGACGAAACCGGCGCCCTGCCGGCGCACGGTCTGCACGAACTCCTGGAACAGCGGCAGGCCGTTGGGATCCTTGTGCAGGCTCAGGTCCTTGCCGTCGAGCTCCGGCCGGGTCGGATGCATGACCATCGCCGGCTGCATGTCGTTGATCCAGAAGTACTCGGACTTGTCATAGCGCAGCGATCCGATCAGCTCGCGGGCGGCCGCCTGCGCCTGCTCGCGAGTCAGCGCGCCCGACAGCTCCTGCGCATGCGCCCACTTCAGCACGCCATGCGCGACCTCGACATGCTGCCGGGTCGCGTCCTGCTTGGCCCGTGCCGCAGTGTCGGCGCCGCTCCAGATCAGCATGCCGACCAGCACGCTGCAGGGGATCACGAATGCCAGCGAGATCACCCAGGCCTTGACGACGAAGCCCACGCTGCGGAACAGCTTGACGCCCGGCGCCCAGAAGCCGTGATAGGCGAAGAAACCGGATGAGGGATCGTCGTGACGGGCGCCGAGAACGTCGTCGCGCGAGCGGTCGGGATGATCGGTCATGGTTTCGAAGAGAATCGCAAAGAAGCGCACGGCGCCGTACTGCGCGCTGCATCGGAGCCCGTGCACCGTCCGAGTGTCGCGAACCGGGTGCATCGCCGATCAAGGGATCAGCGGCGGTCCACCCCGGCAAATGGCGCGTCCGGTCCGCCCCCGGCAGGGGTACGAGCGAGGTACGAGCCAGGTGCCGACGACCCCCGGTCAGAACTTCTCCTGCGTCCCGGTCAGCGCGACGCCGAAGCGCAGGATGCCGAACGCGAACCAGTTCATCAGCCGGATCGGCCAGGGCCGCCGCCGGTGGCCGGTCAGCACCACCGGCTGCCCGCCGTCGGCGATCGCCCGCTCGATCCGCGCATGCAGCTCGCGGGCGAAGCCGGCGTCCTGGGTGGCGACGTTGGCCTCGCGGGCCAGCATCAGCGAGAACGGGTCGATGTTCGATGACCCGACCGTCGCCCAGTCGTCGATGACCGCCACCTTGGCATGCAGGAAGCTGCGCCGATACTCGGTGATCTCGACGCCGGCCAGCAGCAACTGCTCGTACAACGCCTGCGAGGCATAGTGCTGCAGCTTGTATTCGACGCGCCCCTGCAGCAGCAGCCGTACCCGGACGCCGCGCCGGCGCGCGGCCAGCAGCGCGCGCCGGAACCGGATGCCGGGCAGGAAGTAGGCGTTGGCGATCAGGATCTCGCGCCGCGCCCGGCCGATCGCCCGCAGATAGCTTTTCTCGATGGCCCGCCGGAAGCGGAAGTTGTCGCGCAGCACGAACATCGCCGGTGTCCGGCCGGGCCGCGCATGCGGGTCGGGCACGTCGTCGGGCAGCTCCAGCCGCTTCATCGTCTGCAGCGGCCGGTGCAGCGCGGTCAGCTCCCACCACAGCCGTTCCGCCGCCAGATGCACCTTCGGCACCAGCGGGCCGCGCACCTTCACCGCGAAATCGAAGCGCGGATGATCGAGCGTGCCGTGATTCGGATCGTACAGGTCGTCGAGCACGTTGATGCCGCCCACGTAGGCGATGCGGCCGTCGACCACCGCGATCTTGCGATGCATGCGGCGCAGCCGCTGCCGGTCGAACGCGAAGCGGCGCCGTTCGGGCCGGAAGGTTTCCACGCTGACCCGGCTGGCGCGCAGGATGCGCGCGACCTCGCCGCGCAGCTCGCCGGTGCCGAAGCCGTCGATCACCAGCCGCACCTCCACGCCGCGGGCGGCCGCACCGGCCAGCGCGGCCGCCACCCGGCGGCCGGCGACGTCGTCCTCGAAGATGTAGGTTTCCAGGTGGATCCTGCTGCGCGCGGCGGCGCAGTCGGCTTCCAGCGCCGGGAAGTAGTCGTTGCCTCCTTCCAGCAGCCGCACCTCGTGGCCGCGCTGCATCACCGGCTTCAGGCTCCGGTACCACGCCAACTGATCCGGCTGGGGCGTACTCACGGCGCAGCCGGCCGGCGGGCTCAGAGCGGCGTCAGATCCGCGACCAGCGGGCTGTGGTCCGACAGCCGTGCCCACGACGGCCCGCGCAGCACCTCGGCATGATCGACGGCGAAACCGCGCTGGTAGATGCGGTCCATGCGGAACCACGGCACCAGCGCCGGAAAGGTGCGTGCGGTGCGGATCGCGCGCGGCAGCCGGAACGATTCCTTCGCGACGTTGACCCCGAGACCCGTCAGCCGGTCATGCATGTAGTAGGCCACCCGCTGCGCGACGTCGCGCCGCGCCTGCAGGTCGTCGAACACCTCGCATACGCCCAGCTCCGCGCACAGGTCGTTGGTCAGCCGGTCGCGCCAGTCGTTGAAATCGCCGGCCACGATCAGCGGCGCATCGAGCGGCACGTCGCGTGCGATCCAGTCGATCAGCGCCTGCGCCTGGCGCTCGCGGCTGCGGCCGAACAGGCCCAGGTGCACCACGAAGCAGTGCACCGGCCGGCCGCCGACGTCGACCACGCAATGCAGCAGGCCGCGCTTCTCCAGCGCATGGTCGGAGATGTCGCGTTGCTCGAACTGCAGGATCGGGAAACGCGACAGCAGCGCGTTGCCGTGGTGGCCGTGCAGGTAGGTGGCGTTCTTGCCGTAGGCGGTCTCGAACGTGTGCTTCAGCGTCGGCGAGCGGGCGAGGAACACGTCCTGCGGCTCCATCGGCCACTGCTCGAGGCGGCGTTCGTACCGGTCGTGCTTGCCCTGCACCTCCTGCAGGAAGATCAGGTCCGCATGCAGATCGTGCAGCCGGGCGCGCAGTTCGTGGATCCGCGAGGTCCGCTTCAGGCCGAAGAAGTCGCGCAGCACGCCCTTGTGGATGTTGTAGGTGGCCACCCGCAGCGTATTGGCCACCGGCCCGTGCTCGACCCGCCGGCGCCGGCCGCGGGGCCGTGGGGGCCATCCGGGCCGTTCGCGCCAGGCGGGCGGCCCGCGGCGTCCACGCCAACCGGGCCATTCTTGCCATCGCGGCCATCACCGCCGCCGGCCGCCAGCCGTTCGGGCAGCATCCGGATCGCCTGCACGTTGGACCAGGAGAAGCAGCGGCCGGCCGCCTCCTCCCACGGCAGCCACGCGTACTGCAGATGCTCGCGCGGCGCCAGCCGTACCGGCACCGGTGCCGGCAATCGCAGGCCGAACACATGCTCGGTATTGTGCGTGACCCCCGGCGCATAACGGTGACGCCAGTGCGGATAGATCTCGTAGCGGTTGGTCACGCCCCAGTCGGTCAGCGGAAGCGCGCCGGCATCGATGCCGGTTTCCTCCATCACCTCGCGCCGGCAGGTGTCGGCCAGCGGCTCGTCGAGCGTGTGCCGGCTGCCTGTCACCGACTGCCAGAAACCGGGATGGTCGGCCCGTTCGAGCAGCAGCACCCGTGCATCACCGGTGTGGATGACGACGAGCACCGATTCGGGAATCTTGGGTGAAGAGACGGCGGAGTTCATGCGATGCGCAGCGCGCAGCATACCGCGTTCGCGGGGGTGGCTCCGCAATGCACCGTGCCGGGGCGGGTTGTACAGGGCCAGCGGCTGGACTGTGATGGGCCGCTGACGGCTGCCGCTCCTGCGGGGAGACCGGCCGGACTGTGCCCGGATCGGCCGCCCCTCGCCGCTCCGCGCTCAGCGCAGGTTGACGACCTTCGGCGCGTCCGGCGCCGACAGCGACAGATAGCCCATCGCCACGCCGCGATTGACCGCCGACAGGATCGCCTTCAGCGCCGCCGTCACGATGTTCGGGTGCACGCCGACGCCGAATGCGCTCTGGTCCCAGCCGAAGCGCAACTGCACGTAGGCCACCGCCTGCGAGTCCTCGCCGGTCGACAACGCATGCTCGGTGTAGCTCATCAGCTTGGCGTCGATGCCCAGCGTGCCCTGCAGCGCGCGCATCAGCGCCTCCACCGGCCCGTTGCCGGCGCCGGACAGGCTGACCGGCTGGCCGTCGACCGTCACCGACGCGACGATGTGCTCGGCATCGGAATGCCCGCGCACGTGGGTCAGCTCATGGTCTTCATAGACCAGCGGGCCCTGGCCGCCCAGGTAGGTCTCGTCGAACAGCTTGCGGATCGCGATCGAGCTGAGCTCCTTGCCGGTGCGATCGGCCACCTCCTGCACGACCGGGCTGAACTCGATCTGCAGCAGCCGCGGCAGCGACAGCCCATGGTCGCGCTCGAGCAGGTAGGCGACGCCGCCCTTGCCCGACTGGCTGTTGACGCGGATGATCGCGTCGTAGGTGCGGCCCAGATCGGCCGGATCGATCGGCAGGTAGGGCACGTCCCAGATGCCGCCGCCCTCGGCCTGGCGGGCCGCCAGGCCCTTCTTGATCGCGTCCTGGTGCGAGCCGGAGAACGCGGTGAACACCAGCTCGCCGCCGTACGGATGGCGCGGATGCACCGGAAGCTGGTTGCAGTGCTCGACCACGCGGATCGACTCGTTGATGTCGGAGAAGTCGACGCCCGGATCGACGCCCTGCGAGTAGAGGTTCAGCGCCAGCGTCACCAAGCACACGTTGCCGGTGCGCTCGCCGTTGCCGAACAGGCACCCTTCGACCCGTTCGGCGCCCGCCATCACCGCCAGCTCGGCGGCCGCGACGCCGCAGCCGCGATCGTTGTGCGGATGGACCGACAGCACGATCGAGTCGCGGTACTTCAGGTTTCGGTGCATCCACTCGATCATGTCGGCATAGATGTTCGGCGTGCTGTGCTCGACCGTTGCCGGCAGGTTCACGATCATCTTGCGCGAGGGGATCGGCTTCCAGACGTCGCCGACCGCGTCGCACACCTCCTTCGCATAGTCGAGCTCGGTGCCGGTGAAGCTCTCCGGCGAGTACTCGAACACCCAGTCGGTGCCCGGATGCTTCGCCGCATGCTGCCGGACCCACTGCGCGCCCTGCACCGCGATGTTCCTCACGCCTTCGCGGTCGAGGTTGAACACCACCCGGCGCTGCGCGGTGGAGGTGGAGTTGTACAGGTGCACGATCGCCCGCTTGACGCCCACCAGCGCCTCGAACGTGCGCTCGATCAGCTCCTCGCGCGACTGCACCAGCACCTGCACGGTCACGTCGTCGGGGATCAGGTTCTCATCGATGAGCTGGCGGACGAAGTCGAAGTCGGTCTGCGACGCCGACGGAAAGCCGATCTCGATCTGCTTGTAGCCGAGCTTCACCAGGTGGCGGAACATCATCAGCTTGCGCTCGCCGTCCATCGGCTCGATCAGCGCCTGGTTGCCGTCGCGCAGATCGACGCTGCACCACAGGGGCGGCGTGGTGATCGTGCGATCGGGCCAGGTGCGATCCTTCAGACCGACCGGAGCGAACGGTCGGTACTTGGCGGACGGGTCGTGCATGCTCATGATGATCCTCGCGATGAAAGGCTTCCCTTCGGCCATTTGTGAGGCCGAGAGGCACGGACGGGTGATGGGGGGTAAGAGTGTGTGCGCCTAGGGGCGCAGTAGCAGCAGCAGGCCGAGCGCGAGCTCACCCGCGGCCAGGGGGGCCGGCGAAATGGTGAACTGGAGGGACGAAGCGCTCATCCGGCAATGATCGGAGCAAGGGGCGGGTTTTGTCAAGCGGGGCCGCCGGAAGGCGGACTGCGGGATGCGGGGGCGCGACAACGGGGCGCGCCCTCCAGCGACGCCGACCGGGCGGGACGCTCGGCGTTGCGGTTCCACGCCCATGCCCATGCCCACGCCTTTGCCGGGACGCCAGCGGCCGCCGCCGCCGGCGCTCCCGTCCCTGTCGCGATCAGCGGCCGCTGCCCGGCCCCTGATCGATCGCGTTGCGCATCATCGGCCGCGGCTGCAGGTCGGCGGCCGGCTGGGCCACCAGCCCGGCCGCGCGGGCCTGGTCGATCGCGGCCGGTTCCAGGCCCATGGAGCCGATCGGGCCGGTCGGCGCGAGCCGGGGCTCGCTGCGCGGCGCGAGCGCCTTCTTCTCGGGCAGGGTCGACAGCCAGGCGCAGACCAGCGCCGCCGCATACGGCACCGCCTGCAGCACCAGGATGCCCATCCACAGCGCCGATTCGACGTGGTTGCTCTTGCGCGAGATCATCATCGCGACGAAGCAGGCGGTGAGCCCCAGCAGCAGCATCGCTTCCTCGCGCACCGGGGCGAAGCCGGCGAAGCGTTCGGCGAGCCGCTCGCGCAGCCGCTTCCAGGCGGTGCGGCGCGCGACCGGTGCGGCGGCGTTCGAGGCGGCGGTGCCGTTCTTCGTGCCTTTCTTGGTGACCTCGAACACGCCGGTCTTCTGCGTGAGGCCGGCGAACACGCCCAGCGCGATCGAGTGCGACAGACCCATGCCGGCCAGCGCGGCGCCGGCCACGTCGGCCTTCCTGCACTCGACGCGCCGCAGGTACAGCAGCGGCCCGAACGCCGCCTTGGCGCCGAAGAAGCCGAACAGCGGGATCATGAACAGCATGATCGGCAGGCTGAACAGATGCGGCGCGGCGACGATGCCTATCGTCCATAGCATCGCGGCGAACGCGAACACCAGGTGCAGCGCATCGCCCACCCACGGCAGCCAGCCGGCCACGAAGTGGTAGCGCTGGGCCGGCGTCAGCTCGCCCTTGCGCAGCATCGAGCGCCAGTGGGCCTTCATGATCTGCATCGCGCCGAGCGCCCAGCGGCGGCGCTGGCGCTTGAACGCGCCGAAGTCGTCGGGCGTCAGGCCCTTGCCGAACGCATGGTCGACGTAGACCGTCGACAGGCCGGCCTTCATCAGCCGCAGCCCCAGCTCGGTGTCCTCGCAGATGCACCACTCCGACCAGCGGCCGAGGTTCTGCAGCGCGTCGGCGCGGATCAGCGTCATCGTGCCGTGCTGCACGATCGCATCGCGCTCGTTGCGGTGATGCATGCCGATCCGGAAGAAGCCGTCGTACTCGAAGTTCATCATCCGGCGGAACACCTGCGTGTTCCAGGCGCGGTGCGCCTGCGGCGCCTGTACCACGGCGACCTTGGGATCACCGAAGTAGCCGACCATCGCCGACAGCCAGTTGCGCTCGACCACGTAGTCGGCATCGACGACGCCGACCACCTCGGCGCGCGGATCGGTCTGCTCGAGCGCGAAGTTCAGCGCGCCGGCCTTGAAGCCCGGCCACTTCGGCAGATGGAAGAAGCGGAAGCGCTCGCCCAGGCCGGCCATGTACTGCTCGACCGGCTTCCACAGCGCCTCGTCCTTCGTGTTGTTGTCGATCACCAGCACCTCGAAGTTCTCGTAGTCGAGCTTGCGCAGGCTGTCGATCGTCGCGATCACCATCTCGGGCGGTTCATTGCAGCAGGCCAGGTGCACCGACACGAACGGCTGCGGGCCGGGCGGCAGTGCCGGCTGCGGCCGGAAGCCGCGCTTCAGGTTGCCGGGCCAGAACATCTCGGCGAACTCGAAGCCGTTGGCCAGCAGGATCGCCATCATCACCAGCAAGGTGGGCAGCAGCACCGCGAGCGCGGCCCAGTCGACCGGCCGCAGGTAGAAGTCGAACGGGATCGCCGTCAGCCAGATCACCAGCGATGCGGCGGCCTGGATGAACAGCGCGAACGCCAGCTTGCTGGGCGTGCGCATCCGGTTGAACGCCACCAGGAACCAGAACATCGGCAGCAGCGCCAGCGCCGACGCGAGCAGCGCCTTGGTGCCCCAGTTGCGATCGGGCTCCACCGGTCCTGCGAAGTCGAACTTCGGCGTGCGGTCGGCCGAGTAGATGCCCCAGTAGGCGCCGACGCGCCCTTCGTTGGCGACCTTCCACGGCTGGTCGATCGCTTCCATCAGGAAGTAGTCCAGGTGCTTGCCGCGGCTGTAGGCCAGGAACTCGCGGACGAACTTCGCCTGGTTCTCGGGCGATGCGTTGGAGCCGTCGAAGCGGTCGCCCTGGCTCGGCCAGCCGATCTCGCCGATCAGCACGTGCTTGTTCGGGAAGCGTTCCTTGACCTCGTTGTAGCGGGCGATCGCGTATTCGAGCGCCTTGTCGGCCGGCACGCCCTCCCAGTACGGCAGCAGGTGCACGGTGATGAAATCGACGTGCTTGACCAGCTCCGGATAACGCAGCCATACGTGCCACGGCTCGGCGGTGGACACCGGCACCCGCACCGTGCGCCGCAGCTCGTCGAGGTAGCCATAGAGCTGCTCGGGTTTCAGCGCCGCGGTCAGCAACTGCTCGTTGCCGGCGATGACCCGCTCGATCGGGCCGCGCTTGCGGGTCGCCTCCTTGATCGCCTCCATCTCCTTGCGGTTGTTGTCCTCGCGCGGATCGAGCCAGACGCCGGCGGTGACGCGCAGCCCGTAGAGCTCGGCCAGATCGGGCAGCGTGGTCAGCTCCGACGAGCTGTAGGTGCGGATGCGGCGCGTCTGCCGCGACAGCAGCGCCAGATCGCCCTCGACCGACTTCATGTCGGGAAAGCGGTTCTCGAGCGGGCTGTCCCAGCGCTGGAACGCGTTGTAGGCGAAGCCGCCGATCGGCCCCTCATAGTCGGCCGCATCGACCGGCGCCTGCAGGTGCCGCCACAGCACCACGTTGGCGATGGCGATCGTCGCGGCGATCGCCACGGCCCAGAGCTGGGTGCGCAGCCCGTGACGGGTGCGCGGCGGCCGACCGCCGGCCGCCGCCTGCGGCGCCCGGGAATCCTCGCTGTCGGCTGTCCTGTCAACCGCAGGATCGGCCCCGGTATCGGCGGGCGCGGACTGGGCGGCGGGCGACGAATTCGAATGCATGTTGCAACTCACAATGCGCGGCGGATGCTTCGCACGGGCGAAGCCCCTGAATCTGGGGGATCGGTATTACGGAAAAAGGAAGCCTGACGCTCGGAGACCTGAAGGACGGCCGCCCGGCGGCACCCTGAGAGGCGTGGGCTGGTGCATCCTTCGGATTCCAGGGGCAGACCGGGTGGCGGGGTTCGGGGGGAGCGCATACACTCCCCGTTAACGCACCGCAGCATGATCCGGTTGGCACCGCCGGAGACCGAAACCGTAGTTTATTCCACGAAATGCACTTGACCCGCGCAACCGGAGGTGCTTGCCGCACAGCCACTTGGTCGGACCGGGGGTAGCAATCGACATGCCCGGTCCGGCGCACCCGCTGCGTGCAAATCTGGCCATCGTCGTGCTGGCACTGTTCGCCGTTGCGCTGGCCCTCTGGTGGGTACGGCAGGGTGTCGCGCAGGATCTGCCGGAACCGCTCGATGCACGGGTGGAATGCGTGTCGTACGCGCCGTACCGGCTGCCGGGCGAATCGCCGTTCGACGAGACCGTGCGGGTCAGCGAGAAGCGGATCGAGACCGACCTGCGGATCCTCGCCGAGCGGACCTCATGCGTACGCACCTACTCGACGCAGCAGGGACTCGATCAGGTGCCGAAGGTCGCCGAGCGGCTGGGCATGCAGGTGCTGGTGGGCGCCTGGCTCGGTCGCGAGCGGCCGAAGAACGACGTCGAGATCGCCCGCGCGGTCGAGCTGGCGCGCGAGCATCCGCGGACGGTGCGCGCACTGATCGTGGGCAACGAAGTGCTGTTGCGGCGCGAGCTGCCCGAGAGCGCGCTGACCGATTACCTGAAGCGTGCCCGCCAGGCGGCGGCGCCGGTGCCGGTCACCTATGCCGATGTCTGGGAGTTCTGGCTGGAGCACCCCGGCATCGCCGATGCGGTCAGCTTCGTGACGATCCACATCCTGCCGTACTGGGAGGACGAGCCCGTGGCGATCGACAAGGCGATCGCCCATGTGCTGCAGGTGGCGCGGGAGATGAGCGGGCGGGCGGGCGGCAAGGAGATCCTGATCGGCGAGACCGGCTGGCCCAGCGCCGGCCGCACCCGCCGCGAAGCGGTGCCGGGGCGCATCGAGCAGGCCCGCTTTCTCCGGCAATTCGCGCTGGCCGCGCACGAGAACGGGCTGCGCTACAACATGATCGAGGCGTTCGACCAGCCGTGGAAACGGCGGCTCGAGGGCGCGATGGGCGGCTACTGGGGGCTGTTCGACAGCCAGGGGGTCGCGAAGTTCCCGTGGAACGGGCCGGTCGAAGCCGACCCATCGTGGCGTCACGGGCTGCTGGCTGGTGCCGGCGGCGCGGTGCTGGCGGCGCTGGTTGCCGTGGGGCTGCGGGCACTGGGGGGGCGAGTGTCGGGGGCTGCGACGGCAGGTGCAGCGCCGGCCGGTGCGGCGAGCGGCGCGGGGGCGGCGAGAGCGGTCACGCCGGGCGGGGCGAGCGGCCGGCGGACAGGCACGGGCCGGCGGATCCTCGCGCATGCGCTGGCCGGATTCTGCGCGGGCGCCGTGATGGCGATCCAGTGGAACTACCTGACGCACTGGAATCGCGATGCCGTTGAGTGGGCGGTTACTCTCTTTTTCACCCTGGCGGCGCTGGGCTTGTGGTTCGTGTCGGTGGAATGGGTGGGACGGCCGCAGCCGGACGGGTCGGGGGCGAACGGCGGGGCTGCCGCCGTGCTCGCCGGTCTGCGCGGGATCGATCTGACCGGGGCGTTCGTCGTGCTGCGGGCGCTGATGCTGCTGGGCGCGGCCGGCTTCATGCTGCTGCTGGCGTTCGATTCCCGCTATCGCGGGTTTCCATGGCCGCTGTACCTGTTGCCGACGATGGGCCTGCTGCTGGTGAGGCTGGCCCGGCCGAGCCCGCCGGCCGGCGACGCTCACGAGGAGGATCTGTGCGCCTCGCTGATCGCGCTGGCATCGATCGCGGTGCTGGTGATCGAGCGCCCGTCGAACCAGCATGCGCTCGCATTCGTCGCGATGATGCTGCTGATGGCCGGCCTGGCCAGCGGCTTTCGCTACGGCTTCGTGCCGCGCGCGGGCGGGCGGGCGAAGACCAGCGCGCCGGCCAGCACGCCGACCACCGACGGTTCGACGCAGTAGAGCACCAGGCCCGCGGCGCCGGCGGTCAACGCCAGCGCGGCCAGCCGGCGCGAGCGCCGCCACAGCGCCAGCACGCCGGCGGCCAGCGCGAACCAGCCCAGCCCCTGGGTCGCGAACGCCTGGATCAGCATCGAACGCGGCGCGCACCAGCCCTGCCACGGCGCCAGATCGCAGGCATGGATGATGTGCGTGGGTTCGACGACGAAATGGCGCAGCAGCATGCCGACGATCCAGCCGGCCAGCGCCGGCCAGAGGGCGCCGCCGAAGGTCAGACGCCCTGCGGCGCTTCGCAAGACCGCGCCGGCCATCGGGCCGTCAGCAACGGTGGCCGGATGCCGGCGCGGCCGCGTGCGGTCCGCTCACGTCGGCAGCGCCCAGGTCAGTGCCGGCCGCGCGGGCCGCGCGGTGCCGGCTGCGAGGGCGCGCTGCGCACGGCCGCGAAGTACTCGTGGAAGGCGAAGGCCGCCTCGGCCATCGCATCGATCAGCCCCTGACGCTCGTCCTGATCGACCGGGTTGACCGTCTCGCCGGTCTCGAGATCCAGTTCTTCGGCCAGCGTCTCGAACGGTTCGAGCAGCGGCGCCATCTCCGGATCGTCCTCGACCGCTTCCCAGGCGTCGGGCGCGAGACTGATGCCGCGCAGAAAACCGATCGCCCACAGGTTGCCGCCCGGGCGCCCCTGGTCGTCGTGCATCAGGATCGGCGCGAAGCCCTCGCCGTCGTTCAGCGCCTCGTCGATCGAGCGCCAATGACGCTCGAGCAGCGCCAGCAGCTCGGCGCGTTGCGCGTCGCCGTCGAACGCCGGCTGCACCCCTTCGTCCAGACCCAGCACCTCGTCCAGATGCTGCTCGCAGTCGCCCGGCACCGGCCCGGCCACGAGCGCCGAGAAGAAGCCGTCCAGCTCCTCGAGCAGCATCGCACCGTCGGGATTCAGGGCTTCGAGCAGTTCGTCGAGCCGGTCGAGGTCGCTGTCGGTCAGCGGCCCGCGGGATGATGCACTTGTCGTCATCGCGGCAGTATATGCGCCGCCCGGCAAAATGCCGAGCCGTGACGATCCGTCGATCGCACAGCCCGATCGGGCTGATCAACCGCACCGCCCACCGCACCCCGACATGCTGCTGCACGGTATCGATTTCACCAGCGCGCCCACCGCGCGCAAGCCGATCATGATCGCCTCGGCGTCGTTCGAGCACGGCGTGCTGCGAGTCACGTCGCTGCTGCCGCTGGTGACGTTCGAAGCGTTCGACGACTTCCTCGCGCGGGAAGGACCGTGGGTCGGCGGGTTCGACCTGCCGTTCGGCCTGCCGCGCGAGTTCATCGCGGCCGCCGGCTGGCCGCCCGACTGGGCCGCGATCGCGCTGGCGGTGGCGGCGATGCCGCGCGAATCGCTGATCGCGATGTGCCGTGCGTTCTGCGACGCGCGCCCGGTCGGCGGCAAGTTCGCCCATCGCGCGACCGATCGGCCGGCGGGCTCCAGCCCTTCGATGAAATGGGTCAATCCGCCGGTGCTGATGATGTATCGCGCCGGCGTGCCGCGGCTGATGCGCGCCGGCCTGTCGATCCCGGGCCTGCTGGCCGGTGATCCCCGGCGCATCGCGCTCGAAGCTTATCCCGGTCTGCTGGCGCGGCGGCTGGCGGGTCGCGAGTCGTACAAGAGCGACGAGGTCGCGCGGCATACGCCGGCCCGGCGGGCGCGGCGCATCGCGATCATCGATGGTCTGCGGCGGGGCGGTGCGACCGGCTTCGAGGTGCGGCTCGATGCCGATGTCGCCGACGCGAGCATCGGCGATGGCAGCGGCGACTGTCTCGATGCCGTGCTGTGCGCGGCCCAGGCGGCCTGGGGCTGGCAACGGCACGACAGCGGCTATGGCCTGCCGCCCGCGATCGACCCGCTCGAGGGATGGATCGTCGGCGCGCCGTTCGACGAACGCACGCCGGTTACCGCATTTGCCCCGGAGGGTTGTACCCTTCGGGTCTGGCCGGGTTAAAAAGACTAAGGAAGACAGGCTCATGTTCGGACGTTCCAGGCGACCCACGGTGTTCAAGCCGGTGCCGTACATGCGGCCCCGTTCACGATGGCGGGTACCGCGCTGGCTGATGATCCTGGTTACCGGCATCGCCCTCGGCGTGGGCGGCCTGATGTATCTGCAGGCTCGCCATCTGCCCAAGGGCATGAGTCCCGACGAGGCGCAGCGGGTGCTGGGCGAGCTCGATGCGGCGACCAAGGAGCGTGACCGGCTCAAGACCGATCTGCAGAAGACCACCGAACAGTTGCAGGCCGAGCAGGGCGAAGGCACCCGCGTGAAGGACGATCTGGGCAACGCCCGCCGCACGATCGACCGGCTGCAGAAGGATCTCGCGCAGTTCGTGCAGGCGCTGCCGCCCGATCCGCGCGGCAGCGCGATCGCCATCCGCGCGGCGAGCTTCAGCACCACCGTGGGGCAGATCGGCTATCACATCGTCTTCACCCGCGCCCGCAAGAGCGACGATTCGTTCAAGGGCGTCATGCAGCTCGTCGTGACCGGGCAGCGCGGCGGTCGCGAGGAAACGGTGCCGCTGAGCCCGGTGCCGATGACGGTCGAGGCTTACCAGCACATGTCGGGCACGCAGCCGCTGCCCGAGGGCTTTGCGCCGCGCGAGGTGACGATCCGTGTGCTGCGCGGCCCCGGCGGCGAGATGCTGTCGATGCGGGTGTTCAAGGTCGCCTGAACGGCGTTCGATCTCGGTTTTTTCCTCGCTTTTCGCCGATTCAGGCCGCCGATCGGGTGCTGTCGGCCGGTCGTCGATTTGACGCGATGCAACCTTCGGTGCCCCCGCACCTGTGTTACCGTGCCTGCCCACGACACGGGGAGTACACGTTGCGCTCAAACGCACGCTTGTCACCGGTGGTCGTGTTGCTCCTGGCGCTTGCCGGCGGCGATGTGGCGGCAGAGGTTGCCGAATCATCCACCCGCCCCGGTTATTGTCGGATACACGGCGTGGCGACCGTCTATCACGAAAGCCTGCACGGCCTGAAGACGGCCAGTGGCGAGCAATACGATCGGCAGGCCATGACTGCCGCGCACCGGACGCTGCCGATCGGTACCAAGGTGCTGGTCACCAACCTGCGGAACCTGAAGCAGGTCGTGGTCCGTATCAATGATCGCGGGCCGTTCGTCGACGGCCGGGTCATCGATCTGTCGTCGGCGGCGGCCGCGAAGCTGGGCATGGACAAGCCCGGCAAGCTGAACGTGCAGTTGTCGCTCGACCAGGATGCGATGAAGGTCGCCGAACGGCCGGCTTCCGATCGCCTGAAGGCGGCCGACCTGCTGGCGAACTTCGGCCGCGACGCACGGGCCGCGGCCCGCGCCGCCGGCGAACCGTCGACCGCCGAGCGTCTGCTGGCCGGCAGCCGGCGCGGGCCGGCGCTGGCGCGCGCGGCCGGTGACGGCAGCGCCGACGAGGCGCAGTAGCGTCCGCGCAGTAGCGTCCGTCCTGTCCCGCGTCAGCGGGTCGTCTGTTCGGCCGCAGCCGAGGCGCGCAGCACCATCGGCGCATCCTGGGGTCGCGCTTCGCCCACTTCGCGCGCGTCGGCCCCGGCGGTATCGGGCTGACGGACGCTGGCCGCAGGTGCATCG
Source organism: Burkholderiaceae bacterium (assembly GCA_036826495.1). Lineage (GTDB taxonomy): Bacteria > Pseudomonadota > Gammaproteobacteria > Burkholderiales > Burkholderiaceae_E > DAISWF01. The sequence goes on from DAISWF010000099.1 coordinate 16,074, forward strand.
GTCCCGCGCGGCTCCGCAGGCCGCTGCATGATCCGCTTGTGCCCCGGCGATGGCGAGGCCTGGCGCACCGGCGCTTCGGCACCGAAGATCGAGACGCTGGCCGACAGCATCATGCCGACGGCGGCGATGGCGATCATCAGATGCAGCAGCGTGAAGCCGCGCGATCGATGAGACGAGTGGCTGCGCGACAAGGCGGCTTGCGCGCGTTCTGCTTGCTTGATGCCGACTGACATGGACAGTGATTTCCGCACGAGGTTCCGACTCAGGCGCTGGATTGTCTCGGCGCTTCGCGCAGCCGCAAGGTCCGAATTGCGCAGCTTCGCACGGTCAGTTCCGGAGCTCGGCGAATGCCGCGCCGGGCGGCGGATGCGGGCCGATCGGATGCCTCAAGACGGGCTCCGATGACCCCCGGGTGCCCGCGCGGGCACCGGCCCTGCGCCTGTCGGTGACGGATACGCGACGTCAGCGTTGCGCCGCCAGCTTCGCCCGCAGCTCGGTCTTGAGCACCTTGCCGTAGTTGTTCTTCGGCAGGTCGTCGACGAACACGTAGCGCTTGGGGCGTTTGAAGCGAGCGATCTCGGCGAGGCAGGCCGCTTCCAGCGCGGCCTCCGACACCAGTGCGGCACCGGGCTGGCGCACGATGAACGCGACCACCTCCTCGCCCCAGTCCGGATGCGGCGCACCGACGACGCTGGCCTGCGCGACGCCGGGCACCTGCAGCAGCACCTCCTCGACCTCGCGCGGATAGATGTTGCTGCCGCCCGAGATGATCAGATCCTTCGAGCGGTCCTTCAAGGTCAGCAGCCCGTCGTCGTCCAGGCTGCCGACGTCGCCGGTGTGCAGCCAGCCGTTGCGCAGCGCGCCGGCATTGGCCGCGTCGTTGCGCCAGTAGCCGAGCATCCGGCAGTCGCTGCGCGTGATGATCTCGCCGACCTCGCCGGGCGGCAGGTCGCGGTCATCGTCATCGACCACCCGCACCTCGACGCCGGTGCGCGGATAGCCGACCGAAGCGAGCCGGGCCTCATGACGCGGATGCGCGCGGTCGGCGTGCTGCGCGGCATCCAGGCCGGTGATCGTCATCGGGCTTTCGCCCTGCCCGTAGAGCTGATAGAGCCGGGCGTCGAACCGTTCGATCGCGCGGTGCAGGTCGGCCACGTACATCGGCGCGCCGCCGTAGATGATCGTCTTCAGGTTGCGCAGATCCGCCTGCCCGCAGGCCGGATCGTTCAGCATCCGCACCAGCATCGTCGGCGCGGCGAAGAACGACACGTTCGGCAGACGCTCGATCTCGTCGAACATCGCCGCCGCCGCGAAGTGCTCGAGCACCCGGTTGTGCGAACCGCGCGCGACGTGCGCGATCGCGTACAGGCCCGAGCCGTGCGACAGCGGCGCCGCATGCAGCAGCGTGTCGTGCGGGCCCAGGCGGTCGATGTCGGCGTAGTACGCATGGGCCATGAACATCAGATTGCGATGCGACAGCGTCGCGCCCTTGGGCCGGCCGGTGGTGCCGCTGGTGTAGAAGAGCCAGGCCGGATCGTCGTGCGCACGTTCGGCCACCGGCATCGCGGTGGCGGCGGCCATCGCATCGGCATGCCGCGCATCGACCTCGAACAGCAGGGTCTTGCCGGCGTCGTGCAGCGCGTCGCGGATGCCGGAGTACAGCGACGGCGAGGCCAGCGCCAGCCGCGCGCCGGCATCGTCGAGGATCCATGCGAATTCGCGCGGATGCAGCTTCGCGTTCATCGGCACCGCACACAGCCCCGCATGCCAGGTGGCGAACATCATCTGCAGGCAGGCGGCGCTGTTCTCCATCGCGATGCCGACCCGGTCGCCGGGCGCGACGCCCGGTCTCGACCGCAGCCAGGCGGCGGTGCGCGCGACGCGGTCATGGAACTGCCGGTAAGGCCATGCGGCCTCGCGGTCCGACACCGCGGGCCGGTCGGGCAGGCGGCGGGCTATGTCACGGAGCAGGGTGGCGATGTTCATGGGCGAAAGGATAGCGGAGGCGGGCGGCCGCCGGCGGTGGCGGTCGCGGTCGCGGTCGCGGCGCGGCGCCACGGCCATCGTTTCCGGCCCCGCGCGTCGGCCGGACGATCCACCGGGTTCAGGTCACAATGGCGCTCGCAGATGCGCCGCGCATGACGCCGGTCCACCATCCCGGCCGCCCGCATCGGTCCGTCCGTCTCCAGGAGCCTTCGCCCATGTCGGCCCCGTTGCTGTTCTCCGAATTCAAGCTGCGTTC
>DAISWF010000100.1:0-18250 GCA_036826495.1 Burkholderiaceae bacterium
CGGCCACCCCCGGTCCGCCCCCCGGGGGGCCACCGAGGCCGGGGGCCCCCGGGAACCCCCCGCCCCCGCCGAGAGCCGCCCCCCCGCCGAAGCCCGCCCGCGATCCACGCACCGATATCGCGACGCTTCACCCATCCGACACCGCTTCGTTGCCGAACAGGCTTGCGCCGGTACGCTTCGTGATTCCGCAGCCCGGTTCGCGCCAGGAGTTCACCCCATCCGGCGAGTTGTCGGAGCGGCTGGTGCAGGCGGCACGCCGCGGCGAGCGCATCGTGATCCGCGGCCGCGTCGGTCACGTGGAGGCGGCGGCCGGCGAACAGGATGCCGCCGTCCGGGCCGAACGCGCACGACGTTTCCTGATCGTGCGCGGCGTGCCGGCGGAACGGATCTGGATAGGGGCCAGCATGCGGGCCGGCGACGGCGATCGGGCGCTGATCATCGATGTGTCGACACGCGGCGAGGTATCGGATGACGCGGTGCTGGCCACCGCGCCGACCCGTGGCCTGGCCAGCCCGGGTCTGTCGGCGGACGGCCCGCGCGAATGACGGAAGACGACCTCCGGTCATGCAGACCTTCCATGAACCGCCGATTCGACGCGCATCCGTACCGTCCGCGCCGCCTGGAGAGCCGAGCATGAGGCATTCGAATTTCGCCGCGCAGCGCGCCGGGCGCGCAGTCCTTCTGCACGCCGCACGCGTGATGGCACTGCTGCTGGGCCTGACCGCGGCCGCCGTCGCATCCGCACAGCCCGTCGGCGACTACCCGACCCGCCCGATCACGCTGGTCGTTCCGTTCGCCGCGGGCGGCCCGACCGATGCGGTCGCGCGCCACCTGGCAGCGGCGATGAGCCCGCTGCTGCAGCAGCCGATCGTCATCGACAATCGCGCCGGGCTCGGCGGCACGCAGGCGCCCGCCGCGATGGCACGCGGTCCGGCCGACGGCTACACGATCCTGCTGCATCACATCGGCATGGCGACGGCGCCGGCGCTGTTCCGCGGGCTGACCTACGATCCGCAGCGCGACTTCGAGCCGATCGGACTGGTCGCCAGCGCGCCGATGGTGCTGTTTACCCATCCGTCGGTGCCGGCCACCAGCATGCGCCAGTTGATCGCCTACCTGCGCGCGAACGAGGCGAGCGTGGCGATGGGCTATGCCGGCCCCGGCGCCGCCTCGCACTTGTGCGGGCTGCTGCTGACCACGGTGCTGCGGCTCGATCTGATCGCGGTCCCCTACAAGGGCACCGGCCCCGCGCTGGCCGCGCTGGAGAAAGGGTCGGCCGATCTGTTGTGCGACCAGACGACGGCCGCGATGCCGTCGATCCGCAACGGCAAGGTCAAGGTGTTCGCGGTGACCACCCCGGAACGCGTCGCACTGCTGCCGGAGGTGCCGACCACCGGTGAGCAGGGCCTCGCGGGTCTGCAGCTCACGATCTGGCACGGGGTCTATGCGCCGCGCGGCACGCCCGAGGCGGTGGTCGCGACGTTGGCCCGCGCGCTGCAGTCGGCGGTGGCCAGTCCGGCCTTCGTCGCCGCGATGAACCAGGTGGGCGTCGTGCCGACCCCGCCCGATCAGGCGACGCCCCGGCACCTGCGGCAGATGCTCGCCGCGCAGACCGCCAAGTGGCGGCCGATCATCCAGAAGGCCGGGCAGTTCGCCGACTGATCCATCGACCGACACACGATCCGATCCGTATACGACCGCAAGAGGTTCCGCATGCTCGAGACTCGTCTGCTTTTGCTGCCGGCTGCCGCCTTCACCGTTGCCGTGCTGGCGAGCGGCTGCGCCGAAACGCCGGTCGTGCCGTCGAAGCCACCCGCCGTCAACACCTTTCCGGCCAATCCGCCGACGGTCGCCGTGCCGGCACGGCCGCCGCGCCAGGCGCTGGCGACGATGGAGACCCACCAGTATCTGCGGATGGATCCGGAGAAGACCGGCGTGCTGAACGCGGCCGACGACGGCCGCTACACCTATCTCGCGTTCGGTGCGAAGGTCGGCGAGGACACGCAGTTCTTCGATGCCGACGGCCAGCCGCTGATCGCTGCGCGCGCCAACGTCGTCGTCGCGCTGCCGGGCATCTACAAGGGCATCCTGGTGCGCCGCGGCCGTGCCAACAGCTACGTGGCGCCGAATCCGCGCGCACAGGCGTCCGACCGTCCGAACCTGGAGGCCGACCCGGACATCGTCGACGCGCGGGCGCGGCTGGAGATCGCGACCACCCAGTTGCCGGCATTCCGCCGTGCGATGCAGCGGGCCGATGCGAACCAGGCCACCGGCCAGCCGCCGGCGGCTCAGCAGGCCGCCGCCGCGCCGGCGTCCGCCGAGCCCGCTGCCGCCGCGCCGCGGGAGGCGCCGGCAACGATCAGGGCCATGCCGCCGCCGGACGACCCGACCTACACGATGACGGCCGCGGGCCCGCTGCTGCGCGTGTTCTTCGCTTCGGGCGGCCGCGTGATCGTGCGGCCCGATGACGGCCTGCAGCGCCTCGGGGCCGAAGCCGCCGGTGCGCGCGAGATCCGCATCGCCGGCTTCACCGACAGCATCGGGCCGGAGGCGGTCAATGCCGTGCTGGCGCAGAGCCGCGCCGAAGCGATCAAGACGCTGCTGATCCGGCTCGGCGTGCCGGCCGAACGCATCTTCGTGAGCTGGAGCGGCAATGCCCGTTACCTCGCCGACAATGCGACCGAGCGCGGCCGCGCGATGAACCGGCGGGTCGAGGTGCTGTTCGTGAAGCCGCAAGGCGCGCTGTCGGCACGATAAGATGGCGGGCATCGAAGGAGAACCCTGTGCGTCCGTTGTCCGGCATCACCGTCGTGACCCTAGAACACGCGATCGCCGCGCCGTTCTGTACCCGCCAGCTCGCCGATCTGGGCGCACGGGTCATCAAGGTCGAACGTCCCGGCGCCGGTGACTTCGCCCGCGGCTACGACGAGCGGGTGCGCGGGCTCGCCTCCCATTTCGTCTGGACCAACCGCTCCAAGGAGAGCCTGACGCTCGACGTCAAGCACCGCGACGCCGGCGACGTGCTGGGCCGGCTGCTCGAGCGCGCCGACGTGCTGGTGCAGAACCTGGCCCCCGGTGCGGCAGCCCGGCTGGGGCTGTCGTTCGGGGCGCTGCACGAGCGGCTGCCGCGCCTGATCGTCTGCGACATCTCCGGATACGGCGGCGACGGCCCGTATCGCGATCGCAAGGCCTACGACCTGCTGATCCAGAGCGAATCCGGCTTCCTGTCGGTGACCGGCTCGCAGCACGAACCGGCCAAGGCCGGCGCGTCGATCGCCGACATCGCCGCCGGCATGTACGCATACAGCAACATCCTGGCCGCGCTGATCGAACGCGGCCAGACCGGGCTCGGGCGACGGATCGACATCTCGATGCTCGAGAGCATGGTCGAATGGATGAGCTTTCCGCTGTACTACGCCTACGACGGCGCCGCCCCGCCGCCGCGTGCCGGAGCCGCCCACGCGACGATTTATCCGTACGGTCCGTTCGCCGCCGGCGACGGCAAGACGGTGATGCTGGGTTTGCAGAACGAACGCGAATGGCAGGTGTTCTGCTCGACGGTGCTGCAGGATCCGGCGCTGGCCGGGGATGAACGCTTCTCGTCGAATTCGCGCCGGCTCGCCGCCCGCACCGAGCTGGCCGCGATCATAGACCGGGTATTTTCGAGGCTGACCGCCGAACAGGTGACCGAACGGCTCGATCGCGCGCAGATCGCCAATGCGCGGATGAACGACATGCACGAGGTATGGGCGCACCCTCAGCTCCATGCGCGGCGGCGCTTCACCGAGGTCGACACCTCGGCCGGCCCGGTGCCGGCGCTGTGGCCGCCCGGCGTCACCGCGAGCGACGATCCGCGGATGGATCCGGTGCCGGCGCTGGGCCAGCACACCGAGGCGATCCTGGGCGAGCTCGGCTACGCCGCCGATCGGGTGGCGCGCTGGCGCACCGAAGGCGCGATCTGAAGGGCCGCGGGCCGACGGTGCGGGCGCCCCGGGGCTTATGCCCCTGATGCCGTGATAGCCTCTGGTTCAGAGGCCGCCGCCGCCCGGCGGCTCGAACGAGAGGAGTCGGAGATGGACGCTGTGCAGGTCACCCAGGCCATGCAGTCCGCCGGACCGGCGGTCGAACATTTCGACGTGCTGATCGTTGGTGCCGGCATCTCGGGCATCGATGCCGCCTGGCATCTGCAGCGGCAGCATCCGGGCCGCAGCTTCACGTTGCTGGAGACGCAGGAGAGTTTTGGCGGCACCTGGCTCACCCATCGCTATCCCGGCATCCGCTCCGACAGCGATCTCTTCACGTTCGGCTACAAGTGGAAGCCGTGGACCGGTGCGCCGATCGCCACCGCCGACAAGATCCTCGCGTATCTGAACGAGGTGCTGGACGACAACGACCTGCGCCGCCACATCCGCTACCGCCACGAGGTGCGTGCGGCGAGCTGGAGCAGCGAGCGCCGCCGCTGGGAGCTCGAGGTGCTGCGCCGGGACACCGGCCAGGCCCTCCGGCTTACCGGCAATTTTCTCTGGATGTGCCAGGGCTATTACCGGCACTCGAAGGGCTATACCCCCGAATGGCCCGGCATGGCGCAGTTCCGCGGCCGCATCGTGCATCCGCAGACCTGGCCCGACGATCTGTCGCTGGCCGGCCGGCAGGTCGTCGTCATCGGCTCCGGCGCCACCGCCGCGACCCTGGTGCCGGCGATCGCCGGCCAGTGCGCGCACGTGACGATGCTGCAGCGTTCGCCGACCTATTTCTGGTCGCGCCCGAACCGCAACGAGCTGGCCGACCTGCTGCGCTCGCTGAAGGTGCCCGAGGAGTGGACCCACGAGATCGTCCGCCGCAAGATCCTGCAGGACGGCGAGACGGTGACCCGGCGCTCGTTCGAGGAACCCGAGGCGCTGCGCGCCGAGCTGATCGCCGGCGTGCGCGCCCACGTCGGGCCCGACTTCGACGTCGACACCCATTTCAATCCGACCTACCGGCCGTGGCGCCAGCGCCTCGCGCTGGTGCCCGACGGCGACCTCTTCAAGTCGATCGGCGCCGGCCACGCATCGGTGGTCACCGGCGACATCGAACGGTTCACCGAAGCGGGCATCCTGCTCGAATCGGGCCGCGAGCTGCCGGCCGACATCATCGTCACCGCCACCGGCTTCAACCTGTCGGTGCTCGGCGACATCGCGTTCACCGTCGACGGCCGGCCGCTGAACTTCGCCGACAGCCTGACCTGGCGCGGCGTCATGTACACCGGGCTGCCGAACCTCGCCTGGGTGTTCGGCTACTTCCGCGCGAGCTGGACCCTGCGCGCCGACCTGGTCGCCGAGTTCGTGTGCCGGCTGCTCGCCCACATGGACGAGAAGGGCGCGACGGTGGTCGCCGCGCAGCCGCGGCCGCACGAACGCGACATGCGGCGCCAGCCGTTCATCGACCCGGAGAACTTCAATCCCGGCTACCTGATGCGCAGCCTGGCGCTGATGCCCAAGCAGGGCGACCACGTGCCGTGGCTGTTCAACCAGGACTACCACACGGAGAAGGACGAGCTGCCGGTGGCGGATCTGGAGGATGGGTCGCTGGTGTATCGCTGAGCACGAGCGCACACTCCCGATAGAGGTCATTCGACGACATGTTCGACGTTGCAGTAGTAGGGTTCGGCGCCATCGGCCAGGAGGTCGTGCGGATGCTGTCGGCGGAGCCGGGAATGCGGGTGGCGCAGATCATCGTGTCGCAGCGTGCGCTGCAGGCGGCGCGCGAGGCCGCTACCCGGATGACGCCCGATGCGCGGGTGTCGACGGAGCTCGATCTGCAGGCGGCGCGGCGGCCGCGACTGGTGGCGGAGTGCGCCGGCCATGCCGCGGTGATGCAGCACGTCGTGCCTGCGCTGCAGGCCGGCATCCCGTGCGTGGTCGCCTCGATCGGTGCGCTGCACGAGGCCGACAGTCTCGAACGGCTGGAAGCCGCTGCTGTCCGGGGGGCGAGCCGTCTGCAGTTGATCGCCGGGGCGATCGGCGGCATCGATGCGCTGTCGGCTGCGGGAGTCGGCGGGCTGGACAGGGTCCGCTATGTCGGGCGCAAGCCGCCGGCGGGCTGGATCGGCACACCGGCCGAGCAGGTGTGCGTGCTGTCGGAGCTGACCGAACCGCGGGTCGTCTTCCAGGGCAGCGCGCGGCAGGCGGCCCGGTCGTTCCCGAAGAACGCGAACGTGGCGGCCACCGTCGCGCTGGCGGGCCTCGGGCTGGACCGCACCGAGGTCGAGCTGATCGCCGACCCGGGCGTCGAGCGGAACGTGCACATGCTGGATGCCGTCGGCGCGTTCGGCCACCTGCAGGTACGGCTGGAGAACCGGCCGCTGCCGAGCAATCCGAAGACCTCGGCGCTGGCGCTCTACAGCCTGGTTCGCGCGCTGCGCAATGCGGCGGCGCCGGTGTTCTTCTGAGGCCCCGACAGACGCCTAGGCGCGCGACACGTTGCGCTTGATCACCACCGGTGCGCCGCCGTGCCGCCGCTTGACCATCCACTGCGACAGCGGCGCGTCCATGTAGTCCGCATGGCCAGGGAACCATCGCGCGAGCTCCTCGGCGAGTGACCGCGCGATCGACGGATCGCGGCCTTCGCGCAGCAGCGCCAGCACCTCCTCGACCGATTTCAGCACCGCCTGGTGCTCGTCGATGTGGCACTGCGCGGCCGGGAATTCGGTGCCCAGCATCCAGTCGCGTTCCTGATCGAAATGCCGGTGCGCATGTTCGGCGAACGCTTCCAGGTGCCCGGGCAGTTCCTCGACCGGGCAGTCCAGCATCGGCTGCACCAGCTCGACGAACTCGCGATGGGTGTCGTCCATCGGCGCGAAGCCCAGCAGGAAGGCGTCGGTCCAGCCGAACGCCTGTTCTTCGTCGGAGAGCAGAGGATGGTTCATGTCCGCAGTCTACCTCGTTGCTCAGGCCGCCCGATACCAGGCGATGCCGTGCTCGTCGTCCACCGCCTGCGCCTCGCCGCGGGCGAGCAGATAGTTCAGGTGCGCCAGGCTCTCGCCGGTGGCCATGCCCAGCAGGTGCTGATCGTCGATGGGGCGCGAGAACAGCGCGCCGAACACGTCGATCGCGCGCTTCGGCGAATCCAGCACCGCCAGCAGCTTGGCCAGCGCCTCGCGGTGGCTCGCGCCCAGATAGTCCAGCCGCGCATGCAGGCCGCGGAACGGGTCGTTGTGCGCCGGCAGCACCAGCACGTCGTCGGGTATCCGCTCCTTGATCTTCTCCAGCGACGTCAGCCAGTCGTTCAGCGGATCGGCGTCGGGCTCGGTGGGGAACACCGACACGTTCGACGTGATGCGCGGCAGCACCTGGTCGCCCGAGATCAGCAGTTTCTGCGACGGGCAGTAGAAGCACGCATGTTCCGGCGAATGGCCGTTGCCGACGACGACGAACCAGTCGTGATCGCCGATTCGGATCCGTTCGCCATCGTGCAGCCGGCGATAGCTGTCCGGCAGCTTGTAGGTGCCCTTGCCGAAGCCGCCGAAGCGGGTCCGGTAATGCTCGATCGCCTCGTCGTCCCAGCCGGCGCGCCGGTAGAAGTTGACGCCATCGTCCGGCGCCTCGCGGCCGGTGTCGGCGACCAGCACGCGGCAGGTCAGGAACTCCAGCCGCGTGATCCACAGCCGGCACTGGAACTTGCGGGTCAGCCAGCCGGCCATGCCGACATGGTCCGGATGCATGTGGGTGACCAGCACCCGCGTCACCGGCTTGTTCTGCAGCGGGCCCGCGAACAGCTTGCGCCAGGCGTCGGCGGTCTCGCGGGTCTGGATGCCGGTGTCGACGATCGCCCAGCCATCGCCGTCGGCGATCGCCCACAGGTTGATGTGGCTCAGCGCGAACGGCAGCGGCATGCGGATCCACAGCACGCCGGGCGCCACCTCGACGGTTTCGCCGGTGGCCGGCGCGGATTCGAACGGATAGTCCAGAACGGGGCGGACGGCCGCTACCGTTTCTGCTCGGGAATCGGGCATCGTGAAACTCCTTGCACCCCCGAATCTACACCGGGATGCAGGAGTCGCGCGCGGGCACCTCGATTGCCTGACGCCCACAGCGCCATACCGGCCCGGTTTCGAGGAGCGAACGTGACCACCGTCAGGAAGGGCCAGGCCCCGGATATGCTGGGCCGTCGGGAGTTCGGCATCCGGTTCCGCCGCCAGTTCTTCGATCCGGCGTTCAACGCCGAGGAGGCCGCGATCGACCGGCTGGAGGAAATCGCCTGGGATGGCTACATCAATGGCCGCAAGTCGCCGGTCACCCGCAAGGCCGGGCCCGGCTGGGCCGATCCGGACTACGAGCTGTCCACTGAATGGCTGGCCACCCATGCGGCGCTGGAGGCGGCGCAGCGGCGCCAGACCGACCCGACCACCCCCTCGCGGGTGCTGCTGATCTGCGGCTCGGCGCGCAACGACGGCACCTGTCCCGGCGAGATGTCGAAGACGTTCCGGCTGGTGCAGCAGCTCGATCGCGCGCTGTCGGCCGACGGCATGCAGACGGACCTGCTGGATCTGAGCCTGCTGCAGTCGGAATACGGCCGCCGGATCTTCCCGTGCAAGGGCTGCCTGTCGACCGCGATGCCGCTGTGCCACTGGCCGTGTAGCTGCTATCCGAACCATTCGCTCGGGCAGGTGGACGACTGGATGGCCGAGATCTACGAACGCTGGGTCGCCGCCCACGGCGTGATCATCGTGTCGCCGGTCTACTGGTACCAGTCGCCGAGCCCGCTGAAGCTGATGATCGACCGGCTGGTCTGCGCCGACGGCGGCAATCCCGACCCCACGACCACCCATGGCAAGGATCCGGCCAAGGCCAAGGAGGTGGAGCTGGCCGGCTGGGACTATCCGAAGCACCTGGACGGTCGGGTCTACGGCGTCGTCGTGCACGGCGACGTCGCCGGCATCGAAGGCTCGCGCCGTGCGCTGTCGGACTGGCTGGACTGGATGGGGCTGCTGGACGCCGGCGACATCGCCCGGCTCGACCGGTTCATCGGCTACTACGAGCCCTATGCGACCAGCCACGACACGCTGGACGCCGATGAAGCGGTGCTCGAGGAAACCCGCAACGTCGGCCTGGCGGTCGCCCACGCGGTGCGCGAGATGCGGGCCGGCCGCTGGCAGCCGGCCCGCAAGGACCTGACGCGGCCGCGGCCGAAGTGACCGGCGCGGCGGTCAGCGGCTGCGCCTGGCCGGACGGCTGCCGGTGGTGACATAATCTCCGGCGGCCGGGCGCCCCTGGATGTCCCCGGCCGTTCCGATCTACGCGGCCCGCGCGGAATCGGATCAAACGCCTCATCCGGTCGCGGCCCGGCTCACGTAGTGCGGGAAAGCGATGGAGAACGGTGTGCAGACGGCAATCGGCGGGCGGGTGTCCGGAGGGAACGATCCGATGTCCGTCCCGGGGTCGACGCCAGCGCCCGGCGAGCCGTCCGCGGCGGTCTTCGAGCGGCCGGCGGCGGTTGCCGGGGCGGCGGCCGGGATTGCGGCACCCGTGGCCAACCCCGGCCTGGCATTGATCGAACGGATGGCCGCCCGCGACGAGGCCGCGCTCGCCGAGTTCTACGAGCAGTGCGTGAGCACGGTGTTCGGGCTGGTGCTGCGGATCACCCGGCTGCGCACGCTGGCCGAGGAGGTCGTCGCCGACAGCTTCCTGCAGGTGTGGCAGCAGGCGGCCCGCTACGACCCGGCCCGCGGCCGGCCGCTCGCCTGGGTGCTGACGATCGCGCGCAGCCGCGCGATCGACGCGCTGCGGCGGGCCGATCCGGCCGAGACGGTCGACGATGCGGCGTCGCTGGCCGATCAGCAGGCCCAGTCGCTCAGTGGGTCTCATGGGGCGTCCGGTGACCGCGACGGGCCGCAAGACCCGCTGGCGGCGCTGGACACCTGGCAGCGCGACAGCGCGCTGCACGAGGCGATGTCGGCGCTGGCGCCGGTGCAGCGGCAGGTCATCGCGCTCGCGTACTTCCGCGGCCTGTCGCAAAGCGAGATCGCCGCGCATCTGGCGATGCCGCTGGGCACCGTGAAGTCGCATGTGCGGTTCGCGCTGCAGGCGTTGCGGGGTCTGCTGGGCGCGCCGGGTGCCGCGGATGCCGAACGAGGTGACGAGTGAACGACATCCCGGATCCGGTCCCGTTCGACCCGGCGCTGACGGACCGGCTCGCGCAGGCGCTGGAACCGCTGGAGCCGACCGCGGACGAGCGCGCGCGGATGCGCCGTTCGCTGCTGCGCCGCGCCCGCGGCGGCGCCGATGCCGACGGAACGATCACGGTGCTGCCCGGCGCCGGCCGCTGGGTGCCGTATCAGCCGGGCATCGAGGCGCGCGTGATCTACAACGGGCCCGACAGCACGTCGCTGCTGCTGCGGATGCAGCCGGGCTCGGTGCTCGCCGAGCACGATCATGCGGGCACCGAGGAATGCATCGTGCTGGAAGGCGAGGTGGCGCTCGGCGACCGGCTGATGACGGCGGGGACCTTCCACGTCGCGCCCAAGGGCGTGCACCACATGCCGATCACCGCCCGCACCGGCGCGCTGCTGTACCTGCGGCTGGCCCGCGGCTGAGGCCGCCCCGCTGTTGTCCGCTATGACTGCCCGCCGGCCCGGCCACTAGCGGACCGCGTCCATCCGTGTCCAGTTCGGACCGCCGCCGGCGCCGATGTTCGGATTGAAGGACGCATCGTTCGACGCCCGGTAGTTCCCCTGGCCGTCGGTCCAGTGATACGAATAGTTCGACGACTGCGCCGATTCGCCCCAGTACGGATCGCGCATCCGCGTCGTGCCGCGCAGATAGTCCGAAAAGCTGCTGCCGCCGCTGCTCGCCGCCTGATTGGCCGCGCGCACCGCGGCATCGCGCTGCGCCTGGATCTGCCGCTGCGCCTGCATCGATGACAGCATCGCATCGTTGTTCGCGCTGATCGTCCGCGACGTCTGCGCGGCCGCCTGGATCTGCGCGTAACCGCGCGCGATGTTCCGGTTGAACTCGTCGTTGATCTGCTGCTGCACCTGCTCGCGCCGCGCCTGCCACGTCGGATCGAGCCGCAATGTCGACACGATGTAGGCGAGCAGCGGATACACCTGCGGAAGCTGGCCGTCGGTGGCGCCATAGGCATGCGCGAACCACAGCGGGCGGTGGCTTTCGTACCAGGTGCCCTGCGGGCCGGTATAGGGCACCCGGTTGGCTGCGCCCAGCAGGCCGTAGACGTCCTCGTCGACCGGCCGGCCGTTCAGCGTGTAGCGCAGCCGCACACGCATCGCCTCGCCGGGTATCGGCGGCTGGTTGAACGCCGCCGACAGCCGCGCCGGATCGATCGGCCGCTGGTCGACCCGCTGCAGGTTCTGCATCCGCCCGCGAAAGGGGCCGATCACGAAGTTGTTCATCGCATCCTGCAGCCCGACGCCCGGCGCATGGATCATGCCGAGGGTGCGCCGCCCGATCGGCACCGGTGAGCGCACCGGTTGCAGCCAGTAAAAGACCTCGGCCGGGAAGAACTCGATCCAGGCCGAGCCGTCGGGTGACTCGACGCGTGCCCACGAGCGCATCGGCACGCTGGCATCGGCCCAGGTCCAGCGGACCTGGCTGGTGACTTTCCATTGGACCGGCACGCTGATCGTCGCGAACACCATGCCGCCCAACTGCTCGTCGACGATCGGATGCACGCGGAACTGCAGGCCCGCTGCCGCCGCGGGCGGGCTGAACGGCCATGCGGCCACGCACGCGGCTAGACAGCAGAAGAGGCCGGAATGAAGGCGGGGGAGGAGGCGAGGAAAGAGGCGGGAAAGAAGGTGGGACATGACGATCTCCCGGACTCCCGGCGTGGAACGCCGATTGCAGCGCAAACCTTCGCGCGCCGCAAGAGCCGGCAGGCACGGACAGGCGCGTCGGGCGCGGTCGGGCAAGCGCTGGCGCGGGCATGCGCGGGCGCGCACGGGCGGCCGCCGGCGCAGGCCGACCGCCACGGTACACTGGCGTTGCAGATCGCAGGAGACACCCCCGATGGATCGCCTACCCACGCAGGCCGCGCCGTTTCGCCGGATCGACTGGCTGCCGCGCGACATCGACGTCGATCGCCGCCCCGACGGCGTGCTGGTGATGCGTTCGCGGATCCCGCTGAAGCCGTACGAGAACAGCCTGCTGACGTTCCTGCGCCGCTGGAGCGCCGAACGTCCCGATCACACCTGGCTGGCGCAGCGCCGCGGCCCCGAGCGTGCGTGGCGGCGCGTCAGCTATCGCGAGGCGCGCGCGACGGTCGACGCGCTGACCCAGGCGCTGCTCGACCTGCAGGCGGTGACGCCGGGGCCGGTCGCGATCCTGTCGGGCAACTCGCTCGAGCATGCGCTGATGACGTTCGCGGCGATGCAGGCCGGCCTGCCGGCCGCGCCGGTGTCGCCGGCCTATTCGCTGCTGAGCCAGGACCACGAGAAGCTGAAGTTCATCTTCGGCCTGATCCGGCCCGGCGTCGTCATGGTGCAGGACGGTCCGATGTTCGAGCGCGCGCTGGCCGCCCTCGATCTGCAACACGTGACCCTGGTGCACGTCGAGCGGCCGCCGGCGAACCGGCCGAGCAGGGCCTATGCCGGGCTCGCCGCGACCCGGCCCACCGCCGCCGTCGACGAGGCCTATGCCCGGCTGACGCCGGATACCGTCGGCAAGCTGCTCTTCACGTCGGGCTCCACCGGCATGCCGAAGGCGGTGATCAACACCCAGCGGATGATGTGCGCCAACGTCGCGATGTCGCAGCAGGCGCGGCCGCGCAGACCCGATGAACCGCTGCCGCTGGTGCTCGACTGGCTGCCGTGGAACCACACGATGGGCGGCAACGCCGCATTCAACGGCCTGCTGGCCGAGGGCGGCACCTTGTACATCGACGACGGCCGGCCGCTGCCTGGCCAGTTCGACGAGTCGCTGCGCAACCTGCGCGAGCTGTCGCCGACCTACTACGCGAACGTGCCGGCCGGCTATGCGGCGCTGGCCACCGCGCTCGAGCAGGACGAGGCGCTCGCGCGTTCGTTCTTCAAGGACCTGGGGCTGCTCGCCTACGGCGGCGCGACGCTGCCCGATTCGCTGTACCAGCGGATGCAGGCGCTGGCGGTGCGCCACACCGGCCACCGGCTGGTGTTCATCACCGGCTGGGGATCGACCGAGACCGCGCCGACCGCGACCTCGACCTACTGGAACACCGAGCGGGTGGGGCTGATCGGCCTGCCGTTCCCCGGCGTCGAGCTGAAGCTGGTGCCGGCCGGCCCGAAGTACGAGCTGCGGCTGCGCGGCGTCATCGTGACCCCCGGCTATCATGGCCGGCCCGACCTGACCGAGGCGGCGTTCGACGAGGAGGGCTTCTACAGGATCGGCGATGCCGGCACCTTCGTCGACCCCGACGATCCGTCGCAGGGGCTGGTGTTCGCCGGCCGCGTCGTCGAGGATTTCAAGCTGACCTCGGGCACCTTCGTGCATGTCGGCACCCTGCGGGTCGCGGCGATCGCCGCCGCCTCGCCGGTGATCCAGGATGCGCTGGTCGCCGGTCAGGACCGCGAATACGTCGGGCTGCTCGCCTGGATCAATCTCGAGGCCTGCCGCGCGCTGGCCGGCCGGCCCGACGCCGGCGTCGCCGAGCTGGTCGCCGATCCCAGGGTCATCGAATGCGTGCGCGGCGGCCTCGCGCGCCACAACGAGGCGAACCCCGGCTCCAGCCTGCGGATCACGCGGGCGCTGCTGATGACCGAGCCGCCGTCGATCGACGGCAACGAGCTGACCGACAAGGGCTACATCAACCAGCGCGCCGCCCTCGAACGGCGCGATGCGCTGGTGCGCCGGCTGTATGCCGATCCGCCCGCGCCGGACGTGATCGTCGTCGGCACGCGCTGAGCGCGCCGCCACCACCTGCTATCCACACTCTGACGGAGAGACCGCATGGAAGGCCCTGTTCGCACCGCATCGCTCGCCGAGGTGCGCGGCAATGTCGGCAAGGAGGTCGGCGTATCGGAATGGTTCGCGATCGACCAGTCGATGATCGACAAGTTCGCCGACCTCACCCACGATCACTACTACATCCACGTCGACCCGGTGCGCGCGAAGGCGACCACGCCGTTCGGCGGCAGCATCGCGCATGGCTTCCTGACGATGTCGCTGATGGCGGCGATGGCCTATCAGGCGGTGCCGCGGATCGCGGAGGCGAAGATGGGTGTCAACTATGGTTTCAACCGGCTGCGTTTCATGGCGCCGGTGCCGGCCGGCTCGCGGGTGCGCGGCCGCTTCAAGCTGAAGAGCATCGATGACAAGGGCGGCGGCAAGCTCGAGGTGACGCACGAGGTCAGCGTCGAGATCGAGAACCAGCCGAAGCCGGCGATCGTCGCCGAGTGGCTGGGGATGACGTTCGTCTGATGCGACGGTGGGCCCGGCGAACGATCGCCGGGCCGCACCGCACGGACCGCGCGAATCACTTCGCCATCGGCTCGACGTCGACCTTCGCCATGCCGCGCGGATGGATGCCCAGCGCCTTGGCGGCCGCCGGCGAGATGTCGAGCACGCGCCCGGCCTGCGTCGGGCCGCGGTCGTTGATCCGCAGCACCACCGACTTCTTGTTGGCGGCATTGGTCACGCGCACGTTGCTGCCGAACGGCAGCGTCTTGTGAGCCGCGGTCAGCTTGTTGCGGTTGTACTTCTCGCCGTTGGCGGTCTTGCGGCCGTTGAGCCGGTCGTTGTAGACCGCCGCCAGGCCCGACTCCGGATCGGCCGCCCAGGCGGCCGGTGCCGGAAGCGCGCAGGCCGCGAGCGCGGCGATGGCGATGAGATGACGTGCGCGAACCATGGTGATACCTCCCTGCGTTGTGTGTTGGTGTGTGGAGAATCACCATCGATCGTAGCCGGCGCGCGCATGGCCGGCCATCAGGGGGAACGCCGGGTGTGGTGTACGCCTCACACCCGGGGGCCCGTCATTCCGGCGTCACCTTCGCCGCCTTCACCTGCTCGGCGGTCAGCCGCGTGTCGTCGGCGATCGTCTTTTCGAGCTGCGCGCGGTCGCCGGCGACCACCGTCAGGCCCTTCGACGTCGCGTTGGCCGCGGCGAACGCCGGATCGTTGAGGATCGCGCGCACGTCGTTGCGGATGCGGTCGGTGATCGCGGCCGGCGTGCCGGCCGGCGCGAACAGCGCGTACCAGATCGACGCCTTCGCATAGGGATAGCCCTGCTCCTCGACGGTCGGCACGTTCGGGAACTGCGGCACCCGCCGCGAGCCGGCCACCGCGATCGGCTTGATGCGGCCCGCGGTGATCATCGGCTGCGCGACCGCCAGGCTGCCGGTGCCCAGCACCACCTCGCCGGCCGCCAGCGCCGTCAGGTTCGGCGCGATGCCCTTGTACGGCACGTGGGTCAGTTCGATGCCTTCGCGCGTCCGCAGCGTCTCGTACAGCAGGTGCGGCTGGCTGCCGTTGCCGAACGAACCGTAGTTGAGCCCGCCCGGCTGCTTGCGGGCCAGCGCGACCGCCTCCTTCAGATCGTTGGCCGCCAGCCCCGTGTGCGCGAGCAGGAACTGATCGCTGATCGCCAGCATCATGATCGGCTCGAAGCTGCGGTCCGGATCGTACGGCAGCGACTTGTAGAGGAACCGGTTCGCGATCATCGTCTGATTGACCGTCGCGAGCAGCGTATAGCCGTCTGCCGGCGCGCGCGCCACCAGCTCGGCGCCGATCAGCGAGCCCGCGCCGGCCTTGTTCTCGATGACCACCGGCTGACCCCAGCGCTGCGACAGCTCCTGGCCCAGCGCGCGCACCATCACGTCGATGCCGCCGCCCGGCGGGAACGGCACGACGACGCGCACCGGCCGCGACGGCCAGGCGGCATCCCCTTGCGCCGCGGCAGGCGTTGCCGCGACCGCGCAAGCCAATGCCAGTGCGCCCAGCAGCGATCGTACGAACACTCTCAACATCGATTCACCTTTCGAAATTCTTGTGACAACGTGACCGTCACCACGGCCGTGGTGACGGTTTCTCCTGCTCGCGCACCTGCACCCGCATGTCGCCGACCCCATCGATCGCGATGCGCAGCGTGTCGCCGGGGACGAACGGGCCGACCCCCTCGGGCGTGCCGCTGGCGATCACGTCGCCCGGCGAAAGCGGCAGCACCGACGAGATCAGCTCGATCAGCTCGGCCACGCCGACGATCATGTCGCGGGTCTGCGCCTGCTGGCGCAGCGAGTCGTTGACCCACAGCCGGCTGGCCAGCGCCTGCGGATCGGGCACCTCGTCGGCCGTCACCAGATACGGCCCGAGCGGCGTGAAGCCCTCGAACGACTTGCGCATCGAGCGCTCTTCCTCGTGGGTGCCCGACTCGATCCGCATCGTCGCATCGATCAGGCAGGCATAGCCGAACACATGCTCGAGCGCGCGTTCGCGCGGGATGTCGCGGCCGCCGCGGCCGATGATCACCGCGAGCTCGCACTCGTGATCGAAGCGGCGCGCCGATCCCCTGCGCAACGTGATCGTGCCGCCGTCGCCGATCACCGAGCCCGGCGCCTTCAGGAAGAAGCCCTGCTCGCGGGCGCTGCGGCCGCCCTTGGTGACCGAGCGGCTGCCCAGCTCGCCGATGTGGCTGCGATAGTTGGCCGGCGCCGCGAACACATGCGGCGGCGCCGGGTTCGCCGCCAGCAGCCGCAGGCTGCCGCGCGGCAGGCCGCTCGCGCCGGCGCGCGCCGCCTGCAGCTTCGGCTTCATCTGCGCCCAGTTGGCGATCAGCCAGTTGATCCGCTGCTGCGGCAGCGCATCGAGCGCCGCCGGCAGCGCCGGCGTGACGTCGTAGATCTGCTCGCCCTCGACCAGACCGACGCGGTGGTTGTCGAACGATGCGATCCTCATCGCTTGACCTCGGCGCCCACTTGCTCCGCGCCCACCTCCTCACGGTAGTAGCCGAGCGCCTTCAGCGCCGGCGCGTCGCTGACCGCGAAGAGCCGCGCATCGCCGTCGTGCGGATTCGAATGCTCGTGCCAGGCCCAGGGCGCGACCGTGAAGAAGTCGCCTCTGCTCCAGTCGAAGCGGCGGCCGTCGACGATGGTCGTGCCGCTGCCGTCGACCACGTAGTAGATCTTGCTGCCGACCTGGCGGCGGGCGCGGCCGCGGAAGCCCGGCCGCAGCACCTGCGCCCGGCAGTCGATCGTCGTCATCACCGGCCCGCCGTTGCGCGGATCGACATAGGCCAGCACCACGTCGTCGCACGGGTCGGCCGGCAGCCCGCGCGCCTGCGCCAGCGCCTCGTCGGTCACCTTCGCCGGATAGGCGAGCAGCGGATTGGGCCCGCCCGCACCGGCGGTGCCCGGCGGCCGCAGCAGGCCGCTGCCGTATCTGCGCCAGCTCGCGTCGGGCACCTCGAGCAGCGGCTGCACCGGCTGCGAATACCCTTCGAAGAACGTCGCATGCATCGCCCGCATCAGCGAGATGTCCAGCACGTCGAGCCAGATCATCGGCGCGTCGCCGCGATGCACGTGGTCGTGCCAGCACTGCGTCGGCGTCAGCACCAGGTCGCCCTCGTTCATCGGATAGCTCTCGCCGTCGACGGTGGTCCAGGCGCCGCTGCCGTGCATGATGAAGCGGAACGCGTTGGCGGTGTGCCGGTGCGCGGTCGCGACCTCGCCGGGCAGGATCACCTGGATCGATGCCCACATCGTCGGCGTCGTGCCGTACGGCAGCCCCGGGTCCTGCAGCCGCAACGTGCGCCGCGGCCCGCTCGAAGCCAGATCGACCTCGCGGCCGATCCGCTCGAGCAGCGGTTCGAGCTCGCGCCAGCGCCAGTGGGTCGACACCGACGGCGAGTTCGGCTCGCGGGTGAACAGCGGCGGGTCCTCGGGCTGCGCGATCCGGCAGTGATTGCGCGCCAGATCCTCCTTCAGTGCGCGGCGGGCGGCCGCATCGGCCATCGTCGTTTCGTCAGCGCCCATCGGTGATCTCCTGAAATTCGGGGGAGGACGGGGCGGCTCGGGCCGCCCCGGAGGCAGCTTCCACGTCGGCGGCGGTGTGTATCGGTTCGCCGGCGCCGCGCACCCGGTCGATCAGCGCCAGCGGGTCGGCCGGCGGCCGGTCGGCCCGCCAGGCCACCTGGCCGTCGGGCCGCACCAGCACCGCGCCGTCGGCATCGATGCCATAAGCCTGACGGCTGAGATGGAGCGACGGGCTCACCGTGTCGATCGCCTCCAGCGTCAGCGGCAGCATCACGCCCTTGGGCCGGCCCGTGGTGCCCGACGAGTACAGCATGT
>DAISWF010000101.1:0-6108 GCA_036826495.1 Burkholderiaceae bacterium
GAAGAGGACACGACGGCAGCGGACGAGAGCGAGGACGCATCGCCGTCGCGCCGGCCCGTGCCGGCGCGGGCACCACCGCCGCGCGGCTGGCCCGACGAGGGCGAGCTCCGGAGCTTCCTGTACGACGAATGGGACTACCTGAACCAGACGTATCTGAAGGGCTGGTGCCGGGTGTTCGAGCACAAGCTGACCGGCGACGACGTCGGCTTCATCCGCGACGTACGCCGCCGCCATGCGGTGCTGGCCCACCAGGTCAAGCGTCGCTTCGGCTTCATCCGCCCTGCTTCCTGGCACCGCGTGCATCGCGTCAGCGACGGCGAGGAGCTGGAGCTGGACGGCGTGATCGAAGCGATCATCGACCGCCGCAGCGGGCAGGCGACCGACGATCGTCTCTACACCCGTCGCGATCGGGCGTTGCGCGACGTGGCTGCGGCCTTTCTCGTCGACATGAGCGCATCGACCGATTTTCCGGTGCCCGACCCCGACACGAAGGCGGCCGCGCCGGCCGCCGCCGGCACGGCTGCAGAAGACTTCCCCTACCTCTATGGCGGCTACGGCGGCGCGCCCGATCCGGCGATGCAGACCCCGAAGCGCCGCGTCAGCGACGTCGCGAAGGAATCGCTGGCGCTGATGAGCGATGCGCTGGTGACCTTGGGCGACCAGCATGCGATCTACGGCTTCTCGGGCGACGGCCGGCACAAGGTCGAGTTCCACGTCGCGAAGGACTTCGACGACCGGCCCGGCCAGCGGGTATGGACCTCGCTCGCGGCGATCGAGCCGCGCCGCTCGACCCGGATGGGGCCGGCGATCCGTCATGCGCTGACCAGGCTCGCGCATCAGCCGGCGCGTCTGAAGGTGCTGATCATCATCTCCGATGGCTATCCGGAGGATCACGACTACGGGCCGCACCGCAATGACGACGAGTACGGCATCCAGGACACCGCGCAGGCGCTGCGCGAGGCCGAGCGGCAGGGCGTCGAGACCTTCTGCGTGACGATCGATCCGGCCGGCCACGACTATCTGCGCCGGATGTGCGCGCCCGACCGCTACCTGGTCATCGACGACGTCAGCGATCTGCCGGCGGAACTGTCGAAGGTGTACCGGGCGCTCACGGTGTGAGCGGCGGCCGGGTGGCGATGCGTGCTTGCGGCTCCCGGCAGCGTCCGGGGGTGGCATACGCGCTTACGGCAGGAGGCCGCGAGTGCCGGCCAGCACATCGGCCGACGGATCGGCCGGCACGTCGGGCAGCGCCTGATAGACGCGGATCGCCGCATAGGCGTCGTTGGCGGCATAGACGAGCTGCGCCGGCGACAGCCGCGGGCTCGCCCAGTTCGACGTGGTGAGCCGGCGCGACTTCACGAAGCGCTGCCCGAACACCAGCGCCACCGCCGCCTTGACGCCGACCTCCTTGCGATAACCGCGCTGGCGGAACAGCACGTCGACGTCGATCAATGCCCTGGGCTCGGCTCCCAGCTTCGCCGCCAGCCGCTGCCGGTCGGTGGACAGGCCGAAGCCGACCTTGACGACCGACGGCGAATGCAGCAGCTCGACGACCACCTCGCGGCAGATCGGATCGTTGAGCTGGAACACCCACGCATGATGGCTGGTCGCGAACTGCACCACGTGCGGCCCCTCGGAGCTTTCGCCGCGGATGAACGTGGGCCGCGATTCGGTGTCGAAGCCGAGCAGCGCCGTGGTGCCGAGCACCCCGTGAGCGGCGTGCGCTTCATCGGCTGCGGCCACCGCGGTGATGTCGGCAACGCCCAGGCGGGCGAACTCCGGCAGGCCGGCGATCGTGTCGCGATCGGGCAGCGGGCGCGTCGTCATACGGTCGCGATCGGGCGGCGGACGCGTCATCATGCGGCCGCCCGCCGGGCGACGATGCGCGTGCCGCCCAGCCGGCCGGCGACGAACAGCCCGACGAAGAACGCATAGGTACGGTCCCAGGCATCGAAGTGCGCGTCGCCGAACTTCGCCACGGTGGTGTCACGCAGCGAGCGGTACATCGCGAGCCGCGCGACCAGCACCTCGGCCCATTGCCGCGACAGGTCCTCGACGGATTCGACGATGCAGCCGTGCTCGCGCAGCAGCCGCGGGTACAGCTCCTGATCGGCCACGCGTGGAGCATGCATCTCGCGGGCGAGCCGGCCCGCTTCGTCGGCCGCGAGCGGCGCGCGCGCGATCACGTCGGTGAACGCGATGACCCCCGACGGCCGGACCACCCGTGCGCATTCGCGGATCACCGCCTGCTTGTCGGGGATGTGCAGCCAGGCCTCCTGGCTGATCACCACGTCGAACCGCGCATCGGGCAGCGGCATCGCGGTGGCATCGCCGTGCTCGAAATCGACCCGCTCTTCGAGCCCGACCCGTCGCGTGAGCCGGCGCGCCGCCTCGACCCGGCTGGCGGTGAAGTCCAGCCCGGTGACGCGGCAGCCGTAGCGGTGGGCGATCCAGCGCGCCGGCCCGCCCATGCCGCTGCAGACGTCCAGCACGTGGTGGCCGGCGGCGATTCCGGCGCGCTCGGCCAGCGCCTCGACGACATCGACCCCGCCATAGTGGTCCTGGTCGAAATCCTTGAGCTGCTCCTCGGTCAGCGTGTCGAGCGCCACGCCGCGCGCTGCGAGCTTGGCCAGGATCTCATCCTCGTTGATCGGATGGCGGTCGTAGAATCCGATCACGCCTTCGGCATGCGTGCCTGCCTCGTTGCTCAACCGTGTCGCTCCTGCAGGGGTGGCCGGGTGTTCCGGTATCGGGATGACCGCGGCGGCGGCGGCCGGCCCGCCGCAATCATCAGCGTAACCGATCCGGTTGCTGCGTACCGCCGCACGGTAATTGTGTAAGCTAGTGTCGTATGACTCGAGCTCTTCCGCTGCGGATCCGTGAATGCCTGCTGGCCGCATCGGCCGGCGCCGCACTGCTGCTGATCGGCCCGCCGGCGCTGGCGCAGTCCGTCACCGACGGATTGAACCAGCGTTTCTGGGTTCAGGTCGGGGCCTACCGTCCGGACATCGATTCCGAGGTGCGGGTGGACCAGCGTGCCGGTGCCTTCACCGGCACGAACCTCAGGCTGGAGCAGGAGCTGGGGCTGCCCGACCGCAAGACCCTGGCCTCGCTGCTGGCCGGCATGCGGATCGACAGCCGGTGGCGCGCCGAGTTCGAGTACTTCTCGCTGAAGCGCAGCGGCCGCCAGGATCCGCTGGGCGGGCCGGTGATCGTCGGCGACACCGCGTTCGCCGCCGAGATCGACGGCCGCTTCGATACCCGTGTCTACCGCGCCAGCGCCGGCTACTCGTTCGTGCGCAGCCCGCAGGTCGAGATCGGCGGCACGCTGGGGCTGCACATCACCGACTTCCAGGTGTCGCTGGCCGGCACGGGCACCGTCAACGGCCGGCCGGTCGCGGTGGCGGTCGAAGAGGAGCAGCGCACCGTGCCGCTGCCGACGGTGGGCATCTACGCCGGCCTGGCGCTGACGCCGAGCTGGGTGCTGTCGGGCCGTGCCGACGTCTTCAAGATGAAGCTGCGCGGCGATGACGGCCAGTTGCTGAACCTGCAGGCGAACCTGGTGTACCGCATGACGCCGAACATCGGCCTGGGCGTGGGCTATCGCTACAACGACTACCGGGTCGAAGGCAACGGCTCGTTCAAGGGGCGGGTCGACTATCGCTACGGCGGGCCGCAGGCGTTCGTCGAAGTGGGATTCTAGGACCAGGAGTCTGCCGGCATGGACATCAGGTTGTCGAACAACACCGGGCTGCATCGCTACGAGATCCACGCCGATGGCGCGCTCGCCGGTTTCGCCGAATACAACGTGCTGAGCGAAGCGGTGATGTTCACGCACACCGAGGTCGACAACGCCTTCGAGGGCAAGGGGCTGGGCTCGAAGCTCGCCCGTCATGCGCTCGATGACGTCCGCGCGCAGGGCAAGCAGGTGATTCCGGTGTGCCAGTTCATCGCCGGCTTCCTGCGCAAGCACCGCGAGTACGTGGACCTGGTGCGGCCGGACATCCAGAAGGCGTTCAAGATCTGACGTCGGCGCAATAGGTGCCGTCGCCGTGCGGCGCCGCGCGGAATTCCGGCAGCGCCTCGGCGCGTGACGAGCAGGCGACCAGCGCCGGATAATCGGCGGCGGGAACGGCCGATGGGGTCATCTGCCGGATGAAATGCCAGGCCACCGCGACGCCGACGCCGCCGTGCGTGAGGCCGGCCGAGGAGATGTCCGGCGGCCGCCGGGTGATCTCGGCCTCGAGTTCGCCGCAGGGGGCGCGCATCTGCCCGGTGACCCGTTCGAGCCAGGGCTGGTGCAGCTTCTCGGAAGGCCTCAACCCGTGCTCATAGACGATCTGCACGCTCTTCTCGCAGGCCGCCAGCGCCAGGCCGGTCAGCCGCAGTTCGTGCCGCAGCGCTTGCGCGCCCGCCGGCACGAGGCTGCGCGGCGGCGCCAGCGCCTCGCAATACTGGAGGATCAGCGTCGAATCCATCAGCACCGTGCCGTCGTCGAAGATCAGCGTGGGCGCCTTGACGACCGGATTGATCGTGCTGAACTCGTCGAAGCCGCGGAACACCGACAGCGACCGATGCTCGAACGGCAGCCCCATGAGCTGCAGCGAGATCGCGACGCGGCGCACGTAGGGCGAATCGAGCATGCCGATCAGTTTCATCGTCACTCCGGTTTCTTCACGAACTGCACCGACGCGGCGCGGGCATCGACGACGACGATGTGCGCCGGGTCGAAAACCACGGTGCGCGGCCGGCAGCGAACAGCCGCACGTGCGGCCTCAGGCGAACCCGACCACCGCATGCGGCAGATAGGGCTCCTCGAGCCGTGCGATCTCGTCGGCCGACAGCTTCAGATCCAGCGCCGCCAGCGCATCGTCCAGATGCCCGGCGCGCGACGCGCCGACGATCGGCGCGGTGATCATCGGCTTGGCCAGCACCCAGGCCAATGCGACGCTCGCCATCGGCACGCCGCGCTGCGCGGCCACCTCGGCCACCCGCTCGACCACCGCCCGGTCGGCCTCCTGCGTGCGGCCGAACAACGTGCTGCCGAACTCGTCGGTGCGCGAACGCTCGGTCTGCGTATCCCAGGGGCGCGCCAGCCGGCCGCGGGCGATCGGGCTCCACGGGATCACGCCGATGCCCTCGGCCGCGCACAACGGCAGCATCTCGCGCTCCTCCTCGCGATAGAGCAGGTTCACGTAGTTCTGCATCGACACGAAGCGCGTCCAGCCGTGCAGCCGCGAGGTATGCAGCATCTTCGCGAACTGCCAGGCGTACATCGACGAGGCGCCGATGTAGCGGGCCTTGCCGGCCTTCACGACGTCGTGCAGCGCCTCCAGCGTCTCCTCGATCGGCGTGCGCGGGTCGAAGCGGTGGATCTGGTAGAGGTCGACGTAGTCGGTGCCCAGCCGCCTCAGGCTGGCGTCGATCTCCTGCATGATCGCCTTGCGGCTCAGGCCGGCGCCGTTGGCGCCCTTGTGCATGCGGCCATGCACCTTGGTGGCGATCACCACCTCCTCGCGGCGCGTGAACTCGCGCAGCGCACGGCCGACGATCTCCTCGGAGGTGCCGTCGGAATA
Source organism: Burkholderiaceae bacterium (assembly GCA_036826495.1). Lineage (GTDB taxonomy): Bacteria > Pseudomonadota > Gammaproteobacteria > Burkholderiales > Burkholderiaceae_E > DAISWF01. The sequence continues at coordinate 5,577 of DAISWF010000101.1, forward strand.
GACGTTGGCGGTATCGAAGAAGTTGATGCCCGCCTCCACCGCCCGCTGCAACAGCGGCCGGCTCGCCGCCTCGTCGAGCGACCACGGGTGCGTCCCGCGCGACGGCTCGCCGTAGGTCATGCAGCCCAGGCACAGCGCCGACACGTCCAGACCGGTCGTTCCCAGCTTGCGGTACTTCATCGCGACATCCTCCGATACCTGTTGAATGGCCCGGCCGCCATCATAGAGCCCCCAGAAGGGTAGCGCACGGTCGGCGCCCGGCGCTGCGCTTCAGCTCCGGTCGTGCACGAGCCGCGCGCCGGTCACGCTGCCGCGCCGGCGAACATGCGCAGCCAGCCGAGCGGATCGTGGCTGCGGGCGATCGACACCATCGTCGTGAAGCACAGCAGCGCGATCACGTAGCAGACGAGCTTGCCGGCGAGGGTCGGCGCGCGCCGCAGCGCCAGGATGCCGAACACGATGTAGGCGACCAGCAGCGCCAGCTTGGCGGCCAGCCACGACACCGCGAACGGGTTGAGCTGCAGGATCACCA
>DAISWF010000101.1:6118-18155 GCA_036826495.1 Burkholderiaceae bacterium
GGCCGCCAGCAGCGCGGTGTCGATCCCCTGGCTCAGCCGCCGCACCGGCCTGGCCATCGGCGTGGTGGCACCCAGCAGCACGCCGAGGCCGCGGCCGGCGAACACGGCGCCGCTCAGCAGAGCCAGGCCGACGTGGGTCGCCTTGATCACGGGATACCAGGTTTCCAGGGACATGACGGTGACGCTGACGAACGGCTCGATGACCTCCGAGGTCATCGACCTCGCCGCGGACTCTTCGTACGCTGTGTGTCACCGGATCCCGCTACGCAGGATCCGCGACACCCGAAACCGCCCATATCGAAGGAGCCCGCCATGGTCGACGCAGCAACCATCGCCCAAGCCTACATCGAGACCTGGAACGAATCAAACCCGCAGCAGCGGATGGCGGTGCTGGACAGGCACTGGACCCGCGACGCGACCTACGTCGACCCGTTGATGCGCGGCGACGGCGCCGCGCAGATCAGCGGACTGGTCGGCGCGGTGCATGAACGCTTTCCGGGCTTTCGCTTCCGGCTGACCGGCAAGCCCGACGGACACGGCGACTACGTGCGGCTGTCGTGGTCGCTGGGGCCGGACGGAACGGTGCCGCCGATCGAGGGCAGCGACGTCGTGCGTCTGCGCGACGGCCGGATCTGCAGCGTGATCGGCTTCATCGATCGCGCCCCGACCGCCTGAAGCCGGGCCGCGTCACCGATCGTGCGCCGGCCGCCCGAGACCGAGCAGCTCCAGCGTGCGCGGATCATCCTCGCCGCCGAAGAAATCGGCGAGCGCCTGCGCGAAGACCGAACCGGGCCCGTCGACCAGCTTGAACAGCGTCAGGCACGACCGGTACTTCATCGCATCGAGCTCGCCGAGGATCTCCTCGATGCGGCGCCGCTCGCGGTGCGCGCCGATCGCGGCGACGCATTCGCGCAGCCGCGCGCCGAGCGTCGGATGCGCGAGGTACGCGCGGGCCTCGTCGATCGACGCGATGCCGTAGAGACGCGACGCATGGCTGACACCGAGCCCGCGAAGCTGCGGCAGCACGTACCAGATCCAGTGACCGCGCTTGCTGCCGGCGCGCAGCTCCGCCAGCGCGCCGTCGAAACTGTGCGCCTGGGCCGACAGGAACCGCTGCAGTCCCTGGCCGTCGTCCACATCGGTGCCTGGCATCGAACGCCCCTTCGCAGTTCGCGGTGACCGGCGCCGCGCTCCGGTCAGGCCTTCATGATGCCAGTCCCGGGCCCGATGCGGTTCACCTCGGCGCCGGCAGCCTTCCGACCAGTTGCTCGATCGCCATGCCGATCGCCAGCAGCCGACGATCGCTGCCGGCCGGCCCGTCGATCTCGATCGCGATCGGCAAGCGGCTCGCCTTGCCCAGCGCCACCGGCACGTTGACTCCGGGCACGCCGGCGTTGCTGCCGGGATCGGTGTTGCGGATGAACAGGCCGAAGTTCTGCGGGCTGCTGGCCTCGGGCGTCGCATCGAGCGCCACCCGCGGCACCGTCGGAAAGACGATGCCGTCGAGCCGGTTGGCGGCGAACGTGTCCGCATACAGCTTGACCAGCGCCGGCCGCGAGGTTTCGAGCGCCGCCTTGTAGGCCGGCGCGCTGTCGACCGGCTGTCCTCCGGGCGGAATCAGCTTGCGGGGCATCACCATCGCATCGAACACGCCCTTGACGTCGGGGCTGCCGATGCCCTTGGCGACCTCGTCGACATTGTTCGTCTTCAGGTACGCGGCCAGATCGTCGTAGGCCTCGTGCACCGCGACCGGAAAGCCGACGGCGCCGTTCAGCTCCATCACCTTCGGCATCTGCACGTCGATGATCCGCACGCCGGCCTTGCGCAGCCGGGCGAGCGCCGCCTCGGTGGCGGCCCTGGTGTCGTCATCGAGGTCTGCGATGAACTCCGGCACCACGCCCAGCCGCACCGCCCGCAGCGATGCGGGCCGCATGCGCGCCGCGCCGGTGATCACGCGATCGATCAGTTCGACATCGGCCATCGAACGGGCCATCGGGCCGGCCGTGTCGCGGGTGTGCGAGATCGGCACGATGCCTTCCTGGCTGTAGCGCCCGACCGTCGGACGCAGCGATGCGCAGCCGTTCAGCGCGCACGGGATGCGGACCGAGCCACCGGTGTCGGTACCGAGGCCTGCCGGCACGATCCGCGCACCGATCGCGGCGGCGGTGCCGGACGACGAGCCGCCGGCCATCTTCGACGGATCGTAGGCATTGCGCACGCCGGGCTGCGAGCCGGTCTTGAATGCGGTGTTGTAGCCGGAGATGCCGAATGCCAGTTCGTGCATGTTGGTCTTGCCGATGATCACCGCGCCTGCGGCGCGCAGCTTCGCCACCACCGGCGCATCGGCCGCCGGTTTGAAGTCGCGCAACGCCGGCGTGGCGCCGACGCCGGCGATGCCGGCCACGTTCAGGTTGTCCTTGATGACGATCGGCACGCCCTGCAACGGCAGGCAGGGCTTGCCGGCGGCACGCGCGGCGTCGGCCGCTTGCGCAGCCGCCAGCGCGCCGGCCTCGTCGAGCGACACGAATGCATTCAGGTCCGCATGCTGCTTCGCATGTTCCAGCGCAGCCCGCACCAGCGTCACGCTCCTGACCTGGCCCTTGCAGACCGCGGCGGCGGCCTGCGTCGCATCCAGCCGCTCGGCCGCGCTGCCGCCATGTGCGAAGGCGGAGGATGCCCAGACGGCCGCCCCCGACGCCAGTACGAAGGCCATGGCCGACCGCCGGAATACCGCCTGATGCTTGGACATCGTCGCTCCTTCACGTGTTGTCGGGTGGATGATCATCGTGGTCCGCCTGCCGCACCGCCGCCGGCGGACGCGCACCTGTCGCCGCTACCTGCCGAGCATCCATTTCGGAAACGCGGTGGCGAGCCATGGCACCCAGGCGACCAGCAGCATCATCAGGATGCCGATCACCATGTACGGCACGATCGCGCGGAAGATCTCGGAGGTCGGAATCTCCTTCGGCGCCACGCTGCGCATCGCGAACAGCAGCAGGCCGAACGGCGGCGACAGCAGGCCGAGCTGCATGTTGATCAGGAACAGCACGCCGAACCACAGCGGATCCCAGCCGTAGTGCTGCACCATCGGCATGAAGAACGGCAGGGTCATCAGCATCATGCTGACCTCGTCGATGAAGCAGCCGAGCACCAGCAGCAGGAACATCATCAGCGCCAGCACCATGCCGGGCGACAAGGTCGACTGGGTGATGACCTGCACCAGGCCGTTGGTGGCGCCGGAGAACGCCAGGATCTGCGAGAAGGTGGTCGCGCCGACGATGATGAACAGGATCATGCCGGTGATCGCCGCGGTGGCCGACAGCGACTTCGCCAGCAGCTTCCAGGTCAGCGCGCGGTACAGCCAGCACACCAGGATCGTCGCCAGCGCGCCGAGCGCGGCCGACTCGGTCGGCGTGGCCCAGCCGGCCGACATCGACAGCACCACCAGCACGAAGATCAGCACCAGCGGCGTCACGTTGACGACCATCGGCTTCCAGCGCTGCCAGCCGTCGACCTCCTCGCGCTGGAAGGTCGGCGCCAGCGCCGGGTTCATCTTGACCCGCAGCATGATGTAGCCGACGAAGATCACCGACATGATGAGCCCCGGCACCACGCCGGCCAGCAGCAGGCCGGAGATCGAGATGCCGGCGAGGCTGCCCAGCAGCACCGTCAGCGCCGACGGCGGGATCAGCATGTCGACCGCGCCGATCGCCATGATCGGGCCCATCGCCATCCGCGGGTGGTAGCCCCGGCGCAGCATCTCGGGCAGCAGCAGGCTGCCCAGCAGCGCCGTCGTGGCCACCGTCGAGCCGGAGATCGCCGAGAACACCGTGCCGGCGACGATCGCCACCACCGCCAGCCGGCCGGGCACCTGATGGATCGCGCGGTCGAACGCGTCGATCGCCTTCATCGCCAGGCCGGTGTGGAACAGCACCTCGCCCATCAGCAGGAAGAACGGGATCGGCGTCAGCGAGAAATTGCTGATCGAGGCCACCGCGTTGCGCGCGACCAGGATCAGGCCCGGCTCGCCGCCCAGGAAGATCAGCGCGCCGACGATGTTGATCGCCAGGAATGCCAGGCCGACCGGCACGCCGGACAGCAGCAGCACCGACAGCACGCCGAACAGCAGCGAGAGGCTCTGCCACCAGATCATCGTGGCGCCCCCGTCCCGGCGCCTGTAGCACCGCCGGCCGTCGCCGTCGTGCCTGCTTCGCGTGCCGCATCGGATGCGGCCTCACCGGCGGTGGCCACCTCGGCCGGCGACGAATCCGGCGGCGTCTCATCGAACAGGCGGCGCACGCATTCGATCGCCAGCAGGCCGAAACCCAGCGGCAGCGGCGCCAGCAGCCACCATTCGGGGAAGCTGAGCGCCTTCATCGTGATCGTGGCGGCTGCCCGCGAATCGGCGATCGCCACCAGCGAGTACCAGCAGACCACCGCCGACACCAGCGCGCCGGCAATGCTGGCGCCGCGGTCGAGCCGGCGCTGCGCGGCCGGCGACAGCACCAGGTTCAGCACGTCCAGCCGCACGTGTTGATTCTGGAACATCAGCCACGGCGCGGCGAAACAAGTGCCCACCGGCAGCATGTATTCGGCGATCTCGACGATCCACGGCACGCTGCCGAAGCCGACATTGCGGGCGATCACGTCGTAGCAGACCAGCACCGTCAGCCCACCCACCAGCAGGCCGGCAATCAGCCCGCAGGCATCCATCAGCCCGCGCCACAGCTTCACTTTTTCGCCTCCCACGCGCCCCTACTCTAGCCGATCGGGATCGCGGCGGGCGGGCGACCAGCATCGCCGCAACAGCCCCGGCCCCGCCGGTTCGCGCCGGCTCGCCCAGCGGGCGAAACCGTTACAATGCCCGTCCGCATGCCGATGGCCGGCCGCCGATGAAGCCTGCCCGATCCTGAACAGTTCCATCCGACACATGAGCGACCTTTCTGACAAGCCGGAGCCTTCCGGCGCCGCGGCCGATCCGGTGTTCGAACGCGAAATCGCCGAACTGTGCGTGTCGTCGTTGAACCTGGAGGTGACACCCGACGAGATCGATCCCGAAGCGCCGCTCTACGAGGATGGCCTGGGGCTCGATTCGATCGACATCCTGGAGATCGCGCTGGTGGTCTCCAAACGCTACGGCCTGCAGTTGCGCGCCGACGACAAGAACAACATCCGCATCTTCTCCTCGCTGCGCAGCCTTGCCGGGCACATCCAGGCCAACCGCACCCGCTGATGGCCAGGGAGCTCCCCAGGCCGGCGGCCGTGCTGATCGGCGCGCTGGCGGTGGCCGGGCTCGTGGGTTACGCGCTGATCGCGCACTGGCTGACGGTCAGCGACGACCGTTCGGCGCGCGGCTACGGCTTCGCGCTGGGCTCGATCTGGCTGATCGCGGTGGCGGCCGGCTGGGCCAGCCGCTGGCGCTGGCCGGTGGTGGTCGGCGCGACGCTGGCGGCGCTGGCCGCCTGGGGCGCCCACAGGCACACCGCCTGGGACCCGCGCTGGATCTATCTGATCCAGCATGCCGGCACGAACCTGTGGCTGGGGGTGCTGTTCGGCGGCACGTTGCGCGCCGGTCGCGAGCCGCTGATCACGAAGCTGGCCACGCTGGTGCATGGCGAGCTGCCGCCGGCGATCCGTCTGTACACTCGCAGGGTCACGGTAGCCTGGACCGCCTACTTCGCTGCGATGGCCGGCGCATCGCTGCTGCTGTTCGCCGCCGGCTGGGCCTGGTGGTGGTCGGTGCTGGCGAATTTCATCACCGCGCCCAGCGTGCTGCTGATGTTCATCGTCGAATACATCGTGCGCCGGCTGTCGCACCCGGACTTCCCGCATGCGAGCTTCCTCGAGAGCTTCCGGCTGTTCGGCCGCCGGTCCTGAGCGGGCGATGACCGCCGACGCCATGCCGACCTCCGGCGCGCCGGCCGACGGGCTGCTGCCGTTCGTATCGCACCGCTCGCTCGAGGCGCCGGTCGGCTGGCGCGACGGGCGACTGCTGACGGTGCGGCAGCTCATCGGCGAGGCGCGCGCCCTGGCCGCCCGGCTGCCGGAGTCCGGCGCGATGCTCAATGCCTGCGGCGACCGGTTCAACTTCGCGGTCGGCCTGCTCGCGGCGCTGCTGCGCGATCAGCAGAGCGTGCTGCCGAACAATCTGGTCGCGCATACGGTGGCCGATCTGCGCGGCCGGTTCGCGTCGCTGTACCAGTTGACCGATGGCGCAGAGCGCCGCGTCGACGGGCTGCCGGAGGTGCGGATCGGCGAGCAGGGGCAGACCGCGGCGACCGGCGAAGAGCCCGAAGCCGGTGCAACGATCCCCGCGTTCCCGGCCGACCGCATCGCCGCCTGCCTGTTCACGTCGGGCTCCACCGGCCGGCCGGTCGCGCACCCGCGGAGCTGGGGCGCGATCGTGCGCAGCGCGCAGGCGGAGGCGGCAGCGCTGGCCATGGACGGTACCGTCTGCTGGACCCTGCTGGGCACGGTGCCGCCGCAACATTCGTACGGCTTCGAGTCGACGGTGCATCTGGCGTTGCAGGCCGGCTCGCTGCTGGCTGCCGAACATCCGTTCTATCCCGCCGACGTGCTGGACCTGCTGGCGCGGTTGCCGGCGCCGCGGCTGCTGGTGACCACGCCGGTGCATCTGCGGGCGCTGCTGGCCGAGGTGGCCGCCTCGACGGCCGCTCCCATGGCCGCCTCCGGCCGGCCGGCGGTGCGCATCGAACGGCTGATGGCGGCCACCGCGCCGCTGCCGCCGGAGCTCGCCCGCCAGGCCGAACAGGCGTTTGGCGCCGAGCTGGTCGAGATCTATGGCAGCACCGAATCCGGCCAGGTGGCGCTGCGCCGTCCGACCCTCGACGAGACCTGGCAGACCCTGCCCGGTGTGCGGATCGAATCGCGCGACGGCCACCCGCATGCCCGCGACGGCCACGTCGGCGAGCCGACGCCGCTGGGCGACGTGCTGGAGCTGGTCGACGACCGGCACTTCCTGCTGCGCGGGCGCACCGCCGACATGGTCAACATCGCCGGCAAGCGCAGCTCGATCGCGTTCCTGGACCGCCAGTTGCTGTCGATCGACGGCGTCGTCGACGGCGCGTTCTATCTGCCCGACGCGGACGATGCGAACGATGAGGCCGACGGCCGGGCCGCACGGCTGACCGCCTTCGTCGTCGCACCGACGCTCACCGCCGCCACGCTCACCGAGGCGCTGCGCGATCGCATCGAGCCGGTGTTCCTGCCGCGGCCGCTGCACTTCGTCGACGCGCTGCCGCGCGACGGCAACGGCAAGCTGCCGCGCCAGCGGCTGCAGGCACTGGCGCGGGCGCTGTCGGCCGACCGCTGATGTCCGGCGACACCACCGGATCGCTGCAGTGGGTGGTCGCGGCCGACGATCGCCGCTTCGACGGTCATTTCCCCGGCGACCCGATGCTGCCCGGCGCCTGCCTGCTGGACCAGGTGATCGATGCGCTGACCGGCGCCGGCGTGCTCGCGGCGGTGACGCCGCGCGAACTGGCGGTGGCCAAGTTCCTCGCGCCGGTGCGGCCCGGCGACACCGTGCGGCTCGACTGGCGCCGGCAGGCGGGCACGCTGCATTTCGAATGCCGGGTGGCCGCCGTGCGGGTGGCCAGCGGCAGCCTGCGCTGATGGGCGATCCGGCGGACCGGTCGCCTGCCGACGGGCAGACACCCGCACCCGAGCAGTGGGCGCGCGAACCGGAGCGCGGCAGCGAGTGGCTGCTGCGGCTGATGCTGCGGATCGCGGTCACCGTCGGGCGGCCATTCGCGAGCCGGCTGCTGGGGCCGATCGCGCTGTTCTTCTGGCTGCGCACGCCGGCCGCCCGCGCCGCCTCGCGCGAGTTCCTGTCGCACGTGTGGCAGCGGCCGGCGGGCCCGTTGCAATCGCTGCGCCACTACCGCGTGTTCGCGCAGACGATCCTGGACCGGATCTACCTGCTCGGCGACGGCGGCGACCAGGGCTTCGACATCCGGGTCATCGGCGAACCGGTGATGCTGCAGGCGCTCGCGCGCGGCCAGGGGGCATTCATGGTCGGCGCGCACCTCGGCAGCTTCGAGGTGCTGCGGGCGATCGGCCGCCGCCAGCCGGGGCTGCGGGTCAGCATGGCGATGTTCGAGGACAATGCACGCAAGATCGGCGCCCTGCTGCGCAGCATCGACCCGCGGCTGGAGCTGGACGTGGTCGCGCTGGGCCGGGTCGATTCGATGATCGAGATCCAGCAGCGGCTCGACCAGGGCCACTTCGTCGGCTTCCTGGCCGATCGATCGTTCAAGGGAGATGCCGTCGTGCAGGTGCCGTTCTTCGGCCGGCCGGCGCCGTTTCCGACCGGCATCTTCCGGATGGCCGCGGTGCTGCGCCGGCCGGTGCTGATGATGGCCGGGCTCTATCGCGGGGGCAATCGCTACGAGGTGCATTTCGACATGCTGGTGGACTTCAGCGAGGTGGCGCGCGGCGAGCGGGCGGCGCGGGTCGAACAGGCGGTGGCCTGCTATGCGGCACGGCTCGAGCAGCACTGCCGCGCGGCGCCGTTCAACTGGTTCAACTTCTACGACTTCTGGGGCGCGCCGGCGAGCGCCCCGCCCGGCCAGGACCGCGTGCAGCCTGAGCCGCCGGCGCGAGGCGATGATGAGCGCTGAATCGCATCTGCCAGCCCGCCTGGCGCGCCGCATGATGGTGTGCGCAGCGGCCGCGGTGCCGGCCATCGCCGCGACCGCGCGGCTGGCAGCATCCGCCACCTCCGCGCGCATCGTGGCGGCCGTGCTGCCGACGATGGCGGCCGCGCCGCTGCATGCGCAGAAGGCCGCGCCGCCCGACCTGGGCACGCTGCTCGCGACGATCGCGCGCCAGACGGTGCCGCGAGCGAAGTTCTACGAACGCAAGCACATCGCGCTGCTCGACACGCCGGTCGATTCGACCGGCGACCTGCTGTTCGTCGCGCCGTCGCGGCTGGAAAAGCACACCCGCTCGCCGCAGGCCGAATCGATGGTCATCGACGGCGACACGCTGACCCTGAGCCGCGGCGGCACGCAGCGCACGATGTCGCTGCAGCAGGTGCCCGAGGCGGCGCCGCTGGTCGACAGCCTGCGCGCGACGCTGGCGGGCGACCGGCAGACCCTGGAGCGCACGTTCCGCGTGACGCTGTCGGGCACCGCCGAGCGCTGGTCGATGCGGCTGGTGCCGCTGCAGGCGCGCGCGCAGCGCATCGTGCGGGAGGTGCGGCTGAGCGGCGAAGGCGGCTGGGTCAACCTGGTCGAGATCGATCAGGCCGACGGCGACCGCTCGGTGATGCGGGTGCAGCCTCAGCCGTGACGGCGCCCACGGCGGTCCTTGGCGTCCCTTCGCCGGCGACGCCGGCGCGGCCCCGGCAGGCAGTCGCCGACCGCCGGCTGATGATGCAGGTGCCACTCTCGTCATGACGGCCCGTCGAGTCATCGTCGCGGTCTGGCTGCTGGCGCTCGCCGCCTGCGGCCTGGCGATCGTCCGCGCGCCGTTCCTGACCGACATGTCGGTGTTCCTGCCGGCCCGGCCGACGCCGGAGCAGCAGATGCTGGCCGACAACCTGACCTCCGGCGTCGTGTCGCGGCTGCTGCTGGTCGGCGTCGACGGCGTGCCGCCCGAACGGCAGGGCGACTTCTCGCGGGCACTGGCGCGCCGGCTGCGCGACGATCCGCGCTTCGAGACGGTCAGCCACGGCGACCCGGCCGACTTCGAGGCCGACCAGCGCTTCGTGCTCGGGCACCGCTATCTGCTGTCGCCGGCCGTCACCCCGGCCCACTTCGAAACGCCGGCGCTGCGCGCGGCGTTGCAGCAGGCGATCGCCGATCTGTCGTCCTCCGCCGGCCTGGCGACCAAGCACCTGCTGGCCCGCGACCCCACCGGCGAGGTGCTGCGGCTGACCGGGTCGCTGACCCAGGCCGGCAATGGGCCGGCGATGCGCGACGGCGTCTGGACCAGCCGCGACGGCACGCGGCTGACCCTGCTGGTCCACACGCGCGCGTCGGGCGGCGATCTGGACGGCCAGGAACAGGCGATCGCCGCGGTGCGTGAGAAGGTGGCCGACACCGCGCGCGAGCTGGCCGTACCCGATGCGAAGCCGGTGCTGTCCGGGCCCGGCGTCTTCGCGGTCGATTCGCGCGAATCGATCCGCGCCGACGTGACGCGCCTGTCCACGCTCGGCTCGGGTCTGATCCTGCTGCTGATGATCGCGGTGTTCCGCTCGCTGCCGGCCGTGGCGCTGACCCTGGTGCCGATGTTCACCGCGGTGGCCGCCGGCGCCGCGACGGTGGTGCTCGCGTTCGGCAACCTGCATGGCCTGACCCTGGGCTTCGGCGCGACCCTGATCGGCGAGGCGGTCGACTACGCGCTCTATCACCTGATCCGCGCCGGCAGTCCGCATCCGGTGCCGGCCGGCGCGTTCTGGGCGACGATCCGGCTGGGCGCCGCGACTTCGGCGATCGGTTTCCTGTCGCTGCTGTTCTCCGGCTTTCCGGGGCTCGCGCAGATGGCGGTGTTCTCGGTCAGCGGCCTGCTGGCGGCGGCGCTGACCACTCAGTACCTGCTGCCGGTGCTGACGCCGGCGGGTTTCCGCACCCGCGACTTCGGCCCCTTCGATCGGCGGCTGACGGCGCTGATCGGCCCGCTGCGCACGGCCCGCTGGCCGGCGGCGGCGCTGACGGCGGCCGCGCTGATCGCGCTGGTCGTGCAGCGCGATCACCTGTGGGACAGCGACATCGCGTCGCTGAACCCGGTATCGGTCGCCGCGCAGCAGCTCGACGAGGTGCTGCGCGAGGCGGCCGGCGCGCCGGCGACGGCGGCCTTCGTCGTGATCCCGGCGCCGACGACCGATGCGGCGCTCGAAGCGGCCGAGCGGATCGCCGCCAGGCTCGATCCGCTGGTGGCGGCCGGCACCCTGGCCGGCTACGAATCGCCGGCCCGCTGGTGGCCGTCGGCGGCGACCCAGCAGCGGCGGCGTGAAGCGCTGCCGCCGCCCGAGGTGCTGCGCGAGCGGCTGCGCGAAGCCACGGTCGAGCTGCCGCTGCGCGCCGAGCGGCTGGAGCCGTTCGTCGCCGACGTGGCCGAGGCCCGCACGGGGGCGCCGATCGAACGCGCCGAACTGGCCGGCACCCAGCTCGGCCTGCAGGTCGAATCGCTGATCACGCGTTATCGCGGCGAGCCGGCGGTGCTGATGCCGCTGCATGCGCCGCCCGGCCAGTGGCTCGATGCGGCGGCGGTGCGCGCCGCGCTCGGCACCACAGCGAACGGCGATCCGCCGCTGCTGCTGCAGCCCAAGGCCGAGACCGACCGGCTGTACGACGGCTATCTGCGCGAGGTCGCCTGGCTGTCGCTGGGCGGCACCGCGGCGATCGCGCTGCTGCTCGCGGCGACGATCCGGCCGCTCGCGCGGGTGCCGGCGGTGTTCGCACCGCTGGCCGGCGCGGTGGTGCTGACGATGGCCGGCTTCGTGCTCGCCGGCCGCCCGATGAACCTGCTGCATCTGATCGGCCTGCTGCTGGTCGTGGCGGTCGGCTCGAACTACGCGCTGTTCTTCCATTCGCTGCGCGACGGCGTGCTGTCGGCGCGCGCATCCGGCGGCACGATGACGGCGCTGTTCCTGGCCAACGTGACCAGCGTCATCGGCTTCGGCGTGCTGGCCGGCTCTCAGGTGCCGCTGCTGTCGGCGCTGGGGCTGACGGTGACGGTGGGTTCGGTGCTCGCTTTGTTATTGTCCTGCCTGTGGATCGGCGTCGGGCCGGCCGGCGGACTGATGCGGCCGGCGCGCCGCCCTGTCGGTCGATGCCGATGCGGTCGATGCCGATGACGCCGCTGACGCTGACGCTGACGACGTCGACGTCGACGCCGACGCCGATGACGCTGCCGGGGCCGATGACGCTGCCGAGGCCGGCGCGGCGCCGCTGGCTGGCCGCCGCGTTGCTGCCGCTGGCGGCCGGCTGCGGCACGTTCAGCAATGCCAATGTCAGGAGTCTGTCGGGGTTGAAACCTGCCCGCGTGAGCACCGTATCGGGTCGCAATC
>DAISWF010000102.1:0-16912 GCA_036826495.1 Burkholderiaceae bacterium
GTTCGCGCCGCGCGAGCTGCTGGCGCGGATACGGGCGCTGCTGCGCCGCAGCTCGCCGCAGTCGACCGACGACCCGGTCGAGATCGGCGGCCTGCGGCTGGAGCCGGCGAATTTCCGCGTGATCGCCGACGGCCGGACGCTGCCGCTGAGCCCGACCGAGTTCAAGTTGCTACACTATCTGATGACCCATCCGGATCGGGTGCTGTCGCGGGCCAAGCTGCTGGACGGCGTGTGGGGCGACCACGTCTTCATCGAGGAGCGTACCGTCGACGTGCACATCCGGCGGCTGCGGCTGGCGCTGCATGCAACCGGTCATGATCGGCTGGTCGAAACGGTCAGGGGGGGCGGCTACCGGTTTCTTCCTGGCTGAGCGCCCGCCCCGGATGGCGGCATGTTCTGACAGGAGTGTCGTGCTGGTGTTCCCTTTGCTGAATCTGCGTCGCGGGGTCGTCCGATGATGCTGTGGCGTTCGCTCGCGCCGGTGGCGATCGGCCTGGCGGCGGCGCTGGTGCTGGCCGCGCTGTTCGACGATCAGGTGGCGGCCTGGTGGCTGGTCGGCTGCCTGGTGCTGCTGGCGCTCTATCACACCGTCTACCTGACGCAGATCCACTACTGGGCGGCGCTGCCCCGCCAGCGCGATCTGCCGCTCGGCTCCGGGCCGTGGGCGCTGCTGCTGGACCGGCTGTCGCGCAGCCTGCGCCAGGAACGCGATGCGCGGCTGGAGCTGACCAGCGAGCTGGAGCGGATCCATTCGGCGGTCGACCAGTTGCCCGACGGCCTGGTGGTGCTGGACCGCTACGATCACGTGGAATGGGCGAACAACGCCGCCGAGGACCTGCACGGCATCTTCGGCCGCGGCCGGCCGATCCACCATTTCATCCGCCAGCCGGAGTTTCTCACTTACCTCGAGGCCCGCCAGGGCGGCAAGCCGGTGACGATGACCCTGCCGGCGCGGCCGGGGCGGGTCTACGAGCTGCGGCTCTATCCGGCCGGCGACGGTCAGCGGCTGCTGATCAGCCGCGACATCACCGACCATGCGAAGCTCGATGCGATGCGCCGCGACTTCGTCGCCAACGTGTCGCACGAGATCCGCACGCCGGTCACCGTGATCAGCGGCTTTGCCGAGACGCTGCTGAGCCTGGACCTGGACGACAATGCGCAGCGCGAATACATCGGCACGATCCTCAAGCAGAGCCAGACGATGCAGCGGCTGGTCGAGGACCTGCTGATGCTGTCGTCGCTGGAGAACTCGGCCACGCCGCCGACCGAGGAGGTGATCGACATGCCGGCGCTGGTCAATGCGATGGCCGACGAGGCGCGGACGATCTCCAAGGGCCGTCACACGATCGACGTGGAGATCGCGACCACGACGCGGATGCGCGGCGCGGCGGCCGAGATCGAAAGCGCGGTGCGCAACCTGCTGACCAACGCGATCCGCTACACGCCCGACGAAGGCCGGATCACCCTGACCTGGCAGATCCGCGACAACGAGGGCTGGATCACCGTGCGCGACACCGGCATCGGCATCGGCGCCGAACACGTGCCGCGGCTGACCGAACGCTTCTACCGCGTCGAGCGCGGCCGCTCCCGCGAAACCGGCGGCACCGGGCTGGGGCTGGCGATCGTCAAGCACGTGCTGCAGCGGCATCACGGCGGGCTCAACATCAGCAGCGAGCCCGGGCTGGGCAGCGCGTTCTCGCTGCGCTTCCCGGCCGAACGGCTGGTGGCCGCGCAGGAGGAGACGGCGGTCGGCTGACGGCCGGCCAGCCGGCGCTCGGCGGCCCGCGCTCAGCCGGCGCCTTGGCAGCAGCCGGCGGCTTGGCAGCCGGCGGTCAGCCGGCGCTTGGCAGCAGCCGCGCTGCTCGGCAGCCGGCGCTCAGCCGGCGGCTTCGCGCGGCGCAGCCGGCGCGTGACGACGGTCCACCCCCTCGACCACGTTGACGACGTACTCGGCGATGTTCTTCGCGTGGTCGCCGATCCGCTCGATCGACTGCACGACGAAGATCATGTCCAGAGCCGCCGACACCGACGCCGGATCGGTGGACATCCGCTGCATCAGGTCGCGGCGCAGGGTCTCGCGGTCGGCATCGACCCGCTCGTCGCATTCCACGAGCCGGGCCGCGACGCTGGCATCGTGACGCACGAAGGCATCCAGCGCCTCCTCCAGCATCCGCCGCACGCTGTCGGCCATCCCGGCCACCCGGTCCAGCGGCAGGCCCAGCCGGTTGCCGGCGCCCTCCATGTCGCGCGACTTCAGCGCGATCTTCTTGGCCTCGTCGCCGACCCGCTCCAGATCGTTGACCGTGTGGATCGCCGCCAGCACCTCGCGCAGATCGACCGCGAACGGCTGGCGCCGCGCCAGGATCTGGTTGCACAGCAGGTCGGCCCGCAGGTGCAGCTCGTTGACGGTCTGCTCGTCGGTCAGCACCTGCGAGATCAGCCGCAGGTCTCCGCCCGGCAGCGAATCCACCGCGCGTTCGAACTGCTTCTCGACCAGACCGCCCATCGTGATGACGGTGCCGCGCATGCCGTCGATGTCGGCATCGAACGCGCGCAGCGTGTGTTCCTGCATCGGCATGAAAGTGCTTCCTTCGCGATGGCCGCTCAGCCGAACCGGCCGGTGATGTAGTCCTCGGTCTGCTTCTTCGCCGGATGGGTGAAGATGCTGTTCGTCTCGGCGAACTCGATGAGGTCACCCAGATACATGTAGGCGGTGTAGTCGGACACCCGGGCCGCCTGCTGCATGTTGTGGGTCACGATGACGATCGTGTAGTCGTTCTTCAGCTCGTGGATCAGCTCCTCGATCCGCGCGGTCGAGATCGGGTCCAGCGCCGAGCACGGCTCGTCGAGCAGCAGCACCTCGGGCCGCACCGCGACGCCGCGGGCGATGCACAACCGCTGCTGCTGGCCGCCGGACAGCGACAGGCCGCTCTGGTCGAGCTTGTTCTTGACCTCTTCCCACAGCGCCGACTTCTTCAGCGCCCATTCGACCCGCTCGTCCATCTGCCGGCGATCGAGCTTCTCGTACAGACGCACGCCGAACGCGATGTTCTCGTAGATCGACATCGGAAACGGCGTCGGCTTCTGGAACACCATGCCGACGCGGGCGCGCAGCAGGTTCAGGTCCTGCGACCGGTCCAGGATGTTCTCGCCGCCCATCAGGATCTGACCCTCGGCGCGCTGCCCCGGGTACAGCTCGAACATCCGGTTGAACACGCGCAGCAGGGTCGACTTGCCGCAGCCGGACGGGCCGATGAACGCGGTCACCTTGCCCTCGGGGATGTCCATGTTCACGTGCTTCAGCGCATGGAACTTGTTGTAGTAGAAGTTCAGGTCGCGCACCGAGATCTTCGGATGGGTGACCTGGACCTGGGGCGCTTGCTCACGCGGCGCGGGGACTGCACTCATGACGGGTTCCTGTGGCGGACTCGTTCGGATTCGAGGATGGCTCGGGGCGGACAGCATCGGGGCATCATTGCCTGCGGGCGGCCAGCGCGCGGGCGGTGATCGACAGCAGCAGCACGCTGACGGTGATCAGCAGCGCCCCGACCCAGGCGAGCTGCTTCCAGTCCTCGTACGGGCTCATCGCGAACTGGAAGATCACCACCGGCAGATTGGCCATCGGCGCGTTCATGTCGACGCTGAAGAACTGGTTGTTCAGCGCGGTGAACAGCAGCGGCGCGGTCTCGCCGGAGATGCGGGCCAGCGCCAGCAGCACGCCGGTCACGACGCCGGCGCCGGCCGCCTTCAAGGTCACGCTGGTGATGACCCGCCAGCGCGGCATGCCGAGCGCCGCCGACGCCTCGCGCATCGCGTTGGGCACCAGCCCCAGCATGTTCTCGGTGGTGCGCACCACCACCGGCACCGCGATCAGCGCCAGCGCGAACGAACCGGCCCAGCCGGAGAAGTGCCGGACGTTGGCGACATAGATCGCGAACACGAACAGGCCGATGACGATCGACGGCGCCGACAGCAGCAGGTCGTTGACGAAGCGGATCACCATCGCGAGACGGCTTTCGCTGCCGTACTCGGCCAGATAGATGCCGGTCAGCACGCCGACCGGCGTGGCGACGAAGATGCCGACGCCGACCATCAGCAGGCTGCCGATGATCGCGTTGAGCAGGCCGCCGGCCGAGCCGGGCGGCGGCGTGTTCTGCACCAGCGCATTCAGCGACAGCCCCGACAGCCCCTTCCACAGCAGCATGCCGAGGATCCAGAACAGCACCGCCAGGCCGACCGCCATCGCGGCCATCGACAGCGTCATCGCGGCGCGGTTGGACGCCAGCCGGCGCCGGTAGATCGCATTCATCGACGATTCCAATCCCACGGGTCCGGGCAGCAGCACGAAGTCATGCATGGGTCCATGTTCGAAAAAAGGCGGAGCCGTTCACTTGGCGTGCGTCTGCACGCGCGCCAGCAGCAGCCGCGCGATGATCAGCACGATCAGCGAGATCACGAACAGCATGAAGCCGAGCGCGATCAGCGCCGACGCATGAGCGCCCGATTCGGCTTCGGCGAACTCGTTGGCGAGCGCCGACGCGATGCTGTTGCCCGGCGAGAACAGCGACGCCGAGATGTTGTAGGCGTTGCCGATCACGAACGTGACCGCCATCGTCTCGCCGAGCGCGCGGCCCAGCCCCAGCATGATGCCGCCGATCACGCCGACCTTGGAATACGGCAGCACGACGTTGGACACGACCTCCCAGGTGGTGGCGCCCAGACCGTAGGCCGATTCCTTCAGCACCGCCGGCACCACGTCGAACACGTCGCGCATCACCGAGGCGATGAACGGCACGATCATGAACGCCAGCACGATGCCTGCGGTCAGCATGCCGATGCCCATCGGCGGCCCCTGGAACAGCGCGCCGACCAGCGGCAGATGCCCGAGCGACGAGGCGAGCAGCGGCTGGACGTACTCGGCCATCAGCGGCGCGAACACGAACAGGCCCCACATGCCGTAGATGATGCTGGGCACCGCGGCCAGCAGCTCGACCATCGTGCCGAGCGGCCGGCGCAGCGGCAGCGGGCAGATCTGCGTGAGGAACAGCGCGATGCCGAACGACAGCGGCACCGCGATCAGCAGCGCGATGATCGAGGTGACCAGCGTGCCCCAGATCGCCGGCAGCGCGCCGAACACCTGGCGCACCGGATCCCATTCGGTGCTGACGATGAAGCCGGCGCCGAACTTCGCGAACGCCGGCCAGCCGCCGATCACCAGCGTGGCGATGATGCCGGCCAGCATCAGCAGCACCAGCACCGCCGCGCCGCGGACCGTCTGGAAGAACCAGCGGTCCTGCCGGTTGAACTTGTCGGCGAGCTGGCTGCGCCGCGCGCGCTCGGCGGCGTAGGCCGCGTCGGCCGCGGCCTGCGTGCCGGCGGGTACCCCGCCGGGTCTCAGAACGGCGCTCACTTCCAGACCGGACCGGCCGGACCTTTGATGTCGGACTTCCACATCGCCTCGATCTGCCTGACGACGGGCTCGGGCATCGGCACGTAGTCGAGCTCGGTGGCGAGCTTCTGGCCGTTCTTCAGCGACCACGAGAAGAAGTTCAGCACCTCGGTCGCCCGCTTCGGATCGGCCGGGCTGGTGTGCATCAGAATGAAGGATGCGCCGGTGATCGGCCAGCTCTGCTTGCCGGGCTGCTCGGTCAGGATCTCGTAGAAGTTCGGCACCTCCTGCCAGGCGGCGTTCGCGGCGGCCGCGGCGAAGGTCTCGTCATCGGGCTCGACGAAGTTGCCGTCCTTGTTCTTCATCTGCGCATACGGCATCTTGTTGCGCTTGGCGTAGGCGTACTCGACGTAGCCGATCGAGCCCTTGATGTTCTGCACGTACGAGGCCACGCCCTCGTTGCCCTTGCCGCCGACCCCCTCGGGCCAGGCGATCGCGCTGTTGGCGCCGACCTTGTCCTTCCACTCGGGCGAGACCTTGGACAGGTAGTTCGTGAACAGGAACGTCGTGCCCGAACCGTCGGAGCGGCGCACCACGGTGATCGGCAGGGTCGGCAGCTTGACGCCCGGGTTCAGGTTCGCCAGCGCCGGATCGTTCCAGTTCTTGATCTTGCCCAGATAGATGTCGGCCAGAAGCTGGCCGGTCAGCCGCATCTTGCCGGGCGCGACGCCCTCGAGATTGAATACCGGCACCACGCCGCCGATGATCGCCGGGAACTGCACCAGGCCGTCGGCCTTCAGCTCCTCGGGCTTCAGCGGCATGTCGGAGGCACCGAAATCGACGGTCCTGGCCTTGATCTGCTTGATGCCGCCGCCCGAGCCGATCGACTGATAGTTCAGGTTCTTGCCGGTCTGGGCCTTGTAGGCCTCGGCCCACTTGGCATAGGCCGGATACGGAAACGTTGCGCCGGCACCGGTGATGTCCTGGGCGGCCGCGGGCAGCGACGCCGAGAACAGCAGCGCCGCCGACAGGATGAAAGGGGTCTTCCGGAGGATGTTCATGGCCTTCGCACTGGCTGTCGTTTATGAGACGTGCGAAGTCTAGGGAGCGTCTGTTACGGCTCCGTGACAGGCGGCCGGCGGGCAGGGGCGCTCCGGCGAACCGCCGGTCGTCGGAAGGACGCCGCTGGTACCCCGATCCGAGGCCGGACCGCCGGCCGGATGACGGCCTGATGACAGTCCGGGCGGCCGGCCCGCGCCATCAGTACGGGCCGATCGATGCCAGCCCGTCGATACGGTCAGTACAGATTGGGGCCGAACTGCGCGGTCGGCGACAACGTGCCCGGCAGGCTCGAACCCGGCCCCGGCGTGCGCGCCGGGCCGCCGCCGCGTCCGGCACCTCCGTTGCCCCCGGGACTGCCGGAGCCGGGCGTCGCGGGGGGCGCCACGCGCCGGTTCGGGCCGGCGGTGAACACCGGCGGCGCGCGGGTGTCGGCCATGTGGATCGCCGAGCCGGCGGGCACCTCGACGGTGCCGCTGGCATTGGTGACCGCCACCCGGCCCTGGATCACCTGCACCGACAGCCCCGCGGCGGTACCCGGCGAACAGCCGCCGGCCGGGCATTCGGTCGCGCGGAACTCGGTGCCGCGGATCGCCAGCACGCCGGTCGGCGTGGTCAGCCGGTAATCGTCGTGGTTGCGCTTGCCGATCTGGCCGCTGACCTGACGCATCGTGCCGCGCACCAGCGAGAAGAAGCTGCGCTGCCGGCGTTCGTCGAACTGGTAGTCGTCGATGCGGAATTCGCTGCCCGGCCCGATCGAGATCGCCGCCGAATCGGCCAGCCGCAGCTCGATCCGGCCGTCGACCCCGGTCATCAGCCGGTCGCCGGCGCGCACGCCGGCCGACCTGCGGACCGGGCTGGACATGAACGACTCGCGCACCAGCCAGGTCTCGCCGGAGGCGGCCGACACGACGCCGGCTTCCGGTCCGGCCGCCGCCGAACCGGGCGGCACGACCGCGCCCAGCCACAGGCCGCAGATCAGCACGATCAGGCGGGGGAACAAAAACCGGCGGAGTCTTGGCAAGATAGCAGCGGATCGATGGCCGGATGGCGGGTCTTCATCCGGTTATCGGCGGGCATCCGGGCTGCCTTCAGACCGTTCGTCGGCCGCCTGATGCCGGACGTGCCCGCTATCGTCGAAGTCCTTTGGAGGAGCCACTGTTGGAGCCGAACCTGGAGCCCATCCCGATGCCGCTGCCGGACGAAGCCGGCCGCACCTGCCAGCCCCACCCACTGGCCGCCCGTTACCGTCAGGTGCGCGCGGAATCGGAGGCGCTGACCGCCCAGCTTCCCGAAGCGGTCGCGAACGGCCAGTCGATGACCGACGCCAGCCCGGCCAAGTGGCATCTGGCCCACACGACCTGGTTCTTCGAGACCTTCGTGCTCGAGGCGTTCGAGCCCGGCTTCCGCCCGTTCGACCCGGCCTTCCGGGTGCTGTTCAACTCCTACTACAACGGCGTCGGCGACAAGCATCCGCGTGCCGAGCGCGGTCTGATCCAGCGGCCCGACCTGGCCGGCGTGCGCGAATACCGGCGAGAGGTCGACCGGCGCGTCGCCGAGCTGATCGAACGACAGATCGGGTTCCAGACCGGCGATGCGGCGCGGCGCCAGCGTCTCGCCGAACTGATCGAGCTGGGCCTGCATCATGAGCAGCAGCACCAGGAACTGATCCTGACCGACGTCAAGCACCTGCTGTCGCGCGATCCGTCGCTGCCGGCCTATCAGAGCGGCCGGCCGCTGGCCCCGGTGGCCACCCGCCGACCGGGCTGGATCGGCATGCCGGCGGGCCTGTACGAGATCGGCCACGACGGCCGCGGCTTCGCGTTCGACAACGAAGGGCCGCGCCACCGGGTCTGGCTGGACGATTTCGAGCTGGCCGTCTACCCGGTCACCCACGGCGAATTCCGCGCGTTCATCGACGACGGCGGCTACCGGCGCCCGGAGCTGTGGCTGTCGCTCGGCTGGGACATGGTCCGGCAGGCCGGCTGGCAGCATCCGCTGTACTGGCAGCGCGCCGGCCAGGGCTGGCGCACGTTCACGCTGCACGGCCCGATGCCGATCGACGACCATGCGCCGGTCTGCCACGTCAGCTATTTCGAGGCCGATGCCTATGCGCGCTGGGCCGGCGCACGGCTGCCGACCGAGGCCGAGTGGGAGGTGGTCGCGCAACGCTTCGACGACCTGCCGGGCGCCAATCTCGCGGACTCGCGGCGCCTGCATCCGGCGCCGCCCCGCACCGCCCGGGTCGACGAACGGCCGCAGCAGTTGTTCGGCGACGTCTGGGAATGGACCTCGTCGTCGTACGGCGCCTATCCGCGCTTCGCGCCGGCGCCCGGCGCGGTCGGCGAGTACAACGGCAAGTTCATGTGCAACCAGTACGTGCTGCGCGGCGGCTCCTGCGCGACGCCGGCCGGCCACCTGCGCGCCACCTACCGGAACTTCTTCCCGCCGGATGCGCGCTGGCAGTTCTCCGGGCTGCGGCTGGCGCGCGATCGCTGAGGCGCGCGGCCCGCTCAGCCCAGCCGCCGCAGCGCCAGGTCGCGCAGCCGGTGCTTCTGGATCTTGGTGGCGTTGGTGCCTTCGGTGACCGGGAACACGTCGATGACGAACACCCGCGCCGGCACCTTGTAACGGGCGAGCCGCCCCGCCACGCAGTCGATCACGCGCCGCTCCAGCGCCGCCTCGTCGATCGGCGCGCCGGCGGCCGCATCCGCCAGCGTCACGAACGCGACCGGCCGCAGCGCCTGCTGCAGCGTGATGCCGATCACCTGGCAGCCGCGCACGCCGGGCACCTGCTGCACCACCGATTCGATCTCCGCCGGGCTGGTCAGGAAGCCGCCCAGCCGCAGCGAGTCGCCGAGCCGCGTCAGATAGACGAAGCGGCCGTCGGCCATCGTATGGCCGAGATCGCCCGAGCGGTACCAGCCGTCGTCGGTGATCGCCGCGCGGGTCGCGGCCTCGTCCTGGAAGTAGCCGACCATCCGGCTGACCGGCGCGAAGATCTGCAGCTCGCCGGCCTCGCCGTGCGGCAGCACCGCCTGCGTCGCCGGATCGCAGGCGCGCACCCGGGCGCCGTCGCCGACCGGCCGGCCGCCGGCCAGCCGCCGGTCGGCCACCGGCGCGGCCGTCGCCTGCCGCGCGAACAGCGCCTGCACCTCGCTCGCGCCGTACAGGCCGACCACCGCCAGGCCGCGGGCATCGGCCCGCTCGACGATGTCGTCGAGCGCCGGGTTGAAGGCCGCATAGCCGGCGAAGCGCAGGGTCGGGAACGCCGGCGTGCGCGTGTTCTGCGCGAGAAGCTGCGCGATCGCATCGTCGGTGCCGTTCAGATGGGTGATCCCCAGCCGGTCGATCGTGCGCGCCGCGGCGGCCGCATCCCAGACCGGCGTCATCGCCGACGGCCGCCCGGCCGCGATCATCGCCAGCACGCAGCACACGCCGAACACGCCACACAGCGGCGGCGCCAGCAGCATCGTGCTGTGTCCGTCGATGTCGAAGCCGCGCACGACCTCGCGGGCATGGCCGGTCAGCGTCTGCTGGTCGTGCAGCACGAACTTCGGCGCCCGCGTGGTGCCCGACGTCGTGAACATCGCGCAGCCGGCCGCGGGCCGCGAATGGTCGGCGGTCATCGGCGTGCTGGCGGCCAGCGCCGCATAGTCGAGACGGCGGCAGCCGGCCGGCCAGGCCACCCGGCCGCCGTCGCGCGGCGCGACGATGCGGTCACCCCTCGCGCCGGCGGCCGAGGTCTCGTGCGCGGCGGCGGCGCGGCCGTCCCGGGCGGCCGTGCCCTGATCGTCCTCGGCATACTCGACCACCGCCGCCAGCGCCCGCAGGCTCTCGGCCGGGCAGCCGGCCAGCACGCCGACGAAATCGGCCTTGTCGAAACCGGGCCAGTACAGCAGCGCCCGCGCGCCGGAGCGGGCCAGGATGTCGGCCAGCTCGTGACTGCGGAAGCGGGTGTTGACCGCCACCGCGATCGCCCCCAGCCGGGCGCAGGCGAAGAATGCCGCGAGCCACGCCGGCACGTTCGGCAGCCAGATCGCGACCCGGTCGCCGGCCGCCACGCCGGCGGCGGCCAGCCCGGCCGCGACGGCGGCGCTTTCGTCGGCCAGCGCGGCGAACGAGACCGACCGGTCGCGGTCGTACAGCACCGGCACGGCGGCGTTGCGCTGACGTTCGAGCAGTTCGACCAGGGTCATCGGTGACGGACTCCCGGGAGGTCCGCATGGCCCCGCGATGCGGCGCCGCGACCGTCGCAGCGACTGCGGGCGGGTTGTCTCCCGCGGCCAGTGTATTGCATCGCAGCGCCGGGCCGCATCGCAGCGCCGGCGCGCCTCGCAGCGGCGCACGGCATCGCCGGGCGGCGGCGGGTGCTGCGCCTATACTGCGGCCGATGAACCCCTGTCGCTACTGGTCGCCGCAGGTCGCGGCGCTGACCCCCTACGTGCCGGGCGAGCAGCCGGCGACCGGCGGGCTGATCAAGCTGAACACCAACGAGAATCCGTTCGGCCCGGCGCCGTCGGTGCTGGCGGCGATCCGCGCGGCCGCCACCGACGACCTGCGGCTGTATCCGGATCCGGACGCGCTGGCGCTGCGCCGCGCGCTGGCCGCGCGGCATGGCCTGTCGGCCGACCGGGTGTTCGTCGGCAACGGCTCCGACGAGGTGCTGGCCTTCGTGTTCCGGGCGCTGATGCAGCCGGCGCGGCCGGTGCTGCATCCCGACGTCAGCTACAGCTTCTATCCGGTCTACTGCCGGCTGTTCGAGCTGGCCAGCCGCATCGTTCCGCTGGCCGATGATTTCACGCTGCGCCCGGCGGACTACCGGCCGTCCAACGGCGGCATCGTGTTCGCGAACCCGAACGCGCCCACCGGCCGGCTGCTGCCGCTCGCGGCGATCGACGCGATCGCCGGCGCCAACCCGGACTCGGTGGTGGTCGTCGATGAAGCGTACATCGATTTCGGCGGCGACA
Source organism: Burkholderiaceae bacterium (assembly GCA_036826495.1). Taxonomy (GTDB): domain Bacteria; phylum Pseudomonadota; class Gammaproteobacteria; order Burkholderiales; family Burkholderiaceae_E; genus DAISWF01. The sequence continues at coordinate 11,419 of DAISWF010000102.1, forward strand.
CCGCGATCCCGCTGACCACCCGCCATCCGAACCTGCTGGTGGTGCAGACGATGTCGAAGTCGCGTTCGCTGGCCGGGCTGCGGGTCGGCCATGCGTTCGGCGACCCGGCACTGATCGACGGCCTGCAGCGGGTCAAGAACAGCTTCAACTCGTATCCGCTCGACCGGCTGGCGCTGGCCGGCGCACTGGCCGCGCTGGCCGACGAAGCGCACTTCGAGCAGACCCGCGCGCAGGTGATCGCCAGCCGGCAATGGCTGACCGCAGCGCTGACCGGACTCGGCTTCGAGGTGCTGCCGTCGGCCGCCAACTTCGTGTTCGCCCGCCACCCGCGCCACGACGGCGCCGTGCTGCAGGCGGCGCTGCGCGAGCGCCGCATTCTGGTGCGTCACTTCCGGCAGCCGCGCATCGATCCGTTCCTGCGGATCAGCATCGGCACCCGCGAGCAGTGCGAGGCGCTGATCGCGGCCCTCGAAGCGTTTTTAGAGTAGGGCGCGTCAACACTCCGTTCGTGCCCGCGGGCGCGTTCTTGTAAAGTAGCGCGCGTTACAGCCAAGCCGGCAGGGAGACTCGATGTACATGGTCAGGCCGGATCCGCGGCCTGTCGGGTGGCGCGATCCCTCAGCATCCCGTTCATCGCACCGATCGCCGCAGCGCACTGCCGGCGCGGGCAGGCGGACAGATTGAGCGCGGTCGCCCCCGACCATTCCGACGAGGCGCCTCAGACCTGGCGACTGTCGACCCGCGTGGTCGGACTGATCGCCGCCAGCTACGGACTCGATGCGCTGGTGCTGGGCCTGTTCGCGGGCGCCGGTACCGTGAGCTTCGCGGTGCCGCTGGCCTATCTGCTGGCCAGTGCGCTGCACGTCGCGCTGCTCGCGTGGCTGAGCGCAGCGCCCTTCAGCAGCCCGCGCAGCCGCTTCCTGTACGGCTGGTGGCAGATCGCGGTCGCCGCGGCGATCCAGGTGGCGTTCCTGGTCATCGCACCGACGGTCGGCTTCATGTTCCTGATGGTGCTGTTCATCGTGTTCGGCTTCGGCGCGCTGACGATGACCGTGAAGCAGGCGGCGGTCGGCTGGGTGCTGGTCGCGCTGATCATCGAGGCCGAGCTGCTGGCGCTGAACGTGCGGCCGCAGATCCCCGATGCGAATGCGTCGGAGCGGCTGCTGGTGTGGCTGTTCGTGATGATCACGCTGGCCCGTTCGATCTTCATCGGCCTGTTCGGCCAGTCGTTCCGGGTCAAGCTGGAACGCAAGAGCACCGAGCTGGCCGACTCGTTCAAGGAGATCCACCGGCTGGCGACCACCGACGCGCTGACCGGCGCGCTGAACCGTCACAGCCTGATGTCGCTGCTGGAGCTGGAGACCGAGCGTTCGATGCGCTACGGCGAGCCGCTGTGCGTCGCGCTGATCGACCTCGATCACTTCAAGCACGTCAACGAACAGTACGGCAGCGGCATCGGCGACCAGGTGCTGGCGGCGTTCGCCGCGATCGCCCGCAAGTCGATCCGCAGCACCGACCATCTGAGCCGCTTCGGCGGCGAAGAGTTCCTGCTGACGCTGACCAACACCGATCGCGACGAGGCGCTGCGGGCGCTCGACCGTCTGCGGGTGGCGGTGCGTGACCACGACTGGGGCCGGCTCGCCGCCGGCCTGTCGATCACCGTGTCGAGCGGCTATGCGAAGTACCAGCGCGGCGATCCGATCGATCTGCTGCTGGCCCGCGCCGAGACCGCGCTGCGCGACGCGAAGAGCGCCGGCCGCAACTGCGTCAGACCGACGGGGGAAACATCATGATCGTCGATCGTGTTCGTCGCGTGGGCAGGCTGGCCGCGCTGCTGGCGGTGTCGTGGTCCGTCGCCGTAGCGGCGCAGGCGGCCGACTATGCCGGGCCCCTGTTCGATGCGCATCTGCACTACAACGAGGAAGCGTGGGACGGCCGCAGCGGCCCCTATCCGCCGGCCGACGTGCTAAGCCGGATGCGCCGCAGCGGTGTCAGGGCGATCATCGCCAACTCGCGCCCGAACGACGGCACGAAGACGCTGGCCGGTGCGACCCGCCAGACCGCCGAAGCCGGCGTCACCGTCGTGCCGTTCATTCGCCTCTATCGCAACCGCGCCGACTACGACAACTGGTTCCGCGACGACACGATCTACAAGATGGTGCAGGACGAATTCGCGCGCGGCACCGCCGCCGGACCGTATCGCGGCATCGGCGAGTTCCATCTGTACGACAGCCGCAATGCCGATGGGCCGGTCGCCGCCAGGCTGATGAAGTTCGCCGCCGCCAACGACCTCGTGGTGCTGGCCCACGTCGACGACGCCGCGATCGACCTGCTGATGGCGCATGCGCCGCAGGCCCGGCTGATCTGGGCGCACACCGGCATCGGCGGCGCGCCGGTCGAGCGGGTCGCGCAGCTCCTGGCCCGCTATCCGCGGCTGATGGGCGAGCTGTCGTATCGCCCGGGCCTGACCTGCGACGGCGGCCAGTTGTGCCCCGCGTGGCGTGCGCTGATGCTGGCGAACCCCGGGCGCTTCCTGATCGGCTCGGACACCTGGACCAACTCGCGCTGGCCGCAGTACGAATCGCTGATGAGCGGCTACCGGCGCTGGCTGGGCGGGCTGCCCGCGGACGTCGCGCGGCGCATCGGCTGGGAGAACGGCGCCGCGCTGTTGGGGCTGGACAAGTCCGCCGACGGGCCCGCCGCGGGCAAGCAGTGAGCTGCAGACCGTGAACCCGCCGCGCAGAGTGTGGGACATCACGCCGCCGGTGCGGCCCGGCATTCCGGTGTTTCCGGGCGACACGCCGTATGCCGAGGCGCAGGTGATCGCGATCGGCCCCGGTTCGCCGGTCAACGTCAGCCAGTTCACGATGTCGACGCACACCGGCGCGCACACCGACGCGCCGCTGCACTACGACCCGGACGGTCTGCCGATCGGCGCGGTGCCGCTGGATGCCTACCTCGGGCCCTGCCGGGTCATCCATGCGATCGGCGCGGCACGGATCGAACGCGCGCATCTCGACGGGCGGCTCGCCGCGCTGCCGCCGCGGGTGCTGTTCCGCACCTGCCGGCAGGCGGCGGTCGACCATTGGGACAGCGCATTCGCCAGCGTCGCGCCCGACGTCGTCGACCTGCTGGCCGCGCGCGGCGTGCGGCTCATCGGTCTGGACACGCCGTCGCTGGACCCCGAGACCTCCAAGACGCTCGACGCGCACCAGCGCGTGCGCGCGCACCGGATGGCGATCCTCGAGGGCCTGGTGCTCGATGCGATCGACGAAGGCGACTACGAGCTGATCGCGCTGCCGCTGAAGCTGGCCAATCTGGACGCGAGCCCGGTGCGGGCAGTGCTGCGCGAGCTGGCCGGCGCCGCGCCAGGCTAGGAGGCTGTCGGGGTTGAAACGCCGGATCAACGACCGCGATTCGCCCGACGCATCGATGCGGACGCCTTGGCGTCCGGCTCCGCTCCGAGATGCATCATCAGGCTCTGCATGACGGGGGACAGTTCCTGCCACTCACGGAAGCAGAGGCACAACCGCCGGCGTGCCCAGTCGTCCGCGAGGGCAACGGTCCGGTAGCCGAACCGCCGTCGGTAGCGGCTGGCGATGCCCTGGGGAACGATGCCCAGGCCGACACCCTGCGCGACCATCTCGCACAGCCCTTCGAAGGTCTTCATGCGGATGCGCAGCGTCAGCGGGCGGCCGGCCGCCCGCGCGTTGTCGTCGATGTGATCCTGCAGCGCATTGCCCGGCGCCAGGCCGACGAAGGGCTCGCCGAGCAGATCGGCGAAGCGGGCCGCGTCACGCCGAACGAGGCGGTGCTCGGGGGGTACGATCAGCATCAGGGAGTCCCTGGCGACCGGCTGCAACGCCAGACCCTCCGCCTCGACCGCATCCGAGACGATGCCGGCTTCGGCCAGTCCGGCGGCGATGGTCCGGACGATTTCCGCACTGGTGCGCTCCTTCAGCTCGACATGCAGGCGCGGCCGCTCCGCCAGCCACGGCGCGAGCCTCCGAGGCAGGAATCCGGTCAGTGCGCCGGTGTTCGCATACAGATGGAGCGTGCCGCGGACCCCGGCGGCGAAATCCCGCAACTCGCCTCTGAGCAGCGCCTGCTGCCGCAGGATCAGGCGCGCGTGGTGCGCCAGAGCTTCACCCGCCTCGGTCGCGACGACGCCGCGCGGTCTACGCGTCAACAGGGCGACGCCGGCATCGGCTTCGATGCTGCGCAGGCGCTCGCTGGCAGAGGCCAGCGCCAGGTTCGCGCGCCCGGCACCGCGCGTGATGCTGCCGGCGTCCACCACGCACAGGAACAGATGAAGGTCTGCCAGGTCGAGCCGCATCGATCAGCGCGCATTCGATCCTTCGGCTCGTCCGAAGGATCGACGGAAAAAACCGCATTGTGCCTAGGCCCCCGTCGAATTCCAATGCGGGCATGCACGAATCCACCCTTCTCTTCCTCACGCTGACCTTCCTGGCCGCCGGGTCGGTCAAGGGCGTCACCGGCATGGGCCTGCCGACGATCGCCATGGGTCTGCTCGGCACCGTGATGCCGCCGGCGGCGGCCGCGGCGATGCTGGTCATCCCTTCGTTCGTGACCAACGTCTGGCAGTTCCTGGCCGGACCGGCCGTCGCCGGCCTGACACGACGCCTGTGGCCGATGATGCTGGGCATCGTGCTGGGCACGGTCGGCGGCGCGGCGCTGCTGGTGCGCGTCGATCCGCTGTGGTCGAGGCTGGCGCTGGGCGTCGCGCTGATCGTGTACGCCGGCTATGCGCTGATCTCGCCGACCCTCGCGGTCCCGTCGCGCATCCAGCCCTGGCTGTCACCCGTCGTCGGTCTCGTCACCGGCGTGGTCACCGGCGCCACCGGCGTGTTCGTGATGCCGGCCGTGCCTTATCTGCAGGCCCTGGACCTGGACAAGGACGAGCTGGTGCAGGCGCTGGGCCTTTCGTTCACGGTCTCCACGATCGCGCTGGCCGCCGGCCTGATCGCGCACGGCGCCTTTCGGCTGGATCAATTGGGCCTGTCCGCACTGGCGGTCATTCCCTCGTTGGCCGGGATGTGGCTGGGACAGAAGGTGCGGGCACGGATCAGCCCAAAGCGCTTCCGGCAGTGCTTCCTGCTGTTCCTGCTGCTGCTGGGACTGGAATTGGCGGTACGGCCTTTCGGCTGATCGGCATCGAGCCTCAATACAGCCCGCAATACAGCCGCCCGACCCGCTCGCGAGATCAACCGTTCGAAGCCCTCCCCGTCTGCGGCCGCTCGAATCCCGAGCCGGCCTGTGCCCGGCGGCCCGATCGCGCCATCAGCGGCCGCTCGACGAAGCGTTCGAACAGGTCGGCGGCGATCATCGAGGCGGCCCAGGCGATCGCGATCCGGACGGCGGTGCTGCACCAGGGCCGGGCCTACGTGCAGGCCGGGGCGGGCATCGTCGCCGACAGCGATCCGGCCACGGAGGAGGCCGAGACCCGGCACAAGGCCCGCGCGGTGATCTCGGC
>DAISWF010000102.1:16922-18075 GCA_036826495.1 Burkholderiaceae bacterium
CGGGCCACCACCGGGCGAATGCCGCCGCCACCAGCAGGAACACCGGAAAGTGCACGAGAAACAGCGCATAGGAGGTGCGCGACAGCCGTGACAGCCATGCGGCACGATCGAGCCGGGTCGCCGCCGGCCAGGCGGCCAGCAGCAGCGCCACCGCCAGCGCGACCGCGATCCGGGTGCGCCATTCGATGAACAACGCCACGCAGGCGATGACGATCATCGCCCACAGCGGCCAGCCGGACCAGCGCGGGTCGCGTGACCAGGCGGCCGCCACGCCCAGCGCATAGGCACCGAAGAAGTACGGCGCCCAGATGTCGTGATCCGGATCGCGATTGAAGTGCAGCAGCGATGCCGCCGCCAGTCCGAGCACCGCGAGCGCCAGCAGCGCCGTCTGCCACCGCTGCCGATACGGCAATCCCTGCCCGTGCGACAGCCCCGGCTCGCGCGCCGGCCGCTGCTGCCGCATCAGCCACACCAGGCCGATCAGCAGCGCCGACAACTGGAAATCGATCGCGATGTACCACAGGCCGGTGGACAGCGACGGGTGTCCCAGCACGTCCTGCAGCAGCAGCAGGTGGGCGGCCACGCCGGCCCATGTCGGCGGCTCCGGCGCCACGCCGGCCGGCAGCAGCGGCCTGGCCACCGCGGCCGCCAGCATCGCGACGATCAGCAGCGCCGCCATCGGCGCCACCAGCCGCAGGTGACGCTGCACGATCGCCTTCAGCGGCGCGGCGCGCCAGCCGTCGATCGCCTGGGCGGCGAGAAAGCCGCCGGCCACCAGGAACACCTGCACCGCGATCCGCGCATGCTCCGCGAGCGCGTCGTAGACCTCGCCGGCCACCCCGGGCGACAAGCCCCAGGTCGGGCCGAACCAGGCGAAGTGATGCAGCACGATGCACTGCGCGGCCAACACCTTGACCAGGCCGATGCCGGCATGGCGGCGGAGCCGGGCCATGCTCAAGTGCGCCGCCTGTCCTCGATGACGGTGCCGGCGGCCGCGACCTCGAGCTCGTGTGCCTGCTCGCGCCAGCGCTCGGCCAGTGCATCGGCCTCCCAGGCCCGCATCGACGGCAACGCCAGCAGCCGCTCGCACGAGCCGCGCGCCGCGTCGCCAAGCGTGATGCCGTAGGTCTGCACGCGGAACGCGACCGGCGCG
>DAISWF010000103.1:0-18049 GCA_036826495.1 Burkholderiaceae bacterium
CGGACCACCTTGAACTGGGTCAGGTCGCCGTCGAACTCGCGCAGCCGCTTGATCGCCCACGGGCTCATGATGCCGGTCAGGTAGCGGTTCGGGATGCCGTATTCGCGCTCGAGCGCCGGACCGTCGCGGTCGGGGTGGAACAGGCCGAGCGGCGACTCGTTGACCGGCGAGCCTTTCAGCGCGTAGATCGGGAACGCCTCCATGAGCTGCTTCAGACGCTCGGCGATCGACGACTTGCCGCCGCCCACCGGCCCCAGCAGGTAGAGGACCTGCTTCCTTTCCTCCAGCCCCTGCGCGGCGTGCTTGAAGTACGCGACGATCTGCGAGATCGCGTCCTCCATGCCGTAGAACTCGCGGAATGCCGGGTAGCGTCGGATCACCCGGTTCGAGAACAAGCGCGACAGCCGCGAGTCGTTCCGGGTGTCGACCACCTCCGGTTCGCCGATCGCGGCCAGCATGCGCTCGGCCGAGGTCGCATAGGCAAGCGGATCGCGCTTGCACAGATCGAGGTAGTCGTACAACGACATTTCCTCGTCACGCGCCTTGGCGTACTTCTCACGGTACGCATCGAACAGATTCATGAATAACCCTCCGTATGCTGGCTCATGAACGCTCGTCGGCGAGTCGCCTGTAGGCGGCTCGCTTCCAATTCACTCCTTCGTCGCGGCAAGCATCAGGAAGTTTCGACAGACGGGTCGTCCGATGGACGGACGGCGGCCTGTGTGACATCAACCCGACACTCCACGACCCGGGCCCGGAGTCGCATGAAACGTGCCACCCATTACACCGAAATCGGGCACCGGCCGTCCGCTCATGCTCAACGTTCATGCGCACCCCGGGATGACTTGGGGCACAAAGTGCCCGATTGGTGCAGCCAAAATAAGGCGGACGCGCGTTTGTGGCAAGCACTCCGTGCGGTCGAGGCGGCGACGGCGGGCGGCCGGCCATCCGGCGGCGCGTCATAATCACGGCTGAAGCAGCCTCGCCGAGTGGAGCGAGGCTCGACAACCCGAGCATACCTACCGTGGCCCAATACGTTTTCACGATGAACCGGGTCGGCAAGACCGTGCCCCCCAAACGACAGATCCTGAAGGACATCTCCCTGAGCTTCTTCCCCGGCGCGAAGATCGGCGTGCTCGGATTGAACGGGTCGGGCAAATCGAGTCTGCTGCGCATCATGGCCGGCCAGGATCGGGACATCGAAGGCGAAGCGACTCCGATGCCCGGGCTGCGGATCGGGTTTCTGCCGCAGGAGCCGGAGCTCGATGCGGCGCAGACGGTGCGCGAGGCCGTCGAGCAGGGCATGGGCGAGGTGCTCGACGCGCAGAAGCAGCTCGACCGGATCTACGCCGCCTACGCCGAGCCGGATGCCGATTTCGACAAGCTGGCCGCCGAGCAGGCGAAGTACGAGGCGATCCTCGCCGCCTCCGGCTCCGACACCGGCCACCAGCTCGAGGTCGCGGCCGACGCATTGCGGCTGCCGCCGTGGGACGCGAAGATCGGCCCGCTGTCGGGCGGCGAGAAGCGCCGGGTGGCGCTGTGCCGGCTGCTGCTGTCCAAGCCCGACATGCTGCTGCTCGATGAACCGACCAACCACCTGGATGCCGAAAGCGTCGACTGGCTCGAGCAGTTCCTCGCCAAGTTCCCCGGCACAGTGGTCGCGGTCACCCATGACCGCTACTTCCTCGACAACGCGGCCGAATGGATCCTGGAGCTGGACCGCGGCAGCGGCATCCCGTGGAAGGGCAACTACAGTTCCTGGCTGACCCAGAAGGAAACCCGGCTCAAGCAGGAGGAAGCCAGCGAATCCGCCCGCCAGAAGGCGATCAGGAAGGAGCTGGAGTGGGTGCGGCAGAACCCCAAGGGCCGCCAGGCCAAGAGCAAGGCGCGGCTGCAGCGTTTCGAGGAGCTCAGCTCGCACGAATACCAGAAGCGCAACGAGACCTCCGAGATCTTCATCCCGGTGGCCGAACGGCTCGGCGACTCGGTCATCGAGTTCAAGGGGGTCAGCAAGGGCTACGGCGACCGGCTGCTGATCGACGACCTGAGCTTCGTGATCCCGCCGGGCGCGATCGTCGGCATCATCGGGCCCAACGGCGCCGGCAAGTCGACGATCTTCCGGATGATCACCGGTGCGGAGAAACCCGATGCCGGCTCGATCGAGGTCGGCAAGACGGTGCAGATCGCCTACGTCGACCAGTCGCGCGAGTCGCTGAACGCCGACAAGACGGTCTGGGAGGAGCTGTCCAACGGCCTGGACATCATCCAGGTCGGCCGCTTCGAGATGCCGTCGCGCGCCTACATCGGCCGGTTCAACTTCAAGGGTTCCGACCAGCAGAAGCGGGCCGGCAACCTGTCGGGCGGGGAACGGGGGCGGCTGCACCTGGCCAAGACGCTGCTGAAGGGCGGCAACGTGCTGCTGCTGGACGAGCCGTCGAACGACCTGGACGTCGAGACCTTGCGGGCGCTGGAGGATGCGCTGCTGGAGTTCGCCGGCTGCGTGCTGGTGATCTCGCACGATCGCTGGTTCCTGGACCGCATCGCCACCCACATCCTGGCCTGCGAAGGCGAGTCGCAGTGGACGTTCTTCAACGGCAACTATCAGGAATACGAGGCCGACAAGCGCCGCCGCATGGGCGACGAGGCGGCCAAGCCCAAGCGGATCCGCTTCAAGGCATTGAAATAGCAGGAGGAATGATGGACACGTCGGACAAGTCGGATGCGTGGAAGCGGGGCTACGAGGCGCGCGCCAAGGTGCTCGGGCCGGAATACGTCGAGAAGGCGTACCGCGAGGCCGACGACTTCACGCTGGATCTGCAGAACTATCTGACCGAGCATGCCTGGGGCGCCTCATGGGCGCGCCCGGGGCTCGATCACAAGACGCGCAGCATGCTGAACCTGGCGATGATCACCGCGCTGAACCGGCCGCACGAGTTCGAGATCCATCTGCGCGGTGCGCTGCGCAACGGGGTCACGAAGGACGAGATCAAGGAGATCCTGCTGCAGACCGCCGTCTATTGCGGTGCGCCAGCGGCGCTGGACAGCTTCCGGATCGCCCGGAAGGTGTTCGCCGAGCAGAAATAGACAGGACAGGGAACAGCGCAGGGGCGGTGCGGGCCGGTTCGGAAACGCCGGCCGCCCGCGGTGCGCCGTCAGATCCCGCCGCCCACCAGCACCACCGCGACGCCCAGCGCGCACGACACCGCCAGCGCCACGACGCCGGCGTAACCCATCAGCGATACCCACTCGAGCCATGCGGCGCCGGCGGGGACATCCTGGGTCTGGGGGGTCGACTGCATGCTCATCCAAACTACTCCTGTTCGTTCACGGCTCGCGGCTCAGCCCACGCTCACCATCCATTCGACGCGCCGCAGGGGCACAGGCCGTGCTCGATCCGGGGCAGTTCGACGATCAATTGTGGCAATCCGGTGACTCGCTTCGGCCCCCTTGCGCAATCGCGCGGAAGGGAGCAAAAGGCACGTCAGGACAGGTAGAGTTCCCACATGGCCCGACGCATTGCCGTAATTGAAGACGAACCCGCCCTGCGCGACAACCTGCGTGACGCATTGGCGCGACAAGGTTACGAAGTTCAAACCTTTTCTCACCGCAAGGACGCTCAGGCGGTGCTGGCCAGCCGACTGCCGGAACTGGCGATCGTCGACGTCGGGCTGGGCGACGAGCCGGAGGGCGGCTTCGACCTGTGCCGCTGGCTGCGCAGCGTCGACGCCAAGCTGCCGATCCTGATCCTGTCGGCCCGCGATTCGGACATCGACGTGGTGTCGGGCCTGCGGCTGGGCGCCGACGACTACGTGGCCAAGAGCGTCAGCCTGCCGCACCTGATGGCGCGGGTCACCGCGCTCTTGCGTCGTGCCGACCTGACGGCGGCGGCGCCGGCCCCCGACGAGCGCCTGGAGCGTGGCGCGCTGACGCTGGATCTGCAGCGCTTCGAGGCCCGCTGGCGCGACACCGCGGTCGATCTGACTGTCACCGAGTTCTGGATCCTGCATTCGCTGGCCAAGTTCCCCGGCCATGTGAAAGATCGTGACGCGCTGATGCGCGAGGCCAACATGCTGGTCGACGACCACACGATCACGTCGTACGTGAAGCGGATGCGCCGCAAGTTCGAGGCGGTCGACCCCCGGTTCAACTCGATCGAGACGGTCTACGGCCTGGGCTACCGTTTCATCGAGCAGCGCTGACGGCCCCGCCGGCTGCCGGCCCGCCCGCCGTCGTTCGCTCCGCCGCCGATCCGACCGATGCGCTGGCGCCTGGGACTCCGCTGGACCTTGCTGGTGTCGCTGCTGCCGCTGCTGACCCTGCCGTGGATCGGGCTGCGGTTCGTGGAGCGGATGGCCGAGCTGGCCCGCGACGAGCGGATGGAGAACCAGGCGAGCGCCGCGCGGGCACTGGCCGCTGCGCTGCACGAACGGCGCGACCTGTTCGAGGCGGCCCCCGGGGTCGAGCCGACGCCGCCGGGCGCGCAGCCGCTGCAGCTCGAGGCGCTGGCGGCGATCAGCGTCGACGGCCGCAGCGACGAATGGGTCGGTGTGCCGCGGCGCACGCTGCCGGTGACCCTGGCCGCCGGTGCGCCGCCCGACACGCTGCGCGTGCGGATGTCGGCGGCGCGGCTGCGCGGCAACCGCAGCGGTCTGCTGCTGCTGGTCGACGTCGACGACGAGCGCTACGTGCCGCCGGTGCCGGCGCCGGCCGACCCGCAGGTCGCCGCGCCGGGCGACGAGCTGCTGGTGCAGGCGGGGGCGTCGCCGGAGGAGCTGGCCCGGGTGCCGGCAAAGGTCACCGAGCGCGAAGGTGGCTGGCGGGCCGAGGTGGCGATCGCCGACGTGCCGCGGCTGCTGCGGGTGCGGGTCACCGACGTCGACTACCTGGGCACCCGCCGGCTCGAGGCCTCGGCCGACTCGGGGCTGCTGGCGCCGGTCATCGAGCGGGCCGACAGCGGCGACGACCGTTCGCCGGTGATCTGGCAGAACACGCTGCGGGCGCTGGAGCGGGCGGCCGGGCGGGTGTCGGTCTACGACGCCAACGGCGTGCTGCGGGCGCAGCGGGGCGATCTCGGCGAACCGCCGGCGCCCGACACCGGCTGGCCGGCGCGGCTGGCGCGGATGCTGATCGGCGCGGCGGTGCGGATGCGGCCCGATCCGGTCGGCGATCTCACCCCCGGCGATGCCGGTTCGGCGCTGACTCCGCTCGCGCGGGCGCTGGCCGGCGCCCCCGCCCAGTTGAGCGAGCGGCTCGGAATGGAGCGCGGCATGCCGGCCTGGCACCTGACCAGTGCGCATCCGATCTGGCTGGCCGACCGTATCGTCGGGGCGCTGGTGCTCGAGGAGAACACCGCGGCGCGGCTGGCGCAGGGGCAGGCGGCGCTCGAACGGCTCACCCTGATGGCGGCGCTGGCGGTGGCCGCCAGCGTGCTGGCGCTGCTGGCGGTCGCATCGATCACCGTCGGGCGGGTGGTGAAGCTGCGCAACGAGGCCGAATCGGCGATCGACGAGCGGGGCCGGGTCATCCGGGCGAGTCGGGCTTCGTCGATCCGGGACGAGCTGGGTGACCTGCGCAGCAGCCATGCCCGGGTGCTGGCACGGCTGCGCGAGCACCAGGACTACCTGGCCAAGCTGCGCGGCCGGCTGGTGCACGAGCTGCGCACGCCGATCATGGTGGTGCGCTCGTCGCTGGAGAACCTGGCCGCCGAAGCCGACGCGGCGCGCCGCCAGGACTACATCGACCGGGTGCAGGCGGGCGCCGCGCGGCTCGAACGGATCGTCGCCAGCATGGGCGAGGCATCGAATCTGGAGTCGATGCTGGCCGAGAGCGAGCTCGAGTCGGTCGACCTGCGGGCGCTGCTGGCCGGCTGCGTGGAGGGCTATCGCGGGGCATTCGCGCCGCGTGCGTTCGAGTTCGCGGCGGCGCCCGGCGACGCGGTCTGCGCGGCGGTGCCGGAGGCGATCGTGCAGGCGCTCGACAAGCTGGTGTCCAACGCGGTCGACTTCGCGACGCCGGGCACGCCGATCATCGTCGAGCTGGCGCCATCGGTCGGTGACGACGGCCGGCGCTGGCTGCGCGTCATCGTGCGCAACCAGGGGCCGGCGCTGCCCAACGTGATGGCCGACAGCCTGTTCGACCAGATGGTGTCGGTGCGCAGCGAACGGGCCAGCGACCAGTCCCATCTGGGGCTGGGCCTGTACCTGGTGCGGCTGATCGCCGAGTTCCACGGCGGCCGGCCGTTCGCCGTCAACGTGCGCGGCGGCGTGCAGGTCGGATTCACCATCCGGGCCGACGGGTCGGCCACGGCGAAACGTTATCATGCGTGATGCCGGCCCCGGCGGTCGCGCCGGCACAACGCGGTGCCGTGCCGGCGGTCCGCCCGATAGTGCCGGACAGGCGGTTGCCGATTTGCGCGGCGCCGAGCCGAGCGATGCTGACGGCAACAGTCTCCGCCTTGTCATCAGCCTGTCCATCCGCCTGTACATCCTCCTCCACCTCTGCTCGAAATCATCATGATCCTCAGAAAAGCGGTTTTCCCGGTCGCGGGTCTCGGCACCCGGTTTCTTCCTGCCACCAAGACGATCCCGAAGGAAATGCTGCCGATCGTCGACCGCCCGATCATCCAGTACGCGGTCGACGAGGCGATCGAGGCCGGCTGCGACACGCTGATCTTCGTGACCGGCCGCTCCAAGCGGGCGGTCGAAGACTATTTCGACCGCAGTCCGGAGCTCGAGGCCGAGCTGGAAGCCAAGGGCAAGACCGAGGCGCTGGAGGCGGTGCGCAACATCATCCCGCCGCACGTCAAGGTGCTGTTCGTCCGCCAGCCGCAGCCGCTGGGGCTGGGCCATGCGGTGCTGTGCGCGGCGCCGCTGATCGGCAAGGACGAGTTCTTCGCGGTGATGCTGCCCGACGACCTGATCGACGGTCATCCGACCGGCGTGCTGAACCAGATGCTGACGGTGGCCGCCGAGCACAAGCAGTCGGTGATCGCGGTCGAGCAGGTGCCGCGCGAGGACGTCAACAAGTACGGCATCGTCGATCCTTCGTCGGAGGACGGCGTGCTGATGAACCTCAAGGGCATCGTCGAGAAGCCCGCCGTCGACGTGGCACCGTCCACGTCGGCAGTGGTCGGCCGCTACATCCTGCATGCCAGCGTGCTGGAGACGCTCGAGAGCCTGCCGCCCGGCAGCGGCGGCGAGATCCAGTTGACCGACGCGCTGGCCCGGCAGATCGAGAGTCCCGGGCTGCTGGGCTACCGGTTCGGCGGCAAGCGGTTCGATTGCGGCAGCAAGCGCGGCTTCCTGGTCGCCAACATCCACTTCGGGCTGAAGTGATCCGCCGCAGGGCTCCCAGATGAAGCTCACCGTCATCGGCACCGGCTATGTGGGTCTGGTCACCGGCGCCTGTCTGGCCGACGTCGGCAACGAGGTGCTGTGCGTCGACATCGACGCCGCGAAGATCGAGCGGCTGAAGGCCGGCGAGATCCCGATCTACGAGCCGGGGCTGGACGCGATCGTCCGGCGCAACCTGCATGCCAACCGGCTGCGCTTCTCGGCCGATCCGTCGGAAGGCGCGCGCTTCGGCCTGATCCAGATGATCGCGGTGGGCACGCCGCCGGGCGAGGACGGTTCGGCCGACCTGCGCCACGTGCTGGCGGCGGCGCGCAACATCGCCCTGCACATGACCGGCTACTGCGTGGTGGTCGACAAGAGCACGGTGCCGGTGGGCACCGCCGACCGCGTCGAGGCGGTGATCCGCGAGGAGCTGGCGGCGCGCGGCGCGGCGATTCCGTTCGCGGTGGTGTCGAACCCGGAGTTCCTGAAGGAAGGCGCGGCGATCGAGGACTTCACCAAGCCCGACCGCGTGATCCTCGGCGTCGAAGACCAGGCGGCCGAGGTGCTGATGCGCGAGCTCTACGAGCCGCTGATGCGCAATCACGATCGTGCACTGGTGATGGGCCGGCGCGCCGCCGAGCTGACCAAGTACGCGGCCAACGCGATGCTGGCCACCCGCATCTCGTTCATGAACGAGCTGGCCAACCTGGCGGAGCGGGTCGGTGCCGACATCGAGGACATCCGCCGCGGCATCGGTTCGGATCCGCGGATCGGCATGGGTTTTCTGTACTCGGGCACCGGCTATGGCGGCTCCTGCTTTCCGAAGGACGTCAAGGCGCTCGCGCACACCGGCGCCGAGCACGGCCATCCGATGAAGATCCTGGCCGCCGTCGAGGCGGTCAACGAGGCGCAGAAGGGCGTGCTGGTCACGAAGGCGCGGCGCCGTTTCGGTCCGCTGGCCGGCCGGCGATTCGCGCTGTGGGGGCTGGCCTTCAAGCCCAACACCGACGACATGCGCGAGGCGCCGTCGTTGACGGTGATCGAGGCGCTGCTGTCCGAGGGCGCCACCGTCGTCGCGTTCGATCCGGTGGCGCAGGAGGAGGCCGCGCGGGCACTCGGCAGCCGCACCGGCATCAGCTATGCGAAGTCGGCCGCGGCGGCGCTCAACGATGCCGATGCGCTGCTGATCGCCACCGAGTGGAAGGAATTCCGAAGTCCCGACTTCGACGACATGCGCCAGCGCATGAAGCAGCCGGTGATCTTCGATGGGCGCAATCTGTACGACCCGCAGCGGATGGCCGATCGCGGGTTCGAATACTACGGCATCGGGCGCGGCCTCTCTTAGACCCCGATTGCGTTGATCCGACTGCGCGAAACTTGATCGGATCACTCGGGTATCCGAGGCGGTCCGCGCGCGGCGCTTCATGTCGATTTGTTGCTCCCGTGCGTGAGCGGCGAGAAGTTTGTTCCAGATCAGCTTGTGCTGCGGTGCAGTCGCTACGCTGAGCAGGTGTCCCGGCAACGGGCACCTAGTGGGCAAACAAGACAAGGAATCGACATGAAGACCAGGATGACCGCACTCGCGATGCTTCTGACGAGTGCGACTGCGGCGTGGGGCGCCGGCAGTGAACCGATTCAGCCGCTTCCGGCTGTGAAGGTCACCAAGCCCGCACTGGTGGAACTCGGCAAGAAGCTGTACTTCGATCCCCGACTGTCCAGGTCGGGATTCATCTCCTGCAACTCGTGCCACAACCTGTCGATGGGCGGCACCGACAACATCAAGACGTCGATCGGGCACAACTGGGCGGAGGGGCCGATCAATGCGCCGACGGTGCTCAACTCGAGCCTGAACCTCGCGCAGTTCTGGGATGGTCGCGCGAAGGATCTGCAGGCGCAGGCGGGCGGGCCGATCGCCAATCCGGGCGAGATGGCGTCCAACCACGTGCTGGCGATCAGCATGCTGCAGTCGATCCCCGGCTACGTCGCCGAGTTCAAGAAGGCGTTCGGCACCGAGAAGATCTCGATCGACGAGGTGACCAAGGCCATCGCCGCGTTCGAAGAGACGCTGGTCACGCCGAACTCGCGCTTCGACAAATGGTTGAAGGGCGACAAGAAGGCGCTGACCGCCAACGAGCTGGCCGGCTACGAGCTCTTCAAGGACAGCGGCTGCACCGCGTGCCACAACGGCCCGGCGGTGGGCGGCAACTCGTTCCAGAAGATGGGCGTGGTCGAAGCGTACAAGGCGAGCAGCCCGGCCGAGGGCCGTGTCGGGGTGACCGGCAAGGACGCCGACCGGTTCAACTTCAAGGTTCCGACCTTGCGCAACGTCGAGCTGACCTATCCGTACTTCCACGACGGTGCGGCCAACACGCTGAAGGAAGCGGTCGACACGATGGGCCGGATCCAGTTGGGCAAGAAATTCTCGCCCGACGAGAACGCCAAGATCGTCGCGTTCCTGAAGACGCTGACCGGCGATCAGCCCAACTTCAAGCTGCCGCAGTTGCCGCCTTCCAGCGACTCGACGCCGCGGCCCGAGCCGTTCGCGAAGAAGTGACGGCAGGCAGCCGGTCCGTCGGGGCCGGCTCCGGAAACGCCCCGCAGCGCGGGGCGTTCCTGTTTGGCGGCCCGGGGGTTCGTGCGTTCAGCAGACCCGTCCGGCCGGCTGCCGCACCGGCAGCCTGACCGGCGGACGCAGCCGCTGCCGTTCGGATTTCAACTGCTCCGAGAACGGCTGCGCCTGGCGCAGCTTCTGTTCGAACACGTGGCGCGCGACCGCTTTCGGCCTGGCCTTCGGCTTGAGCTGCGGCAGGCAGTCGCCCGAGTCGGCATCGGCTGCCTGCGGCACCGTTCGCTGGACCCGGCTCGATTTCGCCGCCGTGTCGGCGGCGGCTTCGCTGGGGGCGCTGTCGACGGTGCGCGCGGCGAGCGGGCCGATCGCCCAGGGCATCGTCGGATCGAACTCGCTGCCGCTCAACGGTTCGAGGCGGCGCATGTCACCCCACGCGTCGCTGCCCGCGGGGGCCGGCGACAGGCCGCTCAGCGCGGCCGCCAGCGGCGCCGCCGGGGTCGTTGCGATGCCGGGCACCGCGATGCCGGAGGGCGGTGGCGGCGGAAGCTGCGGGCCGCGCAGCGGCGGCACCGGATCGCCGCCGCCGACCGGCCGTACGCGCCCCGCGATCTCGCCCTCGGTGGCGCCGCCGTGGCCGTCGCCGACGGTCAGCCGCAGTGCGCCGGCATCGATCAGTCCATCGGTGCCGGCCGGCGCCGGATTGTTCCGGTTCGGCACGAACGACAGCTCCTGAAGCTCACCGGGTGCGAGCACCATGCCCGCTGCCAGCGTGCGGCCATCGGGCAGCACGAAGCGGCCGGCGACCGGATCGGGCACCGCGTCGATGCGCACCGTCAGGGTCTGCGCCGGTACGTCGGGATCGGTCGGCGCCGGCACCGCGCCGATCGCGCTGGTCGGCGACCCCTCGGTCGCGCTGCCCTCGATCGTCACCGCGATGCGCGGCGCGGTCGGCGGATCGTTGACCGGCGCGATGACGAAGTCGATCGTGTTCGGCTGCGGATCGAATGCGCCGTGCTGGTCCTGCACGCTGAAGCGGAACGACGGCGGCGCCGCGAGGTTGTCGCGGTTGGCATCGTGCGCCGGCTGGTACGAGAGCTGGCCGATCGACGCGAACGGCACGACCTGGCCGGCCACCACCGGCACGCCGTTCAGCAGCAGCGTGCCCGAGGCCGGCAGCGAGTCGATGCGCACCGCGGCGAACGTGGCGCCGGCGTCCGGATCGCCGAAGCCGAAGTCGGCCGGCGCGAGCGGCACCGGCGTGTCCTCGGTCAGCTCGATCGTCCTGTCCTGGCCGGCCGGCGGATCGTTGCGCCCGTCGATCGTGATCGTCAACGTGGTCGTCGCCTGGCCGCCGTGGCCATCGTCGACGGTGTAGCCGAATGCATCGATCAGCGTCTGCCCGGGCGCCAGCCCGATCACCGCGGCATCGCCGCCGTCGACGGTGTAGCGGTAGCGGCCGTCGGCATCGAGCACCAGCGTGCCGTGCGCGCCGCTCACCGGCGCGCCGGCCGAGCCGGTGAAAGGGCCACCGAGCGGGCCGCCGGCGCTGGCGGCACTCACGCCCGCCACCGTCAGCACGTCGCCGCTGTCGATGTCGGCATCGGCCGTGTCGCCGGCGCTGCCGCCGTTGCCCGCTGCGCCGCCGATCACGTTGCCGGTGGCCGGCGCCGTCGCATCGGCCGCGATCCGGTTGGCGTCGGGATGCGCGATCGGCGCATCGTCGTCGCCGACGATGTCGATGCTCAGGGTCGTCGTCGACGTGCTGCCGTTGGGAATCGTCACGGTGTAACTGAACACGTCCGATGCCGTCGTGCCGAGCGGAATCGTCTGCGCGCGCGCATCGGGCGTGTAGCTGTAGCTGCCGTCGGCGTCCAGCACCAGCGTTCCCCAGTCGCCGGCAATCGAGCTGCCGGTGCCGGTGGTCAGCGGGCCGCTCTGCATGCCGGCAGTGACGCCGGCCACCGTGATCGGCACCGGATCGATCGTGACGTCGGCCGCCTCGCCGGCTGCGCCGCCGGTGATCGCGTTGCCGGTCAGCGGCACGACGGTGCCGACCGGCTCGGGGATCGTGCGCACATCGGGGTTGGCCTGCACGTCGTCGTCTTCGCCGCTGATCGAGATCGTGATCGTCGTCGTCGACGTGGCGCCGGCGGCGTCGCGGACCGTGTAGCTGAACACGTCCTGCACCGTCTGGCCGGGAACCAGCGGCTGGGCGCGCGCGTCGGTGGCGTAGGTGTAGCTGCCGTCGGCATTCAAGGTCAGCGCGCCGTGGTCGCCGCTGACCGGCGTGCCGAGCCCGCCGGTGAGCACCGCGCCGGTGCTGCCGGCAGCGACACCCTGCACGCTCAGCGTGTCGCCGGTATCGATGTCGTCGTCGGCGACGTCGCCCGGCTGGCCGCCGGCGACGCCGTCACCGCGCACCGCGTTGCCGGTGATCGGCGGCGCGTCCTCGGTGGTGCTGCGCGCATCGGGCTGCGCACCGGGGGCATCGTTCAGACCGTCGACGGTGATCGTGATCTGCGCCGTCGACGTGATGCCGGCCGCGTCGCGGATCGTATAGGTGAACACGTCGGCACCGCTGGTACCGGCCGGCAGCGCGCGCGCCGCCGCACCCGGCGTCCACGTGTAGCGGCCGTCGGCGGCCAGCGTCAGCGTGCCGAGCGCGCCGTTCACCGTCGTGCCGACGTTGCCGGTCAGCGGGCCGGCGACGCTACCGGCCTGCACGCCCTGCACCGACAGCGTGTCGCCGTACGGCAGGTCGGGATCGGTGTCGGTGCGGTCGCCGGCGGCGATCTGCGCGGAGTCCGGCGCCAGCACCTGGCCGGACGCGGGGCTGTTCTGGTTCGTCGTGCGCGCATCGCCGACCGCGACCGGCGGATCGTTGACGCCGACGACGGTGATGGCGACGGTGCGGGTGTCGGTCAGATTGTCTGCTACCGGCTGGCTGGGCACGCCGTCGTTGTCGGCATCGCCGGTGTTGCCGCGATCGTCGGCCCGCACCGTCAGCGTGTCGGCGCCGTTGTAGTGGAGGGTGTTCAGGTACGTCAGGCTTGCCAGCGTTGCATCGATGTCGGCGATCGAGCCGGTCAACACGACGCTCGCGCCGCCGTTGCCGGCGACCGCGACGGCGCCCGCGGCGCCGACCGTCAGGTTGCCGTGCAGCACCGACAAGGTCACCGTGTTGCTGGTCGATACGCGCGCATCCGGATCGGCGACCGATATCGAGTCGGCGCCGGTGAACGCCATCGGCAGGTCCTCGGTCGCGCTGCGCGCGCCGCCGACCGTGACGGCCGGCGGGTCGTTGACCTGCAGGTAGGCGAAATCCTGGCTCTGCAGCAGCGCGGCCTCGCCGAGCGTCACGGTGATCAGTCCGTCGGTGCGCGAGCCCGATGCGCCGGTGTCGTGATAGACGCGCAGCCCGCCGAGCGACGGGTCGGTCGGCATCGTCGGCGCGATGATCTGATACTGCCCGGCCGGCGCGCCGCCGATCACGTAGTTGCCCGACGCATCGGTGACGGCCGTGTAGACCTGGTCGTCGGAGGTGTTGAAGCTGCCGTCGCGCCCGGCCCAGCGCGCCTGCACCGTCTGCCCGGCGAGCGGCGTGTCCTCGGGGTCGACGTCGTGGTCATGGGTGGAGGTCTCGTCCCACAGCGTGCCGCGGATCACGCCCAGCCCCGCCGGATCATTGCGGCGGTAGGTGTTGGCGGCGCCGCCGTAGCTGGAGGTGTCGCCGTTGCGCTCGCCGGTGGTCGCGGTGGCCACCGGGCTGCGCGGATCGGTCAGGGTGACGCCGCCGGCCGACAGCGACGTCCAGGTGACCACCGCGTCGCGCACCGGCACCACGACCGTCGGGTCGGTCATCGTCGCGATGTAGCGCACCGTCACCCCCTGGCCGGGGGCGAGCCGCTGGAACGACAGGTCGACGGTGTCGCCGTCCCCTTCGTCGGCCCACGTGACGCCGCCGGGCACGGTGACCTGCACGCTGCCCGGTACCAGTGCCAGGTTGACGGCGCCGGCGAACTCGTCGACCAGCCGGACGTCGTGTGCCTCCTCGGTGTTGGCGGCGTTCGAGTTCGAGAAGACGACCTCGAAGGTCACCTGGTTGCCGCTGACGGCGACGACACGCTTGTCCAGACCGACGATCGACGGTTCGCGCACGTTGACGCCGACGGTGTTGGAGGTGCGGGTGCCGCTGCTGACCCACTGGAACGTCGTGTTGCGCGTGGTGCCGGCGACGTTGCCCGCGGCGTTGTCGACGATCGCGTTGAACTCGACGACGACGAACTCCTTGTTCGCATCGCGATCGGCATTGGTGAGGTCGCCGACCAGCAGCCGCGGCGCCGTGCCGGATGCCATCACCGCGCCGGCCGCGATCGGCGTGCCGGTGCCGTCGACGATCGCCGCGCCGGGCAGCACCTGCGTCGGCACCAGCGATGCGATCGCCGTCGCGCTGACGCCGCCGCCGACGATCTCGAGCGTGCCGCCCGACAACGTCGATGAATCGATGCCGCCGCCGATGCCGGTGCCGTCGGCGACGAACGCGATCGTCACGTTGCCGTCGTTGACGAAGCGCAGGCCGGGCGGCAGCACCGGCCGCAGTTCGGCGCCGGGCTCCGTGCCTTCCGGCACCTGGACAACCATCCGGTAGCGGACCACCTCGCCGGGCACCACCGCGCTGCCGGCCGAGTCGGCCTCGCTCGACGCCATCAGTATCAGCACCGGCGTCTGTGCGACAACGGTGACCGTCGCATTGGTCGTCACTACGTAATCGTTGAGCACGCCGCCCGGATCGGCGGTGCTGCCGGTGCGCTCGAAGTCGCCGGCGCTCGCCGGCGCCAGCGGCGACAAATCGCCGTTGCCGGTACCGGGCAGCGAGCTGAAGCGCGCCGTGGCGGCCTGACCGAAGGAATCGGCGACGACGACGCTCTCCCCGACGCGCGCCTGGTAGGTCAGCACGATCGACTGGCCGGCATCGAGCCGCGTCCAGCTTCCGGCGATGCCGGCGCCGCCGAAGGCGAGCGCGGCGGCGGCCGGACCGCCGGTCTGCGTCAGCGAGCCGCTCTCGTAGGTGAAGCCTGCCGGAACGAGGTTGGCGACGTCCAGCTCGACGTCGAACGCCGGCGGCCGCCCGCCGGCGGCGGTCAGCGTCAGCGTGAACGTGACCACGTCGCCGGCGTCGGGCTGCGTCGTCGACGCCGCCAGCGACATCGCCAGCGACGGCTCGACGATGCGCATGTCCGGCGCACCGTCGCTGACCGTGATGGGCACGACCACCGCGCCGCCGGTGTCGAACGAGAGTCGCGCGTCGTTGTTGCGCAGCGCACCTTGCCGGTTCGCCGACACGTTGTCGACCACCGCGGTATAGCGGATCGTCAGCGTCTCGGCCTGCGCGTTGTTCGCGTTGCTGTTGGTGATCGCGCCGAGCGACACCGTGATCCGGTTGGCATCGCCGCCCGACGAGGTCGGCACGATCGAGCCGGGTGCCGGCAGCCCGCTGCCGAACGACAGCCCGGGGCTGACGACGATCGAGTCGACCGACACGAACGACAGGCCGGGATCGAGCGTGTCGACGAACTGCGCGTTCAGCGTCGTGCCTTCCGGCACCGTCATCACGACCTCGTAGGTCACCCGCTCGCCGATGACGACGTTGTTGCCGGCGGTGATCGTATCGTCGCGGTCGGTGCCGACGATGATCTTGTCGACCAGCGGCAGCGGCGTGCCGACGGTGGCATCGTCGTACAGTCCATCGGGCAGCGGGTCGATGAAGCTGGGCCCGCCCGGCGAGCCGGTGTAGTACAGCACCCTGGCCCGCGAGCCGGCCATCGTGTTGGCGGCCGCGTCGCTGCGCACCGTCGCGTCATAGATCACGAGCACCACGTTCGAGCCGTCGGTGACCGGATTGCCGGCGGCATCGAGCGAGCCGGCGATCGCCCCGCGGTCGTCGCCGGTGCCGTGCAGGCCGTCGGCGCCCGGGTCGTCGATCAGCCTGATGCCGATGCCGAACAGGTCGGCGGCGGTCGCGGGGGCGCCGTCGAGCCGCGTGTAGGCGACCGCCGTGCCGTCGCCGCGGACGATGCGCAGGTTGGCGACCGATGCCGGATCGAGGTTGTCGGGCAACTGGTCGCGCAGCTTCACGTCGAACGCGCCGCGCGCCGACGTGCCGTCGTTGACGATCATCATCGCGAAGCGGACGGTGTCACCGGCATCGACGTCCTCGATGTCGTTGTCGAGCAGCGCGACGTCGGCCGGCGTCACCGTGCCGAGCAGCGGATTGGCCGACGCGTCGCCGGCCGGCCTAATCCGGCTGCCGGGGTTCGACACGCTGTAGACCGGATCGAACACCGAGCTCGCCTCGATCACGTCGTCGCCGACCGCGCCCTTGAAGAGCCGCAGCGCCGGCTCGGCGAGCGTCAACTGCACGATCGCCGCGCTGTTCGACGGCGTCACCGCGGTGTTCTGACTGTCGCCGAACGACTGCGCGGTGAGCTGCAGCTCGTCGGCGAACGGATCGGTCGACACCCGCACCGTGAACGCGATCTCGATGGTCAGCGGCAGGTTCGTCGCATCCTCGCGGTTGCCCAGATGGAAGGTCAGGCTGTTGGTGCCGGCATCGGCGTCGGCGGTGGGCGGCGTCGCGAGGCCGCTGCCGTCGCCGCCCAGCGCGCGCACCGAGTACCGGCCGACCGCGGGCGACGGGTCCCAGGCGCCGCCGGCCGGCGTGAACGCGTTCGGTGTGCCGTCGACATCGGGGTCGATCGTGCTGAACACCGGCTTGGGCAGGTATGCCGACAGTTCCAGGTCCTCGAAGTCGCCGCTGCCGACGACATAGCGGATCAGGTAGCTGACCTCGTCGCCGGGCGAGGCACGCGCCGGCGTCGTCGGCGCCGCCCCGTTGATCGATGTCAGCGTGATCGCCACCGGGTCGTTGGCGATCGTGTCGACGACCGCCGAGCCGTCGGCTTCGGTCTGCAGGCCGGTGAGCGATGGATCGAGCTGCGCATCCAGCACGATGCCCTGCACCGTCACCCGGTTGGCGATGTGGTCGCCGTCGTTGATCGCCGGCTGTGAGCTGATCGGCACCGGGTTGCCGGCGGCGTCGTTCGCGGTGATGCGGAATTCCTCCAGCACCCGCGCGTCGTAGCCGATCCGCACGGTGGTCGCGCCCTGCAGCGCCGGATCGGCGAACAGGTCGCCGACCAGCGTGAGCCCGGCGCCGCTGAACACGATCTGCTCGCGCCCCTGTCCGTCCAGCGTCACCGTGTAGTGCACGCCGCGCTGCAGCGATGCGCTGGAAACGCTGCTGTTGCCGGTGATCGTCATCGTCGGGTTCGCCGCCGCCGGCGTCGTCGTCGCGTCGAGCATCGTCAGGCCGTCGGACAGCGTGTCGAGCGCCAGGTCGGGCGTGCCGCCGGCGTCGTAGCCGAACGCGAAGAAGTCCGACACCTGCATGTCGAGGGTGAAGCGCAGCGTATCGCCTGCGCTCAGACCACCGGCGCCGACGTCGGCGGCGATCGATTCGCCCTTCTGCACCGCGATCGAGCGGGCGGTGAGCTGGTGCGCGGCGGCCACCGTCTCGGCGATCGCCTGCGCCGCATCGCGCGAATCGGTCGGGGTCCAGGTCGCGTGCGCCGCGCTGCCGGCGGTCAGCACGACGGCGTCGCCGCTGACCGGGTCGATCACCGGGATGCCCGACGCGTCGAGTTCGGGCACGTGGAACGCCACCACCATCGAAGCGTCCGTGCTCGAAGCAGTGCCGGTGACCGGCGTCGACAGCAGCCGCGTCACCGTGCCGCCCGGCGTCGTCGCCGCCGGCGTGGCGACCGACGTGCCGGCGCCGCTCAGCAGCACGCCGTCGACGTTGCTCCAGCCGCCGCCCGGCGCGGCGCCCAGCGACATGCCGCCGACCGAGGCCGGCATGCCGGCGAGCGGCGTGAACTGCATCGCCGGCGACAGGATCGACGACAGGTCGATGCCCGACACCGTCTGGCCGGCGGCGACGTCGAGGTCGATCCGGTAGGCGCGCAGATGATTCGGGCCGGTCGCCGTTTCGTTCTCCGGCCCGATGTAGGTGGTCGTCAGCCGGTAGAACCCGGGATCGATCGCGCCGGTCGCGGTCGCGCCCTGCAGCGACGGGTCGGCGGCCGGG
>DAISWF010000104.1:0-248 GCA_036826495.1 Burkholderiaceae bacterium
TCACCACGCCGCCTTCGCGCAGCATCGGAGCCTCGGGCGAATAGCGCGGCGGTACCCGCGCGCCGCCCGCCGCGATCAGTGCATTGTTCGAATGCCCGTACGAATACGACTGCGCCAGGCCGACGATCAGCACGTCGGCCTGCGGCACCGGGGTATGGGTGATGCGCTGGGCAAGCTTCCATGCAGGTTCTTTGACCGCACCGGCATGCCCGGCGTTGACCATGATCATCCGCCCGCCGATGCCGTTG
>DAISWF010000104.1:258-5306 GCA_036826495.1 Burkholderiaceae bacterium
TCTATCCGGACGGCCATGCGGCGAAGGCGAATGCGATGCCGTTGACCGAGTTGACATAGAAAGTGGGCCGGCCGGTGACGCGCTCGAGCTCGGCGGTGACTTCCTCCTTCATGCCGACCGGCCGGTTGCCGGAATCCTTCTGCGCCTTGCGCGCGGCGGGGTCGGGGATCGTGTGGAAGCTGTGGTGCGATGCGATGCTGCGGGTCGACGCGAGACCGACCACCACGCCGGTACCGGTGAAACCGCGCCAGGGCTGCGCCGATACGTTGCCCTGGTAGATCTGCAGGTCGGCCTCGAGAAACGCGCGGTTGTGCTCGATCAGACGGCCGCCCTCCGTGTATCCGACGTACTGCAGATTGCCGCTGTCGTAGCAGTCGTGGTTCACGATCCGGCCCAGCGGCGCGAACCGGTTCCAGATCGCCGGTCCCAGATGATTCGCCAGCTCGGAGCGGGTGTTCTTGCGGTGATTGCTGCAGGCGTTGATGAACAGGATGTCGCGATCGCGCACGCCTGCGCGATTCAGTTCGTCGACGACGATGGGCAGGATGGTCCGCGGCGGCAGATTGGGCCGGGTGATGTCGTCGAAGCCGATCGCCACCTTCATGCCGGGCCGCGCCAGCTCGGCGAGCGGCGCGCTGCCCTGCGGCTCGGCAAGCGCCTTGCGCACCGCCCCCTCGGGGTCTTCCAGCAGCGGCGGATCCTTGAACTCGGCGATCACCGCGTTCCCCGGCACGTCGATGTCTACCTTGCGATCGCCGAAATCCACCGCCACGGTCCTGCTTGTCATCGCTTGTTCCTCCTAGAGGTGGGGCTGCGGGCGGTGGACGGGCGCCGACGAGCCGGCCGTCAGGCTCGCTGCCTGTCTGCTGGCGTCAGTGCCTGCGTCAGCAGCTCACGCGCCGCGCCGCGCAGCAGTTTTCCCATTGCGTTGCGGGGCAGTGCCTCCACGAACGCGATGCGTGACGGCAGCTTGAATGCGCTCAGTTGCGCGCTCAGATGAGCCCGCAGCGCTTCTTCGGTCAGGCCCGGAGCGCCGACCACGCACAGTGCCACCGTCTCGCCCCAGATACGGTCGGGCAGCCCGACGGCAGCCGCCTCGCGCACCTGCGGATGCGCGGCCGCCGCCTGCTCGATCTCCAGCGGAGAGATGTTCTCGCCGCCTCGCAGGATCATCTCCTTCTTGCGGCCGACGATGAAGAAGAAGCCGTCGGCATCGCTGCGGGCCATGTCGCCGGTACGCAGCCAGCCGTCGTGCAGGGCTGCACGGGTCGCATCGGGATCGCGGAAGTACGACTTCATCAAGGTCGGGCCGCGAATCTCGATCTCGCCGACGACACCGGCCTCGACCTGTGTCCCTTCGGCGTCGACCACGCGGACCTCCTGCGGGGCCAGCGCCTGGCCGATCGAGGCGCGTTTGCGCCGGCCGCGCAGCGGGTTCATCGTGCTGATCGCGGTGGTTTCGGTCAGCCCGTAGGTCTCGAGCAGAAGGCCGTTGCCGAATCGCCGCTCGAAGCGATCGGCCAGTTCGGCCGGAGTCGGGGCCGAAGCGACCTTGATGTACTGCAGCAGCCGGGGCGCGGAGGCCGGAGCGCGCGCCTGGTGCTCGAGCAGCATCGCCAGGATGGTCGGCGACACGCTGGCGCTGGTGACGGCGTGCTCGTCGCATTGCGACCAGAACGCGGAGGCGCTGAAGCGCTGCCGCAGCACGACCGCTGCGCCTGCCGACAGGAACGGCAGGTTGCTGAACATCAGCCCGTTCGTGTGGAACAGCGGCATCACGCACAGCGTGCGTTCCGAAGAAGCGATCTCGAAGCCGCTGCGTACCAGCTCGGTCCCCGCTGCGAGGTTGTGCTGCGTCAACAGCACGCCCTTGGGGCGCCCGGTCGTCCCGGAGGTATAGAGCAGCAGTGCGCCGTCTTCGGCCCGCGGCGCGACCGAGCGAATCCGCGACGCGGGCTGCGCCATCAGCGACGCCCGGTCGGCCGCGCGCACGTCGGTGACCCGCCGCTGACCGAGCGACAACACCCATTCGAAGGGTGATGACATGCCGGAACGCGCCTTCAGGCAGACGTCGACGAACTCGTCCGAGACGACCACGCAACGACTGCCGGCATGCTCGAGGATGTAGGCGATCTCGTCGGCCGTCAGACGGTTGTTCACCGGGTTCGCCACCAGCCCGGCCCGCCAGGCGCCGAAGTAGGCGGCCAGCAGCATCGGTTCGTTGCCGACGATCAGGCTCACCCGGTCGCCCGGGTTCAGCCCGCACCGAAGGTACTGGTGCACGAACCGATTGGCGAGGTCATCCAGCTCCGCGTAGGTCCAGGTCCGATCCTCGCCGATCAGGCACGCGCGATCGCTGCGCTGCTCCGAAAGAATCTCGCCCACCAGCACTTCGGGTGACCTCCGCGTTCGACGGGCACCGAACCGGAAGGTCCGGCTGGTCGACACCGCGGCTCTAGCATATAAAGCGCCATACATCGAAGATAGCGATATTTTTTCGATAAAGTCGATTCAATCCGTCGATGGAGCCGGCTGGATGAACATCAAGCAGCTCGAAACCTTCGTGCGCATCGTCGAGGACGGCACCTTCGCGGCCGCCGCCAACAGCCTGCATACCACCCAATCGACCGTGTCGGCCCGGGTGAAGGAGCTCGAACGGTACCTGGGCGCGGCGCTGTTCGACCGCAGCTCCCACCGGGCGCAGCTCACGCCGAAGGGGCACGAGCTGTATCAGCTCGCCCGCGACCTGGTCGACATGACTTCGTCGGTCGCTCATCGGATCCGCGACACCCGGTCGGTGACCGGCGTGGTGCGGATGGGCGTGGTCGGCGTCGTGGCCAACACCTGGCTGCCGAAGCTGGTGTCCGAGCTCTGCGCTCGCTATCCGAGACTGGACCTGAAGCTGGACATGAGCCTGACGCGCACGCTGCTGGAACGGTTGCGGGACCGGCAACTGGATCTGGCGATCGTCGCCGGCCCGGTCGGGGATCCGAGCTTAGCCTCGGAGTCGCTCGGCTATGACGAGTTCGTCTGGGTGGCCGGGGCGGGCGTGGTGCGGCCCGATCGCCCCCTTGGGCCGGCGGACCTCGTGAACTGGCCGATCCTGAGCCTGTCGGAGGACTCTCATCATCATCCGGTCATCGACCGCTGGTTCCGCTCCGCCGGAGTCGTGTGCCGAAGCAAGGTCTCGTCGAACAACATGAACGTCGTCGCCATGCTGACCGCGCAGGGCCTGGGCGTCAGCCTGCTGCCGAGGCACTGCTATCGTCAGCAGATCGAGGCGGGGCGCCTGGTGGTGCTGAACACCGTGCCTGCGATCCCGCGGGTGGAGTTCACGGTGATCTGGCGCGCGGACCATGCGCAGCCGCTGATCCGCTCGATCGTCGCCCTCGCCGCGCAGGCGAGCGAGCTGCCGCGCCTCCCTGGGGATGCGCTGCCTTCCCGCGGCGCGTCAACATCGCATTAGGCGATGGACCTGTATCCAAATTTGTCGCTTTTCTCGATGGGCCGGCTTTAGTAGCTTGATGCCGCACCCGTATCGCGCCGGCGCAGACCGGTGCCGATCCATCCAGGTTCGCTGGGGACGACACCCGAGAGGAGATGAGCTGATGCTTTCGCGCTGCATCCGGTTCGCCGCATCGCTGCTGATGGCGATGCTGGCCGCCACGTCCCAGGCGCAGAGCGCCTGGCCGAACCAGACCATCCGCCTGGTCGTGCCGTTTCCTCCCGGAGGGACGACCGACCAGGTCGCCCGCCTGGTTGCACCGCATCTGCAGCAGTCGCTGGGCGTCTCGGTGATCGTGGAGAACCGGGGCGGTGCTTCCGGCACGATCGGCGCGCTGGCCGTTGCGCGCTCGCCGGCGGACGGCAACACCTTCCTGGTCGTTTTCGACACGCACGGCGTGAATCCCAGCCTGGTGCCGAACCTGCAGTACGACACCCTCAAGAGCTTCTCGTCGGTGATGCTGATCGGCACCTCGCCGATGGTGATCACCGCGCATCCCTCGACGCCCTACAAGACGTTCAAGGACGTCCTGGCCGCGGCAAACGCCAAGGACAGGCCGGTCCCCTATGGCACGATCGGGGCCGGCAGCCTGGCCCATCTGACGATGACCGCGCTGGCGAACCGCGCCAAGGTGTCGATGACCCACGTGGGCTACAAGGGCGGTGGTCCCCTGGTGGTGGATGCCGTCGCCGGCCACGTACCGGTGGCGATCGCGTCGGTCGCGCTGCTGATGCCGAACATCGGGGCAGGGAAGATCCGCCCGCTGGCCGTGACCTCGGCTCGCCGTTCACCGTTGCTGCCTGATGTGCCGACCGTTGCCGAGGCCGGCCTGCCGGGTCTGGAGGCCGAAGGCTGGTGGGGGCTGGTCGCACCCGCAGGCACACCGGAACCGGTGATCGCCAGGATGAATACTGAAGTCGCCAATGCGCTGCGGGTGCCGTCGGTGCGCGGGAAGCTCGAGCAGCAGGGCCTGGAGATCCGCGCATCCGCGCCGGCGGACTTCGATCGATTCCTGGCCAGTGAAGTCGATCGGTGGGCCAAGGTGGTCAAGGAAAACGGCATCACGCAAGGGGAGTAGTCAGGCGGCGTCGCGCTCGCCCGGGCGCGCCGAATGCCAGCCGGATCAGCAGGCTACCCGTGCTTCGACTCTGGCGGATCGGATGTTGCCGGCACGCCGACCGCTGCCCGCCGCTCAGTCAGTGGCGGCTCCTGCCTCGACCGGCCACGTGCGCCAGTCCTTTTCGTTGCGGCCTCCGTCGACGGGGCGCGTGCGCTCGATCGCGCCGCCGGCTGCGATCGGATCGCTGGCCGGGAACGTCTCCATCAGCGCCTCGTCGAGCAGGTCCTGGTACGAGGGGATGTCCGTTGCAGGCTGGTCGATCATCGTCTCGTCCTCGAGGGGAAGTCGTGCGATCCGGCAAGGGACAGGCCCGGCCGTCCTGCGGAGGGCCGGCGGCGTCGGGAAGGAGTGCGTGCAACAGACGTCGCCCTCGGCGGTCGATTGCCGGATAGAATGGGACGCTTGATTGGGGGATGGGGTTCC
>DAISWF010000104.1:5316-18040 GCA_036826495.1 Burkholderiaceae bacterium
ACCGCCGTAACGGCTGATGACTCCTACCGGGCGCAATCGCGCGCGGCGGGAGCCATGGCTGATCCGCCGCCGCATACTGGGACGGACGGCACATGAATCCCCTGCATTTCCTCGTCGTATTCGTCGGTGCCGGTCTTGGCGGGATGCTTCGGCATGCCGTCAACGCCGTCGCGCCGCGGCTGGTCGGGCTATCGTTCCCATACGGCACGTTGGCCATCAACATCTCCGGCTCGCTGGTCATGGGGCTGCTGGCCGGATACTTCGCGACGAAGCACGATCCCGGGCAGGTCTGGCGGCTGTTCCTGACCACCGGAGTGATGGGCGGCTACACGACGTTCTCGGCGTTCTCGCTCGAAACCGTTCTTCTCTACGAACGTGGCGAGTTCCTGCTGTCTGCAATCTACGTGGCGGGGTCCGTCGTCTTGTCGGTCGCGGCTCTGCTCGCGGGCCTGATCATCGTCCGTCATCTGGGTGGATGAACGGGCCGGGAGGCCGACGCTACGCCGCCGGCATCAGTCCCAACTGCCGCGGCACGGCGGCAGAGTCGAAATGCCCTACGACCGTGGCGAGCCGGCCATCGACGACGTGGAAGAAATCGGCGCCGGGTATGTCGATCGGCTTGCCGGTCGGCGGCCGCCCCCCGAGGGATCCGTGGTTCGTACCGAGCATTCGCCATTGCACGGCGTACAAGCCGCCGGGTCCGCCGATCAGCGAGCCCGCTTCGAAGCGCAGGTCCGGGAACGCCTGCTTCAACCCCGACGCGTAGCCCGCCAGGTGCGGTGCACCGATCGGCCCGCCCGTCATCGGGTCGAGGTAGGACCCGCCGGGCCCGAAAATATCGGCGAACGCATCGAGCCGACCCTCGTTCCATGCGGCGAAGTAGCGATCGATGACCTCTTTGTCGCTCATGCGTCGTCCCCTCGATGGCTGCGGTGTCGCGTCTTCGCGGAGCATGCCACCGCAGCTCCGTTTCCGCCAGCTCTGCGTTACGCGGTCGATGGGCGGCCCCGGCGGGCGCCGCGCGGCCTTCCGGCAACGCTCGTCCGTTCCGTCAGGATGCGCCGGCTGCCGACGTCCTGCGCGTTCGCTTCGCGCGCCAGATCGATGAAAGCCCTCAGGTAGTCGATTCCGTCATCCGTTTCCCGTGCACCGAGGAAGATCTGCTTGGCGATGCCGTTGCGTCCGAGCCGGATCGGGACGATGTCGAGCTGGCCGGCGTACTCCTCGACCAGCCAGCGGGGCAGGGCCGTCACGCCGCGGCCGCTGGCCACCATCTGCAGCATGATGTCGGTCGTCTCGATGGTCTTGTGGCGACGAGGGCTGATGCCCGCCGGCATCAGGAACTGGTTGTAGATATCGAGGCGTTCGGTGGTCACCGGATAGGTGATCAGCACTTCCGAGGCGAGCTGCTGGGGTCTGACGTACGAGGCCCGCGCAAGCGGATGACCCGAGGCGACCACCAGCACCTGCTCGTAGTCGAACACCGGTTCGAAGCGCAGCGCCGGTTTGAAGAGCGGGTCCGGCGTCACCAGCAGATCGATCTCGAATGCGAACAGCGCGCCGATGCCGCCGAACTGGAACTTCTGCTTGACGTCGACGTCCACGTCCGGCCAGCGCGCGAGGTAGGGCGCGACGACTTTCAGCAGCCATTGATAGCAGGGATGGCATTCCATGCCGATGCGCAGGGTGCCGCGCTCGCCCTGGGCGTATTGGCGCAGACGCTCCTCGGCAACGGAGAACTGCGGCAGCAGCCGGTTCGCGACCGCGAGCAGATACTGGCCCGCCTGGGTCGGCCGCAGGCTGCGCCCTTCGCGCAGCCAGATGTCGGTGCCGAGCTGCTGCTCGAGCTTCCTGATCGTGTGGCTGAGCGCCGACTGCGTCACGCACAGCGTCGCGGCGGCGGCGGTCAGCGATCCCTGCCTGGCCACCTCCTGAATGATGGCCAGGTGAGTGCGTTCCAGCATCGGCATCAGGGTTTCGTATGAACGAAATCGATCGATCGTTGAAATAAGACCATTTTACTTCATCGAAGAGCGTGCCTACGATCGGCGTTCGCAATCTCTTTGAATCGAAGGCAGTCGATGGTCCGCACGCACAATCTGGGTTTCCCGCGAATCGGCGCCAGACGCGAGCTGAAGTTCGCCCTGGAGTCGTACTGGAAGGGGGCGTCGTCGCGCGAAGCGCTGCTGGCCCTGGGGGCGCAGCTTCGCGAGCGGCACTGGCGGCAGCAGTCGGCGCTGGATCTGGTGCCGGTCGGCGACTTCTCGTTCTACGACCAGGTGCTGGACATGAGCTTCACGCTGGGCAATCTGCCCGATCGCGTGCGCGGCTTCCATGGCGATGTGCTGGACAACTACTTCCGCGTCGCGCGCGGCCGTTCGGCGCAGGCGGCCGAAGAGCACGGCGCCTGCTGCGGCGGGGTCGCCGCCGGCGAGATGACCAAGTGGTTCGACACCAACTACCACTACATCGTCCCGGAGTTCACCGCGCAGACCCGCTTCGAGCTCGATGCGTCGCGCCTGCTGGATCAGCTCGCCGAGGCGAGGACACAGCAGCAGGGCAAGGCCAAGCCGGTGATCATCGGGCCGGTCACCTATCTGGCCGTCGGCAAGGCCAAGGACGGTTCGGACAAGCTGGCGCTGCTCGAACGGCTGCTGCCGGTCTATGCACAACTGCTGGACACGCTGGCCGCGCAAGGCGTTGAGTGGGTGCAGATCGATGAGCCGATCCTGGTCACCGACCTGGATGCGGACTGGCAGCATGCCTTCACGACGGCCTATCACCATCTGAAGGGCAGCCGGGTCAAGCTGCTGCTGGCCACCTATTTCGGGCAATTGCTGGAGAACGCGTATCTGGCCGCCAATCTGCCGGTGGCCGGGCTGCACATCGATGCGATCAACGGGCGGGGCGATGTCGTGCCGGTGCTCAATCTGCTGCCGTCGCACAAGGTGCTGTCGCTGGGCGTGATCGACGGCCGCAACATCTGGCGGACCGACCTCGATGCGGTGCTCGACTGGGTCGAGCCGATCGCAGCCAGGCTCGGCGACAGGCTGTGGATCGCGCCGTCCTGCTCGCTGCTGCATGTGCCGGTCGACCTAGCGAGCGAGCAGAAGCTCGATCCGGAGATTCGATCCTGGCTCGCCTATGCGTTGCAGAAGCTCGACGAGCTGACGGTGCTGTCGATCGCGCTGAATCAGGGCCGCCATACGGTCGAGGATGCGCTGGCGGACAACCGTCGCGCGATCGCCGCCCGCCGCGCGTCGCCACGGGTGAACAGTCCGGCGGTCAAGGCGGCCGTCGCGAAGCTGGACGCATTTGGGCCGGCGCAAGAGCGGCTACGCGCAGCGTGCGCCGCTGCAGGCGGCACGGCTGAGGCTGCCGGCGTTTCCGACGACGACGATCGGATCGTTCCCGCAGACCGCGGAGATCCGCAGCGCACGCAGCCGCTTCAAGGCCGGCGAGCTCGACGAAGCGGGCTACCGGCGCGCGATGCAGGCGGAGATCGCGCGCAGCGTGCGCGAGCAGGAGGCGCTGGGCCTGGACGTCCTGGTCCACGGCGAGGCCGAGCGCAACGACATGGTCGAGTACTTCGGCGAACAGCTCGATGGCTATGCGTTCAGCCAGTTCGGCTGGGTGCAGTCCTACGGCTCGCGGTGCGTCAAGCCGCCGATCCTCTTCGGGAACATCAGCCGTCCGAAGCCGATGACGGTGGAATGGATCCGCTATGCCCAGTCGCTGACCGGCAAGCCGATGAAGGGAATGCTGACCGGACCGGTGACCATCCTGAACTGGTCGTTCGTTCGCGACGATCAGCCCCGATCGGAATCCTGCAGGCAGTTGGCGCTGGCCATCCGGCAGGAGGTGCTGGACCTGGAGAAAGCAGGCGTCCGAGTGATCCAGATCGACGAGGCCGCGCTTCGCGAAGGCCTGCCGCTGCGCAAGTCCCAGTGGAAGACCTATCTCGACTGGGCGGTCGAATCGTTCCGCATCACCGCCAACGGCGTGCAGGACGAAACGCAGATCCACACCCACATGTGCTATTCGGAGTTCAACGACATCATCGCGTCGATCGCCGACATGGATGCCGACGTGATCACCATCGAAACGTCGCGCTCCGACATGGAGCTGCTCGACGTCTTCGATCACTTCAATTATCCGAACGAGATCGGGCCGGGGGTGTACGACATCCACTCGCCGAACATCCCGACGCAGGAGCACATCGTCGAGCTGATGCGCAAGGCCGCCGGGCGCATCCCTGCGCAGCGCCTGTGGGTGAACCCGGACTGCGGCCTGAAGACCCGTCAGTGGTCCGAAGTGCTGCCGGCATTGACGAACATGGTCGCCGCGGCTCGGACGCTGCGATCCACCGTGGCGGCTCAGCATACGGCCTGAAGCACTGAATCGGCCCGGTCACCGTTGACCGGGCCGCGACAGACTCCCGGCTCAGCCGGCTGCCTGGGTGATCAGCCGGACGACGCTGGAGAAGTCCAGGCCGCCGCGGCCGGCCTGCTGATTCAGCGCATAGAGATTGCGGGCCAGCTCGCCCAGCGGGATCGTCGCCCCGACACCCATCGCCGCCTGGACCGCCAGCCCGAGATCCTTCAGCATCAGGTCGCTGCCGAAACCGCCGGCATAATCCCGGGAAGCCGGCGCGCTGTCGATGACGCCGGGCCACGGGTTGCAGACCTCGGTGGCCCAGCTTCGGCTGGTGCTGACGGCCATCATCCGGGACAGCACCTTGGGATCGAGCCCATGGGCCACGCCCAATGCGATGGCCTCGCCGGTCACGGCCATGATCACGCCGAGCGCCATGTTGTTGCACAGCTTGGCCACCTGGCCGGCACCCGCCTGGCCCATGTGGAAGATGTTCTTTCCCATCGCCTGCAGAAACGGCCGCGCCCGCTCCAGGTCGGCTGCCTCGCCGCCGACGATGAAGGTCAGGGTGCCTGCTGCCGCCCCGGCGGTGCCGCCCGATACCGGCGCGTCGATCATCGGCAGGCCTCGCGCCCGGGCTGCCTCTGCCACCTTCTGGGCACTGGCCGGTGCGATGGTGCTGCATTCGATGATCAGCGTGTCCGGCTGAAGCCGGGCGAGCAGGCCTGCATCGCCCAGATACAACGACTCGACGTGCTGACTGGCGGGCAGCATCGAGATGACCACCCGGGCGCGCTCGGCGGCAGCCGCCGCCGACGAGGCGAGCGGTATCTGCAACTCGCCGGCCCTGGCACGGGCCTGCGGACTGAGGTCGAAACCGCTGAGCGGATAGCCCGCCTTCAGCAGGTTGGCCGCCATCGGGGCGCCCATGTTTCCAAGCCCGATCAGGGCAACGCGCTCAGAAGCCGTCATCACGTTCGTCTCCAGGTATTGTCGGGGCATCAGGCGTCTGTCGGCAGCATCCGGTTCCGACGGGCTCCCGCAGATTCGCCCGGTTCAGTCGATCAGCGCAAGTCGGCCAGCGGGTGAGCGCCGGTGAATCGCGGCGCCAGATGTGCGTCGATCGATCCGGCGGAAACCTCTTCGAGCCGCGGCGGTTGCCAGTGCGGACGCTTGTCCTTGTCGATCAGCAGTGCGCGCACCCCCTCGGCGAAGTCGTGATGCATGCAGCAGCCGACCGCCGCCTGGTATTCGAGCCGGAATACATCGGCCAGCGACAGGTGGCGAGTCCGCCTCTGAAGCGTGAACGCCAACGCCGCCGAGGTGGGGGATCCGTTGGCGAAGGCGGTGCCGGCCTGCTTCAGCCAGGCGTTGTCGGAGCCGGCGAGGGTACGAAGGCGGAGCGCGACATCGGCAAGCGAATCGTCGCCGATCACCTGATCGATGCGATCGAGGCGCTGGCGCAGGTTGGAGAACGGGCGCAGCACGCCTTCTTCGATCGGCCGCAGCAGGCGGCCGAGGCGGGCGTGGTCCTCTGCATGGTCGCCTGCCCATCCGGCGGCGGGGATCGCCTGCAGCACCTCGTCCTTCTGTTCGTCACGCAGCACCACATCCGCCAATCCCGCAAAGCACGCATCGGCCGCGTTCAACGGCGCGCCCGTCAGCGCGACGAACAGACCGGTACGGCCGGGCATCCTCTGCAGGAACCAGCTTGCACCGACGTCGGGGAACAGACCGATGCCGATCTCCGGCATCGCCAGCCGGGTGGTCAGCGTCGCCACGCGATGCGAGGCGCCCGCCATCAGGCCGATGCCGCCGCCCATCACGATGCCGTGCCCCCAGCAGAGCACCGGCTTGGGAAAGCGGTGGATCCGATGGTCCAGCCGGTACTCCCGTTCGAAGAAGGTCGCCGCAGCGACGGGCACCTGTCCGGCTGCGGTCGAGCGGATCGAGCGATGGAGCGCCTGGACGTCGCCGCCGGCGCAGAACGCCTTTGCACCGGTGGCATCCAGGATCACGCCGGCGACGCCGGGGTCCTCGGCCCATGCTCCGAGCTGATGGTCGAGCAGATCGACCATCCCGAGCGAGAGCGCGTTCAGGCTGGCCGGTGCGTTGAGGGTCGCACGACCGAACCGGTGGCCGGAGGCGGTGGCGATCGTGCTGAAGAGAACGGGTTTTTCCATCGTAAGCGGCTCAGGCGTTGCGCCACTGCGGGGCGCGCTTGGACAGGAATGCGATGACGCCTTCCTTCTGGTCCTGGGTATCGAAGAGGTCCACGAACGCCTGGCGCTCGGCCAGCAGGGCTTCCCGCGGGCTGCCCGCCCTGGCGCGCTGTATCAGCGACTTGCATGCACGCACGGCGCCGGGGCTCTGCTTCCCGGCCATGGCCGCCAGCTCCAGCGCTCGGGCCAGGGCGCCGCCGCGCGGGACCAGCTCGTCGACCAGGCCTATCCGTTGCGCGGTCTCCGCGGTCACGCGTTCGCCCAGCAGGACCATCCGTTTGGCCCAGCTCTCGCCGATCGTCCATGGCAGCCACTGGGTGCCGCCGGCGCACGGCAACAGGCCCACCGACGCTTCCGGCAATGCCATCTGAGCGTGCGCCTCGGCGATGCGGATGTCGCAGGCCAGCGCGCATTCCAGGCCGCCGCCCATCGCGTAGCCATTGATCGCGGCGATGCTGACGCCGCCGAAGGCGGCCAGCGTCTCGAACGCTTCGCCGAAGCGCCGGGCCATCGTCGCCGCGACCCCCTTGTCGCCATCGGCGAACAGTCTCAGATCGGCCCCGGCGCTGAAGAACTTCTCGCCGCCGCCGGTGATCACCAGCGCATGGATCTGCCGATCCTCCTGCAGATCACGCACCAGGCGCGCCAGGCCTGCCAGGCTGCGGTCCGTCCAGGTATGCGCGGGCGGATTGTCCAGGGTCACCACGGCGGTGTGTCCGCGCTTGTCGAGCAGCAATCCGGGGTAGCGTTCGTCGGTCATCGAATGGACTCCGTGGCATGGTTTTGCAGGAGGCGCCGCGCGACGATCAGGCGCATGATCTCGTTGGTGCCTTCCAGGATCTGGTGGACGCGCGCATCGCGCAGGTAGCGTTCCAGCGGGTACTCGCGCAGATAGCCGTAACCGCCATGGATCTGCAGCGCTTCGTTGCAGACCCGGAAGCCGATGTCGGTGGCCAGCCGCTTGGCCATCGCGCAGTAGACGTTGGCATCCGGCAGGCCGGCATCCAGCTTGGCTGCCGCCAGCCGCACCATCTGCCGCGCAGCGACGAGTTCCGTCGCCATGTCCGCCAGCTTGAACTGCAGCGCCTGGAAGTCCGCCAGGGGGCGGCCGAACTGCCAGCGCTCGTGCATGTAGCGCTGCGCGGCGGTCAGCGCGGCCTGCGCGGCGCCGACCGAACAGGTGGCGATGCTGATCCGGCCGCCGTCCAGCCCACGCATCGCGATCTTGAATCCGTCGCCCTCATCACCCAGCAGATGGGTGGCGGGCACGCGCACGTCGTCGAAAGTGATGGCGCGCGTGGGCTGGCTGTTCCAACCCATCTTCGTCTCTTTCCTGCCGTACCGGATGCCCGCACTGCCGGCTTCGACCAGCAGAGCGGATACGCCATCGGCGCCGTCGTCACCGGTGCGGGCCATCACGACCAGGACGTCGGTGGCGCCGGCGCCGGAGATGAAGGCCTTGCTTCCGTTCAGCACGTAATGATCGCCGTGGCGCTGTGCCTTGGTGCGCAGCGAGGCGGCATCGGAACCGGCACCCGGTTCGGTCAGGCAGTAGGACGCCAGGCGTTGGCCGCCTGCCAGCAGCGGCCCCCAGCGGGCGGCCACCTCCGGACGGGCGAAGGTCGTCACCATCCAGGTGGCCATGTTGTGGATGGTGATGTAGGCGGTCGTCGACGGGCAGGCGGCCGCGAGTTCCTCCACGACCACCGTGGCATCCAGACGGGAAAGTCCGAGGCCGCCGAAGTCCGGCGATGCGTACAGGCCGCAGAAGCCCAGGTTACCGGCGAGCGCGATCGCCTCCCGCGGGAAATGCGCTTCCTCGTCCCATCGGGCGGCGTGCGGCGCGAGCTCGTTGCTCGCGAACTCCCGCGCCGCCTGCTGGTAGGCCCGCTGATCTTCGGACAGCTCGAAGTTCATGTCGCTCGCGATGAGCCGCGCGATGGATGTCAGCGCAGGCCGATCGTCGTGTTGACTCCGGCGGAGACGTCGTCCTCGAACCAGCGGGCGGTCACCGTCTTGGTCTGGGTGTAGAACAGCACGACCTGCTTGCCGTAGGGGCCCAGGTCGCCCAGCTTCGACGCCCGTGAACCGGTGAACGAGAACATCGGCACCGGTACCGGGATCGGCACGTTGATGCCGACCTGGCCGACATCGATCTCTTCCTGGAACTTGCGGGCCGCGGCGCCCGACTGGGTGAACACCGCGGTGCCGTTGCCGTTCGGGTTGGCGTTGATCAGCGCGATCGCTTCGTCCAGCGTGTCGGCGGCGACGATGCTCAGCACCGGGCCGAAGACTTCCTGGTCGTAGACCGACATTCCGGGCCTGACGCCCGAGAAGATCGTGGGGCCGACGAAGTTGCCCGCCGACGAACCGCTGGCGAGCTTCGGATTGCGCCCGTCCAGCTCCAGCCTGGCGCCCTCCCGTACACCCTGGGCGATCAGCGATTCGATCCGCTCCTTCGCCGCGCAGGAGATGACGGGACCCAGGTCGAGGTTGTCTCTGCCCGGCCCGACCTTGAGCGTCCTGGCCTTGGCGACCAGGTCGGGGATCCAGCGCTGCGCCTCGCCGACCATCACCGCAACCGAAACCGCCATGCAGCGCTGCCCCGCCGCGCCGAACGAGGCGCCGGCCAGCGCGTTCAGCGTCTGCTCCTTGTGGGCATCCGGCAGCACGATCGCGTGATTCTTCGCGCCCATCATGCACTGCACCCGCTTGCCGTTCAGCGAAGCGCGCTGGTACACATGGGTGCCGACCCGGGTGGAGCCGACGAACGAGATCGCCTTGATGTCGGAGTGATCGCACAACGCATCGACCACGTCGGCCGCGCCGTGCACGACGTTCAGCACGCCCCTGGGGATGCCGGCTTCGAGCGCCAGTTCGACGAGGCGCATCGTGACCATCGGATCCTGCTCGGACGGCTTCAGCACGAAGGTGTTGCCGCAGGCGATGGCCATCGGGAACATCCACAGCGGAATCATCGCGGGGAAGTTGAACGGCGTGATGCCGGCGCACACGCCGATCGGCTGCAGCAAGGTGTAGGTGTCGATGCCGCCGGCCACGTTGTTGGCGAGCTCGCCCAACTGCAGGTTGCCGATGCCGGCCGCATGCTCGACCACCTCCAGCCCGCGGAAGACGTCGCCTTCGGCATCGGCCAGCGTCTTGCCCTGTTCGGCCGTCAGGATCTCCGCCAGCTCCTTCATGTGGTCGCGGATCGACTGCTGGTACCTGAGGAAGATCCGAGCCCGCTGGCCGATCGCCGATCTGCGCCAGGCCGGAAATGCCCGCTGCGCAGCCGCAACCGCCGCGGCCACCTCGTCGGCGGTCGCCATCGGCACCCGTGCCAGACGCTCCTGGGTGGCGGGGTTGATCAGCTCGCGCCATGAGGCGGTGCGGGAGCGGACGAACTCGCCGTCGATCAGCAGGGGAATCTCGCGAAGGGGGGTGCTGGAACCCATGACGTCTCCAATGATCCGATCGCAGCGACCGGTTGCTGCAGAGCGAGCTCTGAATCGATTAAAGTTAGCGTTGAACTTCACAAGCTCAAATAAGTTTTTGAAGTAAAAAGGTAATTCTGTAAATTCATTCACACGTAAACGATCTGATTTGTGAAGTCTGTGAAATGAGCGAAGCCCGGAAGGTGTTCTTCGGCCCGCGGATCCGGCGCCTGCGCGAGCAGCGGCAGTGGAGCCAGGCGGTGCTCGCCGAGCGGTTGGGTCTGTCGTTGAGCTACGTCAGCCAGATCGAGAACAACCAGCGCCCGGTGACGGCCTCGGTGCTGCTGAAGCTCGCCGAGACCTTCGGCGGCGATGTCGGCCAGTTCTCCCAGGAGCCGGATCGGAGGCTGCTCGGCGAACTCGACTGCGCGCTGCACGACCGCACATTGCGGGCCGAGCCGGTGTCGCCGGCCGGCCTGATGCGCTTCATCGACCAGGCGCCCGAGCTGGTGGAGACCTTTCTGTCACTGTACGAACGGCATACGCGGCTGCAGGAGGAGCATGCGCTGCTGGTGGACCGCTTCTACGGCGATCAGGGCGCGGGTTCGAGATCGGAGGCGGCGGTGCCGCTCCCGCACGAGGAGGTCCGGGATCACTTCAACCGGCGCAACAATTATCTGGATGCACTCGATCGCGAAGCCGAGGCCCTGGCCGGCCGGCTGGAGCTGGCTGCGGGGTACCGCGCGGCCGCGCTGCAGGATCTGTTGCAGCAGCAGCTCGGGGTCCAGGTGTCGCTGGTCGAGGACGACACGCTGTGGTTGCGCCGGTTCGATGCGCACAAGCGTCTGCTGCGGTTGTCGTCGCGATTGACCGACGCACAACGCGCGTTCCAGATGGCGACGCAGTTCGCGTTGCTGGCGCACGCCGAACTGATCGATGCGGAGATCGGTGCCGCCGGGTTCATCGAGCCCGCGGCCCGTTCGCTCGCGCAGCAGGGGCTCGCCCATTACTTCGCCGGCGCACTGATCCTGCCGTACGGCGACTTTCTGGAATACGTGCGTGCGGTCCGCTACGACATCGAGCTGTTGCAGGAGCGGTTCCAGGTCGGCTTCGAAACGGTCTGTCATCGCCTGTCCACCTTGCAGCGGCCGGGCGACCGCGGCGTGCCGTTCTATTTCGTGCGGATCGATCAGGCGGGCAACATCTCCAAGCGGCAGAGCGCCACCGCCTTCCACTTCGCGCGACACGGCGGCGCCTGTCCGCTGTGGCAGGTGCACGAGGCGTTCGCGCAGCCCGGGCGCATCCTGACCCAGGGCGCCGAGATGCCCGATGGCACGCGCTTCTTCGGTCTTGCGCGAACGATCGAACGCGGCAGCGGCGGCTTTCGTGCCCGCCGCAAGCAGTTCGCGGTCGGCCTGGGCTGCGAGCTCTCGCACGCGCGGGCGCTGGTCTACGCCGACGAGATCGATGTCGACAAGCCGCGCGACGTGACGCCGATCGGGCCGGGATGCAGGGTCTGTCCACGGGACAACTGCGTGCAGAGGGCGTTTCCGCCGGCCGGAAAGCCGCTCGTTGCGGACAGGGATTCGGAGTCGCTGATGTCTTATCGATTCTCCGACTCCTGAGCCGGCCGGCGCACACCCTGCGCCGGCCGGCCCGCACCGCGCTCGTTTCACCCGGCCCGCAGGGTCGGGCCCTGTCCGGTCGACCCGGCAGGCTATGATCTCCGGGGAAACGACTGTCTTGCCGATGCACCCAACGTCCTTCGCCGCGTCATCCACCTGGCCGGCCGTGCCCGTGCTCCTCGCGGCGCTGCTGGCGGCGGCGATGGCGATGTTCGCGGTCGTCGATGCCGCTCGGCGTGCGAACGTCGGCCG
This sequence comes from Burkholderiaceae bacterium, assembly GCA_036826495.1. Taxonomy (GTDB): domain Bacteria; phylum Pseudomonadota; class Gammaproteobacteria; order Burkholderiales; family Burkholderiaceae_E; genus DAISWF01. The sequence goes on from DAISWF010000104.1 coordinate 17,224, forward strand.
GCGGTCCAGCAACCGGCGCATCTGGCTGATCGCGACGATCGCGGTGGCGATCGGGCATCTGGGCGGCGTCTCGCTGCCCGGTGGCGAGCGGCTGCATTTCCTCGGGGCGGCCTGGCTGACGTTGCTGCTCGGCTACCCGCGGGCGGTGCTGTCGATGTCGGTCATCGTGCTGGCACGGCTGGCGTTGAACGCCGAGTCGGCAGGCTTGTGGGGTTTGTCGTTGCTGGCCGAGGCGGTGCTGCCGGCCTGGGGCATCTGGTGGGTCGCCGAGCGCTGCCGGCGCTGGTTGCCGCCCAACCCGTTCATCTTCCTGATCGGCTGCGCGCTGTTCGGCGTGGCGGCGATCAACGGTCTGCAGACGGTGTTCGCGGCCGGCATCCAGAGCCTGGGCAGCGAAGCGCCGGCGCTGCGCATCGGTCAGTACCTGCCGTTCGGCCTGTTGCTCGGCTGGGGCGAGGCGCTGCTCGAAGCGATGGTCACGACGATCCTCGTCGTCTACCTGCCGGGCGTGGTCGCCTGCTTCGACGAGGAGTTCTACCTGCGCAGGCGCGGGCCTTGAGGATGCCCCCCTCAAGAAGGACCGTCCTCAGAATCCGTCACCTCGGCGCCCACGGGTTTCCGCTCGGATCCTTGGGGATCGTCTCGCTGTCCAGATGCAGTTGCTCCACCAGGTTCCGGTCGGGATGACGCTGTTCCGGGCGCAGACCGCCATACCCACCGCAGTTGCCGTCGTAGCCGTACCACAAGCTGGGGGGTAGCGGTGCAGGGAATGCTGGCGCCGTGCCGGTGCGGGCTGCCGATGAAGTCCGATCTTCTG
>DAISWF010000105.1:0-17987 GCA_036826495.1 Burkholderiaceae bacterium
CCGCACCCCTATCCCGAGCTGGTCCGCGATTTCCAGTCGGTCATCGGTACCGAAAGCCGCGCCCAGATGCTCTAGGCCGAGGGCCGCCTGCCCGACCTGCTCCTCGCCGCGGTCGGCGGGGGCAGCAACGCGATCGGCCTGTTCCACCCGTTCCTCGACGATGCCGATGTGGCGATGATCGGCGTCGAGGCGGCGGGCCGGGGCATCGACTCCGGCGAGCATGCCGCCAGCCTCACCGGCGGCGCCGCCTATATCGGCGAGGACATCCGCAACACCGCCGAGCTGCTGCGCGACGCGGTCAATGCGGGCGGCGGCATCAACGGCCGCAAGATCGAGACCGTCGTGTACGACGATGCGTCGGACCCGACCAAGGCGGTGACGGCGATCCGCCGTCTGCACGACCAGGACAACGTGCTGGTCGTGCTCGGGCCGGCGATCAGCGGCAACGCGCTGGCCACGATCCCGCAGACCGAGGCGGCCAAGGTGCCGCAGATCATGCTGGGCGCCAGCGCCAAGATCAGCAACCCGGTCAAGCACTACGTCTTTCAGGCATGCAACACCGACATCCAGTCGGTGGCGCTGGCGCTCGACTTCCTGAAGAAGCGCGGCATCACCGAGGTGGCGATGTTCGCCGACTCCACCGGCTACGGCGTCAGCGGCAAGGAGGAACTGGAGCGTCAGGCCGGTCCGAAGGGCTTCAAGATCGTCGCCTCGGAGACGTTCGCGCCGAACGATACCGACATGACCGCGCAGCTCACGCGGATCAAGGCCAGCGGCGCCAAGGCCTTCATCGTGTGGAACGCCACCACGGCCAGCGCGCTGGTCGCCAAGAACGCCAAGCAGATCGGTCTGAACGCGCTGCAGATCCATTCCACGGCTTTCCAGAGCGACCGTCTGATCGGTCTGGCCGGCGACGCGGCGGAGAACGTGTTCGTCACCGGCTACAAGGCGTCGGTCGTCAACGAGCTGCCGGACAGCGATCCGCAGAAGAAGATCATCCGGGAGTACTTCGACGCCTTCAACAAGCGCTACGGCAAGAACCCGTCGGTGTTCGGCGCGCTGACGAAGGACGGCTTCTCGATGGTCGTGAAGGCGTTCACCGACGGCGCGACCGACCGGGAGAAGATCCGCAGCAGCCTCGAGAACCTGAAGGATCACATGGGCGCCGGCGGCATCTACACCACCTCGCCCACCGATCACAACGGCTTCCTGGTGCAGAGCATGCGGATGCTCACCGTCAAGCAGGGCAAGTTCGCGCTCGCGGCCGATCAGTGATCGCCTGACAGGGGAGTGGCGGCATGAGCTCTTACATCGGTCGGTCGATGGTCCGGAAGGAAGACGTCCGCTTCCTGACGGGCCAGGGCCGGTTCGTCGCGGACGTCCGGGTGCCGGGCGCGCTGGAGGCGATGATCTTCCGCAGCCCGGTCGCGCACGGCAAGGTGCTGGATCTGGATCTGTCCGGCGCGCGCAGCGCCAGGGGGGTGGTGGCCGTCTACGGCGCGCAGGACTTCGGCCCGCTGGGCAGCATGCCCACCACGTTCGTGCCCAAGCCCGAGCTGGAGCGCTGCTTCCAGCGGCCGATCGCGGTCGACAAGGTCCGTTACGTCGGCGAGCCGCTGGCGATCATCGTGGCCGAGGATCGCTATGCGGCCGAGGATGCGCTGGAGCACATCGCCGTCGACATCGAGCCGCTGGACGTGATGGTCGACGCCCGCGAAAGCCGCAAACCCGGCCGGGCGCTGGTGCACGAGTCGAACGGCAGCAACATCGCCGACGTGCTGTCCGCCCGGCGCGGCGACATCGATGCGGCGCTGCGCGATTCGCCGGTGCGGCTGTCGGCCTCGCTGTCGACCCACCGCCATACCGGCGTGCCGATGGAGACCCGCGGTCTGGTGGCGTATGTCGACGAGTCCACCGGCATGCTGACCGTGTGGGGGCCGACCAAGGTGATCCATCGCACGCGCGCGATCCTCGCGAGCCTGCTGCGGATTCCCGAGGAGCGGATCCGCTGCCTGGAGCCGGACGTCGGCGGCGGCTTCGGCTTCCGCGGCGAGTTCTTCCCGGAGGATTTCCTGGTGCCGTGGGCGGCGATGAAGCTCGGCCGCCCGGTGCGCTGGATCGAGGACCGGCAGGAGCACTTCCTGGCGACCAACCACTCGCGCCAGCAGTGGCACGAAGTCGAGGTGGGTTTCGATCGGCAGGGACGCATCCTGGCGTTCCGCGATCACTGCATGATGGACATGGGCGCCTATATCCGCCCGAACGGCCTGGTCGCGCCGACCCATACGGTTTCCGGGCTGCCGGGGCCGTACCGCGTGCCGGCCTTCGACATCCGGCTGGAATGCGTGCTGACCAACAAGACGCCGCACGGTTCGTTCCGCGGGCCGGGCCAGTACGAGTCGACCTTCGTGCGCGAGCGGGTGTTCGACATGATGGCCGCACGGCTGGGGATGGATCCTGCCGACATCCGCCGGGTCAACCTGGTGCCGCCCGAGGCGATGCCGTATGCCACCGGCACCCATGAATACGGACACGAGGTCGTCTTCGACGGCGGGAACTACGTACGGGCGCTGGACCGGGCGCTGGAGGTGCTCGGCTACCAGGAGGCGCGGGCACTGCAGCGCGAACGGCGGGCGCTGGGTCGCTATGTCGGCGTGGGCATGGCCTCCTATTCGGAACCCAGCGGGCTGGGCGGCTGGGAGCACTCCCACCTGTGGCTCGACAGGAACGGCATGGTGCGCGCCTGCGTGGGCACGGCGAGCATCGGGCAGGGCGTGGAGACCTCGCTCGCGCAGGTCGCCGCCGACGCGACCGGCGCCTCGTTCGACGGGGTGACGATCTGCCCCGGCGACACCGAGCGGTTGGGTCGCGGCCAGGGCGCCTGGGGCAGCCGCGCGGCGGTGATGGGCGGCAGCGCGGTGCTCGGTGCCGGCCGCGCTTTCCGGCAGAACATGCTGGCGGTCGCCGCGTGGCGGTTCGGCGTGCCGGCCGAGGCGCTGAGCATCGCCGAAGGCCGGATCTGGGTGACCGACGAGCCGTCGCGCAGCCTGACGTTCAACGACGTCGCGCGGCTGGTGCACTCCCCCGAAAGCGACCTGCCGGCCGAGCTGGCGGGCGGCGTCGAGGCCGAATACACGTTCGAGCAGTCCGAGTCCACCTACCCTTACGGCAGCGCGGCGGCGCTGGTCGAGGTCGATGCGTTGACCGGCGCGGTGCAGGTGCTGAAGTACGTGATCGTCGCGGACGTGGGCACCCAGATCAATCCGATGATCGTGCGCGGTCAGTTGATCGGCGCCGCCACGCAGGGCATCGGCGGGGCGCTGCTCGAGGAGCTGGTGCACGACGAGCAGGGGCAGCTCCTGACCACGACGTTCGCCGACTATCTGCTGCCGACCGCCAGCGAGATGCCCGAGCAGATCATCCTCGAGACGCTGGACGAATCGCGGTCGCCGACCAATCCGCTCGGTGCCAAGGGCGCGGGCGAGGGGGGAATCGTGGCGTCGGCGGCCGTGCTGGCCAATGCCGTCGCCGATGCATTGAAGCCGCTCGGCGTGGAGGTGGCGGCGCTGCCGCTGTCGCACGACCGTCTGCACGCACTGATCCGCGCGAGGAGGGAGCGATGAAGGCCGCCGCATTCGATTACTTCGCTCCGCGGACGATGGACGACGCGCTCGATCTGCTGGCCCGCTCCGGCGGGTCGGCCAAGGTGCTCGCCGGCGGCCAGACGCTGGTACCGGTGATGGCGTTCCGGCTCGCGCAGCCGCCGGCGCTGGTCGATCTGAACCGGATCGCCGGGCTGAACTACATCCGCGAGGACGGCGACGCGGTGCTGATCGGCGCGATGACCCGTCATCGCGACGTCGAGCGGTCCGAGACCGTCGCCCGGCATCTGCCGCTGCTGTCGCAGGCGATCCGCGAGGTGGCGCACCCGGTGATCCGCAATCGCGGCACGGCCGGCGGCAGCCTGTCGCATGCCGATCCGGCGGCCGAATGGCCGACGGTGGCGGTGGCCCTGAAGGCGTCGTTCGTGCTGCGCAGCGCGAAGGGTACGCGCACCGTTGCGGCCCGCGACTTCTTCCTGTCGCTGCTGACCACCGCGCTGTCGCCGGAGGAGATCCTGGTGGAGGTCCGCATCCCGAAACGCAGCGACGACGCTCGCGCGGTCTTCCTCGAGGTGAACCGCCGCCACGGCGACTTCGCGATCGTCTCGGTGGCGGCGCAGATGGAGGCGAGCCGCGCCGGCGAAGTGAAGGACGTCGCGCTGGTGCTCGGCGGCGTCGCGCCGGTGCCGTTCGATGCCGGCCGTCTCGCGGCGCCGATGCTGGGCCGGCGCCTCGCCGACCTGCGCTTCGAGGACGTGGGGCGGGCGATCGCCGGCGAGTTGTCGCCGGGGTCCGACATCCACGCGTCGGCCGACTACCGGCGCGACCTGGCCTGCGGCCTGGTCGTCCGGGCATTGACACAACTGCGCGAGAAGTTCTGAGGAGAGCCCGATGGCGAAGATGCCGATTCTGCTTCACGTCAACGGCGAGCCGCGCGAGGGCCAGGCGGAACCCAGGGTCACGGCGGCGGACTTCCTGCGCGACGAACTGCGGCTCACCGGCACCCATATCGGCTGCGAGCACGGCGTCTGCGGCGCCTGCACGATCCACGTCGACGGCGTCGCGGCCCGCTCGTGCCTGATGTATGCGGTGCAGCTCGATGGCTGCTCGGTCCGCACCGTCGAAGGCCTGGCCGACGGCGACAACCTGCACGCGATCCAGCAGGCGTTCGCCGAGACCCATGCGCTGCAGTGCGGCTACTGCACGCCGGGCATGCTGATGACCGTCGCGGCTTTCCTGGAAGAGAACACCGATCCGACCGAGGCCGAGGTGCGCGAAGCGATCTCGTCGAACCTGTGCCGCTGTACCGGCTACGTCAGCATCGTCGAAGCGGTGCTGAAGGCGGCCAGGGCGATCTCCGCGCCGGGTGCGCGCGCCAGCCATGGCTGAGCTGCTGCTGCAGTTCCTGATCACCGGCCTCACGGTCGGCAGCATCTATGCGCTGATCGCGCTCGGCTTCACGATCGTCTACAACGCCACCGAAGCGATCAACTTCGCGCAGGGCGAATTCGTGATGCTGGGCGGCATGACCGCCGTGGCGCTCAACGGCACCGGTCTGCCGATGCCGCTGGTGTTCGTGGGCTCGGTGGCGTTCGTGACCCTGGTGGGGCTGCTGATGGAGCGGCTGATGCTGTCGCCGATGCGCCGCCCGACGGTCACCAACCTGATCATCGTGACCATCGGCGCCTCGATCCTGCTGAAGGGCACGGCGATGCTGGCATGGGGCAAGGACGGCGCGGTGCTGCCCGCGTTCACCGGCGACACGCCGATCCGCTTCTTCGGCGCGGTCATCCTGCCGCAGGCATTGTGGATCATGGCGTCGACGCTGGTCGTCGTGCTGCTGGTGCGCACCTTCTTCCAGAAGACCGCCGCCGGCATGGCGATGAGGGCGGCGGCGGCCAACGGCTTCGCCGCCTCGCTGGTGGGCATCAACACGAAGTCGATGCGTGCCTGGTCGTTCGCGCTGGCGGCCGCGGTCGGCTCGATCGCCGGCATCCTGATCACGCCGATCACGCTGACGCAGTTCGATCGCGGCACGATGCTCGGGCTGAAAGGGTTCTGCGCGGCGATCATCGGCGGGCTGGGCAACGGGCCGGGCGCGGTGGCCGGCGGGCTGCTGCTGGGGGTTCTGGAATCGCTCGGGGCCGGCTACATCTCGTCCGGCTACAAGGATGCGATCGCATTCGTGCTGCTGATCCTGGTGTTGCTGCTGCGGCCGCAGGGGCTGCTCGGAACGCCGCCGCGGCGCAAGGCATAGAACGACATGGGCACCGTCAGCTCGACCCTTCCGCAGGTTCTGCGCCTGCCGCACCGCCGGGCGATCGGCGTCTTCGCGGTGCTGCTCGTCGCGCTCCCCTGGCTGCTGCCGAGCAACTACTATCTGAACGTGCTGGTGTTCGCCGGCATCAACGTGCTGCTGGCGCTCGGCCTGAACCTGGTCATGGGCTACACCGGCCAGGTGTCGCTCGGGCATGCCGGCTTCTACGGCCTCGGCGCCTATGCGTCGGGCGTGCTGACGACGAAGTACGGCTTCAATGCCTGGGTCGCGCTGCTGGCCGCGATGCTGCTGACCGCCGTCATCAGCGCGGCCATCGGCGCGATCACGTTGCGGCTGCAGGGCTACTTCCTCAGCATGGCCACGCTCGGGTTCGGCATCATCCTGCACATCCTGTTCGTCGAGCTGGCGGGCCTGACCGGCGGCCCTTCCGGTCTGACCGGCATACCGAATCTGGGCATCGGTGCGTTGGCCCTGCGCGGCGACCTGATGTACTACTACTTCACCTGGGGGCTGGTCTGCCTGGTGCTGCTGGGCGCCGTCCATCTCGTCGACTCCCGCTTCGGCCGCGCGCTGCGCGCGATCCAGGGCGACGAGATCGCCGCGGGCCTCGCCGGAATCGACACGTTGGCGGCGAAAGTCCAGGTGTTCGTCGCGGCCGCCTGCCTGGCCTCGCTGGCGGGAAGCATCTACGCCCATTACGTGTCGGTGCTCAGCCCGGACAGCTTCGGCTTCATGTTCTCGATCGAGCTGGTCGTCATGGTGGTGGTCGGCGGCGCCGGCAGCATCTGGGGAGGGGTGGTCGGCGCGCTGATCCTGACGGTGCTGCCGGAATTCCTGCGCGCGCTGCGCGACTACGATGTGCTCGCATTCGGCCTGATCGTCGTGCTGATCGTCATGTTCCTGCCGCGCGGGCTGGCGGGAAGCCTGGAGCACGGGCTGCTCCAGCGGCGGGTGCTGCGGTTCGGCCGCTGATCGTCATGTCGAAACCCGCCATCCTGAACTGCCGGGGCCTGTGCAAGTCGTTCGGCGGCCTGCAGGCGGTCAAGGACGTGTCGTTCTCGGTGCCGCGCGGCGCGATCCACGCGATCATCGGGCCCAACGGCGCCGGCAAGACCACGCTGATGAATCTGCTGGCCGGGCTGGACAGCGCGGATTCGGGAACCATCGAGTTCGACGGACGCGATACGCGGAAGCTGCGCGACTTCCAGCGGGTGCGGTCGGGCATCGCGCGGACGTTCCAGAACCTGCGGCTCTTTCCCGACATGTCGGTCATCGAGAACGTGATGGTCGGCCGGCATTGCCGCACGCAGGCATCGATGCTGGCCGGCATCCTGCGGACGGGCCGGTCGCGCCGCGAGGAAGCCGCCATCGAGGCGCGCGCCTGCGAACTGCTCGACGAGGTGGGCCTGCTCGAGCTGCGCTTCAACCGGGCCGGCGATCTGCCGTTCGGCAAGCAGCGGCTGCTGGAGATCGCCCGCGCGCTGGCCAGCGATCCGGTGCTACTGCTGCTCGACGAGCCGGCGGCCGGTCTGAATTCGGCGGAAGCGGCCGGTCTCGGCCGGCTGATCCAGCGCATCCGCGATCGCGGCGTGACCGTGCTGCTGGTCGAGCATCACATGGATCTGGTGATGCAGAACTCGGACCAGATCCTGGTCCTGAACTTCGGCCGCGTGCTGTCGCAGGGGGCGCCGGCGGTGATCCGCAGCGACCCCGCGGTGGTCGAGGCCTACCTGGGCGATGAGGCGAACCTTGCTGAAAGTCTCCGCGCTTGAGAGCCGCTACGGCGGCATCGTGGCCTTGAAGGGTATCGACTTCGAGGTGCACGCCGGCGAGGTCATCAGCGTGATCGGCGCGAACGGCGCCGGCAAGACCACGCTGCTGAAGTCGATCGTCGGACAGGTCCATCGCGAGGCCGGCCGCATCGAGTTCGACGGCGCCGACATCGCCAGCCTGCCGACGACCGACATCGTCAAGCGCGGCATCGCGCTCGTTCCCGAGGGCCGCCAGGTGTTCGGGCCGATGACGGTCGAAGAGAACCTGAGGATGGGCGGATATCTGGTGCGCCGGGACTCGGCGCACATCAGGAAGCGGTTCGAGGTCGTCTACGACCTGTTTCCCCGGCTGCGCGAGCGTCGCGTGCAGCGGGCAGAGACGCTGTCGGGCGGCGAGCAGCAGATGCTGGCGATCGGCCGCGCGCTGATGGGCGACCCGAAGCTGCTGCTGATCGACGAGCTGTCGCTGGGGCTGGCGCCGGTGGTCGTGCACGACCTCTATCGCCGGCTGATGTCGCTCAGGAGCGAGAAGCTGACGATGGTCATCGTCGAGCAGAACGCGCGCATCGCGTTGTCCGCCTGCGATCGCGCCTACGTGCTGAGCACCGGAACGGTGATGTCGAGCGGCAAGCCTTCCGAGCTGCTGGCGGACGACGCGGTCCTGAAGGCGTATCTGTCGTGACAGCCTGCTCGCAGGCTCCGAGCCGACCCTAGGCCCGCCGGTGCGCGGTTTCTCCCTTTCATCGGAAGAGGTATCGAATGTCCAATGCAAACCTGATCGACGGCATCACCGAGGACCCGCGTCTGTCGCAGACGCGGGCGCCGACGGCCCAGGCCCGCCATCTGCCGCCCGACTACTACACGTCGCCGGAGATCCTGAAGCTCGAGAAGGAGCGGATCTTCTTCAAGGACTGGCTGGTCGTGGGCCGGGAGGACGAATGGCCGAACCCGGGCGACTACCGAGCGATGGAGCTGCTGGACGAGCCGATCATCATCTGCCGCAACAATGCCGGCGAGCTGAAGGCGTTCTCGAACGTCTGCCGCCACCGCGGCGTCGCGGTGGCGCATGGCGAGGGCAACGCGAAGGCGTTCCGCTGCCCGTATCACGCCTGGACCTATTCGCTGGACGGCAAGCTGCTCGGCGCATCGCGGCCCAACGGCATCACGTTGTGCGAGCAGACCGACAAACGGCTGCCGGAGCTGCGGATCGGCGTCTGGGGCGGGTTCGTCTTCATCAACTTCGACGAGAACGCGCCGTCGCTGGAGGACTATCTGGACGTCGACGGCTATCGCGATGCGGTGGCCTACGTGCATCCCGAGAACACGGCGACCGTCGACGTGCATGCGTACGAGCTGGACTGCAACTGGAAGCTCGTTCCGGAGAACCTGGCGGACGTCTACCACGTCGAGGTGATCCACCGCTCCACGTTCGGCGGCTCGACCTATTCTCCGCAGAAGGCGCTGTCCGAGCTCACCTTCACGAAGTGGGGCTGGCACAAGGAGTACGAGAGCGGCACGATGGCGCCCGATGCCGAGCTGCTGTTCGGTCCGGCGCCGTGGCTGAAGGACCATCCGAAGGGCAAGCTGTTCGCGTTCTCGGCATTCCTCAGACCGAACTTCTACCTGTTCGCCCGGGCCGACATGGTGCAGCCGTGGGTCGCGTATCCGCTCGGCCCGAACCGCACGCGCGTGATCGGCTGGACCTGCCTGCCGAAGGAGTTCGTCGGCGCGCCGGCCTTCAAGGAGAAGGTCGCGATCCTCGCCAAGTTCGCGCGTGCGTTCACCAGCGAGGACACCGAGCTCGTCCGGGCGATGCAGCGCGGCCTGTCGTCGCGGTACTTTCCGCGCGGCCCGATACACCAGATGGAGACGGTGATCCATCACCGGATCAACCGCTACCTGGACGCGCTCTACGCGGGCGGCGACGCGAAGTGATCCGGCCGGCATCATGACAACGGCGCCCTGAGGGGAGCCGGACTGCAGCGAAGGAGAATCCGATGACACAGCCCACCGTCGATCTCGAAACCGTCGAGCTGTTCGAACGCGAGCTGAAACTGTGCAAGGTGAAGGCCGACGAAGCGGTTGCCGTCGTCACGGCGGGCAACGAGCGGGCCGAGTATGCCCAGGCGTTCATGCTGGCGGCGCGCAGGCTGGGTGCCGAGGCGTTCCAGGTCAACGTTCCTCATCTGCAGGATCGGGCGGCCGGCGTGCAGGGCAGGCATCCGCTGGCCGGCAACCGGCGGGCGATCGGGGCCGTCAAGGGGGCGGACCTGCTGATCGACCTGATGGGCCTGCTGTTCTCGAAAGAGCAGGCCGAGATCCAGGCATCGGGCACGCGGGTGCTGCGGGTGGTCGAGCCGATCCACGTGCTGAAGCAGATGTTCCCCACCGAGGATCTGCGCCGGCGCGTCGAGGCCGAGAAGCGCATTCTGGAGTCCGGCAGACAGCTCCGGTTCACCGACGAAGCGGGGACCGATGTCTGTTATCGGCTCGGCCAGTATCCGGCGATCTCGGAGTACGGATATACCGACGAGCCGGGCCGCTGGGACCATTTCCCGTCCGGCTTCGCGTTCACCCATGCCGATGACGGCGGGGTCGAGGGTACGGTCGTGCTGAAGCCCGGCGACATCATGTCGGCCTTCAAGCGGTACGTCCAGACCCCGATCCGCCTGACGATCCGCGAGGGGATGATCACCGACATCGCGGGCGACGGCATCGATGCGAAGCTGATGCGCCAGTACATCGAGAGCTTCGACGATCCGCGCGCCTATGCGGTGTCGCACATCGGCTGGGGGCTGAACGAGCGGGCGAACTGGCACCAGTTCGCGACGTCCCGGCATGCGGCCAGCGAGTACGTGATGAACGCGCTGTCCTTCAATGGCAACGTGCTGTTCTCCACCGGCCCGAACACCGAGCTGGGCGGGACCAACGACACGCCGTGCCATCTGGACCTGCCGATGCAGGGCTGCTCGCTGTGGGTCGACGACGTCAGGATCCTGGACAAGGGCCGGGTGGTCCATCCGGAGATGCGGGTGGAGCGCGGAGCATGACGGCGATGCCGGTGGCCTGGGCCACCGCGCCGGCGGGCACCTGGCTGTACGGCGGGCACGTCCATGCGAACGGCATCCGCCAGCACTATCTGCGTTTCGGCGGCCAGGGGCCGGCGCTGCTGCTGGTGCCCGGCATCGTATCGCCCGCTGCGTTGTGGGCGGTCGTCGCTCAGCGGCTCGGCCGGAAGTTCGACACCTGGGTGCTGGACGTGCGGGGCCGCGGACTGAGCCAGTCCGGTCCGGACCTGGACTACGATCTCGACACCTATGCGGCCGACGTGTCGGCGTTCGCGCAGGCCGTCGGTCTCGAGTCGTACGTGCTGCTCGGGCACTCGATGGGTGCGCGGATCGGCATCCGGGCGGCCCGGCGGGAGCCATCGCGAATCGCGCATCTGCTGCTGGTCGACCCGCCGGTCAGCGGCCCCGGACGCCGGCCCTATCCGTCGCCGCTGTCGACGCTGCTCGAGCTGCTGAAGCTCGCGAAGGCGGGTCATGCCGACAAGGTGTTCGAGCATCCGAGCAGCGCCCACTGGCCCGAGGCGCAGCGGCGGCTGCGCGCCGAGTGGCTGCACACCTGCGACGAGCGGGCGACCGTCATCAGCCATCAGGCGCTCCAGACCGACGACATCCATGCCGACCTGGTGGCGCTGACGGTGCCGGTGTCGCTGATCGCCGCCGGCAAAGGGGACGTGATCCGGCCCGAGGAAGAGCGCGAGCTGCGCGCGCTGTGTCCGCGGATGGGCTTCACGCGGGTGGCCGGCGCCGGTCACCAGATCCAGATGGAAGACTTCGAGGGGTTCTTCGCGGCCGTCGGAGCGATGCTCGGCGAACGGCTCTGATCGGTCGCCTTCCCTCGTCTTCCTCGGGCGTCTCCGTCGGTCGCGATCGCCGCCAGCCGGTCGGTCGCTGCCCGGACCGGTCAACCGAACCGCGGAAACACCTTGTCGTCCTGCAGCGCCCGCAGGTGCCGCAGGTACATGTCCTCGGTGTCCTCGCAGGCGGCGAAGCCTGCCTTGCGGATCTTGATCGTGCTCATCAGCGTCGAGCCGGCCCGATCGCCGTTGCGGAAAATGAAGTCCGCGAACTGCCATGACGGAACGATCTGGCGCAGCGCGTGCGGCTGCAGGCCGTGCCGTTCGACGACCCGCTGCCAGACGGGGTCCTTGTCTGCCATCACCCTGGCCAGCGGGGCCGGGTAGTCCTGGCCGATCCGCATGCCGAAGACGTCGGCGATCCGTGGCCACAGCGCCCGCCATTCGAAGCAGTCGCCGTTGGATACGTTGAAGATCTCGTTGCCGGCGCGCGGCTCTTCGCCGCACCATTCGATGGCTTCGGCCAGCAGCTCCACATCGACCGCCTCGACCATCGTCGGCCGCCCGCCGGGGAAGCGCAGCGGCATGCCCAGCTCATGCGAGATCGCCGCATAGGCGCCCAGCACGCCCAGCGCGTTCATCGGGCTGCCCGCCCGGAATCCGCAGACCATCGGCGGGCGCAGGATCGTCCAGCGCCACCCCGCCCCTTCGCCTACCCGCTTCAGCCAGGCTTCCTGAGGGTAGTAGAAGTTCGATTCGGGATAGCGCGGATCCGATTCCTTGAATGGCAGCCTGGGCTGGCCGAACATCACGCCGTAAGCCTTCGCGCCGTGCATCACGCAGACGTGCCTGAAGCCTTTCGCATGGGCAAAGACCGGCTGCAGCACGTTCTGCATCATCTGCAGGTTGGCTTGCTCTTCCGAAGCGGTGGAGGCTTCGACGCCCTGCGCGATCGCCGCGTAGATCACGTGCGTGATCTGCGGAAGCTGCGACAGCTTCGCTGCGCAATCGGCCGGATCCTGCGCATCCAACGTCAGCCAGCGCAGATTGCCTTCGGCAGCACGCGGCGTGCGTGAGACGCCGATCAGCCGGACGTCGCTTCTGGCCGACAGCCGCCGGACGGCGGCAGCGCCGACGACTCCGGTTGCGCCGATGACGAGCACTGTTTTCATCAGATGGTTCAGGTGAGGTCGCTCAGGGGCGGGATGGGCGCTTCGAGCGGCGCTTGCGCGGCGCGCCCGGCGCCGGCGTACGGAACGCGCCGGCCAGGATGGGCACGAGCTGCCGGAGCGTCTCGTCGATGTCGTGCGGATCGGCCTTGCCGTCGGTCAGCGCGGACAGCCGGCCGCCATGTGCGACGGTGTAGACCATTGCCGCCAGCAGCGTGTGAAAGCGCCACACCATGTCGTATCGCGACAGTCCGGGCAGCTCTTCGAGCAACGCGTCGATGTAGGCGTGGCCGACGCTGTCCTGCGTCTGCGCGAGCAGCGCGGCCGCCAGCGCAGGGTCTTCCGCGACCAGCCAGTTGCGCAGGCCGATGAAGGTCGAGATGCTGCCCTCCGTGGCTTCGCCCATCCGCAGGCCGGTGCCCAGGAATGCTTCGATGATCTGCTCCAGCCGATCCGGCGCGCCATGCGGGGGTATGCGCTCCAGCGCTTCGGTCAGGTGCTTCCCGAACTGCTCCGACGCGCGGACGAACACCTGGACGAACAGATTCTCCTTGCTGTCGAAGTGATAGCTGACGGCGGCCAGGTTGACCGAAGCGGTCTTGACGATGTCGCGCAGCGACACTCCGCGGACACCGCCGTGGGCGAACAGCTTCTCGGCCGCATCCAGCAGACGCTGCCGCGTTTCGTCGCCGCGGGCGCGCCCTTCGGTGCGCAGGAGCAGGGATGTCGGAGCAAGGGGCGCCATACGAGCAGTTTCTCTCAAACACTTGTTTTAGTCAAACGTTTGCTTGACTAGAAAATCGGCTTCCCGGACAATCACCGGGGCCAAAAGCGGGCCGAAAAGCGGGTTCGCCGCGCGATGCCCGATCAATCTGGAGACATTCCATGCTTCGAACCGTTGCCGCTGCATTGCTCGGTGTCACGCTGTCAGTCACCGCTCCTTTCGCCGCCGCACAGACGGTCATCAAGATCGGGTCGCCTTCGGTCAACGACACCATCCATCACTGGATGCAGAGCTACAAGGCCGCGGTCGAGCAGGCGGCGCCGGGCCGCTTGAGCGTGGAGATCTACCCGGCGAGCCAGCTCGGCCCGGTGCCCAGGATGATCGAGGGCGCGCAGTTGGGTTCGATCGAGATGGTGATCGTGCCCGCCGACTTTCTGGGCGGTGTCGATCGGCGGCTCACCGTGGTGGGCGCGCCCGGCGTGTTCAAGGACCAGATGCAGGGCTTCAAGACCATGCACGATCCGGAATTCGTCCAGCCGTACGCCAGCGCCGCTGCCGCCAAAGGTCTGCATCTGCTGGGCTCGAACTGCGATTCGTATTCGACCTTTGCCTTTCGCACGCCGGTCGCGACGCTGAACGACTTCTCGGGGAAGAAGATACGCATTCTCGGCAGCGGCTTCGAGACCGAGATGCTGCGCCGGATGAAGGCCTCGCCCGTCGTGATGACGCTCGGCGAGGTGCCCACGGCGCTGCAGCAGGGGGTGCTGGACGGGTCCAAATCGGGGCTCGTCGTGTTCCCGGCCCAGAAGTACCAGAGCGTCGCGCGCTATCTGGTCGGCACGCAGGAGTCGCTGCTGTGCACGGTCAAGTTCGCCAGCAAGGCGTGGTTCGACAAGCTGCCGGCCGATCTGCAGAAGGTGCTGCAGGAACAGGCCGCGCGCGTCGACGTCGAGGAACAGAACTTCGCGATCGAGTTCACCCGATCGGCGATGCGCCAATGGCAGGACGGCGGTGGCGTCGTCACCGAGTGGTCCGGCGAGGATCGCGCCGAGTTCGCCAAGCGGCTGCAGTCGGTCGCCGAGGACGTTGCCACCAAGGATGCCTCCCTTCGCGACATCTACTCGGTGATGAAGCGGATCGCGAAGAAGTTCGAGTAGGCGCGTGTCGGCATTCCCGCCATCCTGTCCGGAGCAGGCCGTGGACCGGCCGGCACGTGGAGGATCCCGGCTCGTGCGGCTGGTGGAACAGGCCCTGGGCCTGACCCTGCTGGTCGCGATCGGTCTGGCGACCGTCAACGTGGGTCTGCGCTACCTCTTTGCGACCAGCTTCGATTGGGTGGAAGAGGTGCTGGCGCTGCTGTTCACCGGCTGGGTGTTTCTCGGCATGCCGCTGGTCGCGCTGCGCGGCGAGCATATCGCGCTGGATCTGCTGAGCGCCAGGCTCTCCCCCCGCGCCGTGCGCGGGTTGCATCTGTTCGCGGTGGCGGTGGCGGCCATCGTGCTGGCGGTCGCCACGTACGGATCGTTCATCGCCGTCCGCAACATCGCCCGATTCGGGCAGCAGTCGGTGGTCGCGGGCATTCCATCGGTGATCCCGCACGGGATCGTGCTGACGGGCATCGTGTCGACGTTGGTGATCGCGCTGTTCGCGTTGTTCGCGCTGATCAGGGGCGCCAGAGGCGCGATGGCCCGTCGATGAATGCCGTCATCGGTCTGCTGCCGGTCGTGCTGCTCGCGGCCGGCGTGCCGCTCTATCTGTTGCTGCTGGCGGCCAGCGAGGTGGCGGTCCTCTCCAAGCCCGCGATCTCGCTGTCCCAGTTGCACGTGGTGTTCTTCGGCGGCGTCGACAACTACGTGCTGCTGGCGGTGCCGTTCTTCCTGTTCGCCGGGGAGGTGATGGGCACCGGCGGGGTCTCTCGCCGGCTGGTCGACTGGATGCTCAGCGCGCTGGGCAGGACACGCGGCGGCCTGGGTCTGGCGACCTTGGGCGCCAGCACCTTGTTCGGGTCGATCTCGGGGTCCAGCGCCGCGACGGTCGCGACGATGGGCAAGCTGATGTATCAGCCGCTGCGCGATGCGCGTTACGGCGACCGCTTCTCATCGGCCGCGGTGACGTCCAGTGGCGCGATCGACTCGGTGATTCCGCCGTCGATCCCGATGATCCTGTTCGCCGCGGTCGCCCAGCAGCCGGTGGGCGAGCTGTTCCTGTCGGGCGTGGGGCCGGCGCTGGTGATGTGCGGCCTCACCGCGGTGTACATCATCTGGTTCGCCGGGAGGCACGAAGTCGCCGCGGGCGAAGCGTTCAGCCTGCGCCGCTTCGTCCGGGCGACCCGCGACGGCTTCTGGTCGCTGCTGGCACCGGTCGTCGTGCTGGGCGGCATCTACGGAGGCATCTTCGCGCCGACCGAGGCGGCGGCCATCGCCTGCGCCTATGCCTGCCTGCTGTCGGTGGTCCTGTATCGCGAGATGGGCTGGCGTGAACTGCTGGAATGCGCGGTGCGCTCGGTCAGGATGACGTCGCAGGTGATGGTCATCGTCGCGGCCGCCGGGGTGTTCTCATGGGTCCTGACGATCAGCGGCATCGGACCGGCGCTGGTCTCGTTCGTGCGCGAGCTGGCGCCCGCCCCCTGGCTGTTGCTGCTGGTGATCAACCTGATCCTGCTGCCGGTAGGATGCATCCTCGAACCCGGTTCGGCGATCCTGATCCTGACGCCGCTGCTGATGCCGATGATCCAGGCTGCCGGCATCGACCCCGTGCATTTCGGCATCGTCGTCGTGGTCAACGTCAGCGTCGGACTCTTCATCCCGCCCGTCGGCATGAACATCTTCGTCGCCCAGGCTATGCTCAGGCCGCATCTTCCCAGTCTGTTCCGCGGGCTGATGCCGTTCCTGGCGATCGACCTGGTGGCGCTGGCGGTGACCACCTACGTGCCGCCGGTATCGGTCGGCCTCGCCCGCTGGTTGTTGCACTGATGTTGCTTCCACCCTGATGAGAATCCATGGCTGAACCGAGTTCCCGTTGCGATGTGCTGATTGCCGGCGCCGGCCCGGTAGGGCTGACGTTGGCGATCGCGCTGGGCAGGCGCGGTGTCCGCTGCATCGTCCTCGAGCGCAATGCCACGACCGCGCCGTGGCCGAAGATGGACCGGACCAATGCGCGCAGCATGGAGATCTTCCGGACCCTGGGCCTGGCGGACCGCATCCGGGCGCTCGGCTATCCGCCCGACAATCCCATGGACGTGTTCCTGCTGACGCGGATGACCGAGCCGCCGCTGGCCGTGCTGCCGTTCGGCTCGGTGGCCGAACGCCGCGAGGAGATCGCGCGTTGCCGGGATGGCTCGTTGCCGCTCGAACCGTACCAGCTCGTTGCGCAGAACGACATCGAACCGCTGCTGAGGGCCGCGGCCGAGGAAACCGGCAACGTCCAGGTACGGTACGGCCACGAGGTCACCGGATTCACGCAGGACGACGAAGCCGTCGAGGTCGAGGTTCGCCTTTCCGACGGCTCGACGGCGGCCTTCGCGGGGGATTGGCTGGTCGGATGCGATGGCGGCTCGAGCATCGTCCGCAAGCAGGCCGGCATCGTGCTCGAAGGCCGCGGCGGCATCCGTGAGCTGCGGCAGGTCGTCTTCAATTCGAGCGATCTGTACGAACGGATTCCGGTCGGCAAGGGGCGTCACTACAACTTCCTGGACGGCTCGGTCATCGTCGCGCAGGGCAGTCGCCGGCAGTTCACGCTGCACACCTCGCTGCCCGAGGACAGCGACTTCGCCGGCCTGCTTCGTGAGCTGATCGGCTTCGACTGCGAGATCGACGTGCGGCAGGTGGTGACCTGGCGATACAACCTGCTGCTGGCCAGGAACTACCGCAACGGCCGGGTGTTCATCGCCGGCGATGCCGCCCACCTGGTCATTCCGACCGGCGGGCTCGGAATGAACACCGGCATCGGCGATGCGCTCGATCTGTCATGGAAGCTGGCCGCCCGCGTCGACGGATGGGCGGGCCCTGCGCTGCTCGATTCCTACGAAGCCGAGCGCCGGCCGGTCGGGGCCTTCAACGTGGCATCGGCCGGCTGGGCCGCCGACGGCGTCGGTGTCTGGCGGACGCTGGTCACGCCCGCCGTCCACCAGGCGGGGCCGGCCGGCGACGCCGCCCGGGCCGCCGTCGCCGCGGCATTCCAGAGCGGCCACGGGCGCATGCACGGCATGCGCGGCGCCGAGTTCGGCTATACCTATGCGGATTCCGCGATCGTCGCCAGGGAGGCGGGCAATGTCGCCGCGTGGGACCGCAACGTCTATACGCCTCAGGTGCGCCCCGGCGCCCGCGTGCCGCACATGTGGATGAACGACGGCAGCCCGCTGCAGGACCATGCCGGAGACGGCTATACGCTGCTGGATCTGCGCGGAGACTGCGATGTCGCCGGACTGCGGGACGCCTTCGCCGCATCGGGTGCGCCGCTGAAGATCGTCGCACGCGATGAGCCCGAGGTCCGATCGACCTTCGGGCGTTCGGTGCTGCTGCTGCGGCCGGATCTGCACGTCGCATGGAGCGGCGAGGCGCCGATCCCCGAGCCGGAGCGGC
>DAISWF010000106.1:0-9137 GCA_036826495.1 Burkholderiaceae bacterium
GGCCTACTATCTGCTTCCGCAGGGGCTGCCCAAGAAAAATCGGGAGGGCCCGCCCCGCCAGTCCAACGTCAGCATCGCCAGCTCGGCCACCGTGCCGACCACGCCGTCGCGGCCCCAGCCGGTGCTCAACATCGCGCTGGGCGCGGTGTTCGGCCTGTTCCTCGGGCTGCTGGCAGCGATGACGGTGGAAAGCCTCCAGCGTCCGGTGAGGACGGCTGAAGACCTGCTGCAGGCCGTCAACGTGCCGGTGCTGGCCGTGCTGCCGGTAGCCTCTTCGCGACGTCCGCAGCGGTTGATCGGCAGTACCGGTCCAACGGTCGGGCCATCGCTGCGCCTGACCAACAATTGACCAAGACTGTGACAAAGCGTCCCGATCACCGATCATCCGAGGCTCCAATGAGCAACATCAGCGCGATCCAGCACAACTCGCTGCCCGAGCGAACCGATGTCCGACCCGAGCCGGCTTCCCTGCGGATCGGCGAGATCCTCGTCCGCGACGGCAGGCTGACCCGGGAACAGGTCGAGCGGGTCCTGCATGTCCAGCAGGAGACCGGCGGCCGTTTCGGCGAGATCGCGATCCGGATGAAGTTCGTGCAGCCGAGCCATGTCGACGACGCGCTCGCCGAACAGTTCGGCAATCCCACGCGCACCGAGCTGATCCGGGCGAAGGTGCCCGCCAAGATCGCGGCCGCGTTCAGCCCCGCGTCGCCGTTCGTGGAATCGGTGCGCGGCCTGCGCAGCCAGTTGATCCTGCGCTGGTTCGACGGAACACCGGGGCAGACCGCGCTGGCGGTCACCAGCGTCGACCGCGGCGACGGCAAGAGCTTCATCACGGCCGCCCTGGGCGTGGCGTTCTCCCAGCTCGGCGAGCACACCCTGGTGATCGACGCCGACCTGCGCCATCCGACCCAGCACGACATCTTCGGCGTGCCGAACCGTCTGGGCCTGTCGGGCATCCTGAGCGGGCGCGCCGACTACAGCGAGATCGCCCCGCTGGCCGGCCTGGCCAACCTGTCGATCCTGGCCTCCGGCGCGCTGCCGCCCAATCCGCAGGAGCTGTTGGGCCGGCCGGCCTTCGGCATGCTGCTGAACGAGCTGTCCACCCGCTATGACGTGATCCTGGTCGACACCCCGTCTGCCCAGGAAGCTTCCGATGCGCACGTGGTGGCGCAGCGGGCGCGGGCGGTGCTGATGGTCGGCCGCAAGGACAAGACCCGTTCCCAGGAGATCGCCCAGCTCGCCGCGGTGTTCGCGAACTCCGGAGTGGCGATTCTCGGTGCCACGCTGAACGAATACTGATCCGGCCCGGCGGGTGCCCCTGACATGTTTCGTACGCTGGTGAGCGGCCTGAACGTCCGCCGTCCGGATCTGTTCACGACGCTGGCGGTGACCTTCGGGTTCCTGGTGGCGGGGGCTTTCAGCGGGCTGATCATCGCCCATGCCAAGGCGGGGATGATCGCCCTCGCGGTCGGCGCGATCCTGAGCCTGGTGCTGTTCAACGTGCCCGCCATCGCGATGTGGATGGTGCTGGTCGGATCGCTGATCGTGACCGGGCCGCTGCTGTTCCACGTGCCGTCGGTCGACAAGATCAACTGGCTGTTCGCGATGCTGGGCCTGTTCCTGCTGGTCGCCGCGGTGTTGTACGGCGGCCTGGCCAGGGAGCGGCGCGCGGGGCCGGTGCCGCCGTTCCTGCTGATGGCCGGCGCGTTCATCGTGCTGGGCATCGCCAGCCTGGCCTGGGTCGAGGGCGACGCCAACGTCGCGCTGACCGGCATGAAGCGCTACTACCAGTTCTTCGGCCTGACCTTCGCGCTGGGCCTGATCGCGTTTCCCAAGCGCACGGTCGGCCGCTGGGTGCTGTTCTTCCTGATCCTGGCGCTGATCCAGCTTCCCTATGTGTTCTACCAGCGGCTGTGGCTGGTGATGCGCCTGGGCTACGACATGGATTCGGTGGTCGGCCTGTTCGAGGCCTCGCGCGAGGGCCACGGCAGCAGCGGTTCGCTCGGCTTCCTGCAGATCATCGTGTTCGCCGGCCTGCTCAGCGCCTGCCGCGAGAAGCTGATCAGCGTGCCGATGACCGCGGTGCTGACCCTGGTGGTCGTCGCCCCGCTGTTCCTGGCCGACCTGAACGTGGTGTTCGTGCTGCTGCCCACCGTGGCGATCATCGTGTTCGCCGACCTGATCCGCAAACGGCCGCTGTTCTTCCTGACGACCGCCTCCGCCACCCTCGTCGTGGTGGCCGTGGTCGGCGCCGGCGCGTTCATGTGGCAGCAGTCGACGGTCGACGCCTCGCAGGCGCTGACGGTCGAGCAGAAGCTCAACGATCTGATCGAATACAACTTCGGCTCCCACGGCTACGCCCAGCGCAGCGACGTGAATCGCACCACCGTGTACTCGTACTGGTGGCGGCGCCACGGGCTGCAGGATCCGATCCATCTGGCGCTGGGTCACGGCATCGGCAGCACGTTCTTCGGAGAGAACATCCGCTCGCCATTGTCCAACCAGCACAACGGCATCAGCATCAACCTGACCGCCGCCGCCCAGCTTCTGTGGGAGCTCGGTGTCGTGGGCCTGGTCCTGTACCTCGCGATGCTCGCATCGGCCTGGAAGACGACACGCCAGGTGACGGCCGCGGCACCGAGCGGGTTCCCGAAGGCGTTCGCCCGGACACTGCAGGCAGGCATGGCCTGCGTCGTGGTGTTCACGTTCTACACCAACACGACCCTGGGCATTCCCAGCCAGGAAGTGCTGATCGCGATGGTGCTGGGTTTCGTCGCGTGGACGGCCCGCGAATACCTGGGCCGGCCGGTTGCCGCTGCGGCCAAGGCCGCGAAGGAAGAGCCCGCGCGGGCGGAACCGCTCCGGCCGGCTCCCCGGTTCGGGAACTCGATGGCCCGGCAGTCCAAGACCGAGCTCGACGAGACGGTTCGCAAGCTGCAGCAGAGTGCCCGGCCGGGCCATGATTCGCAACGCAGCTACTCCTGAAACCGATGCGGGAACCGCTGGAATCCTCCACGACGCTGGAACGGCAGCTCGCCGAAGCCCCCGCACCCGCCGCGGCGGCCGCACGCACGGCGCGCGCGCTGCGGGCGCTGTTCATCATCCGCGACAGTTTTCCCAGCCCGCGCCCCGATGTGCTGGTGCTGTTCGGCAAGCGGCTGCCCGAGCGCGGCATCCGCAGCGACGTGGTGGCCACCGGCGTACCCAAGACGGCCGACGCGGTATCGCGCTGGCCGGCCGGCTCGGAATTCGTCAATGACGATGGCGCGGGCACGTTGAAGCGCCTGCTCGGCGCATTGCGGCTCGATCTGCAGATGCTGCGCCACGCCGAACCGTACGACGCGATCGTCGTGCGCGACAAGATCCTGACCGCCTGGCTGGCGTTGCGGCTGTGCGATCCTGCGCGGGTCTTCTTCTGGATGTCCTATCCCTTTCCGGAGGATGACCTGGTCCGTTCCCGGATCGCCCTGACCGGACGGCTGCATCGCACAGCGCTGCGGGTGCGGGGCTGGCTGACCGGCCGACTGCTGTATCGCGGCGTCGTGCCGCGCGCCGCTCACGTCTTCGTTCAGAGCGAACACATGCGTGCGGCGGTGGCCCGGCGCAGCGGCCGTGCCGGCGGCATGACGGCCATCCCGATGGGAGTCGACGAGGCTCTGCTCGCCGGGCACGATGCGACGCTGCGGATCCGCCCTCAACCGGGCGAACCGCTGCGGCTGGTCTACCTGGGCTCGCTCGACCGCTCGCGGCACATCGGCTTTCTGCTGGAGGTGCTGCAGCGGCTGCATGCGGCACAGCCCGGGCGGTTCCACCTGACGCTGGTCGGCGGCGCCAGCACCGCCGAGGAGTACGCCGCGGTGCAGGCACAGGTCCGTCAGATGGCGCTCGACGAGCTGGTCAGGATGACCGGCCAGGTTTCCCGGGACGAAGCCTGGGCCGAATGCGCCCGCTGCCACATCGGCCTGTCGGCCATTCCGCGCGGCGAACTGTTCGACGTGTCATCGCCCACGAAGGCCGTGGAGTATCTGGCCATGGGGCTGCCGGTGGTGGTCAACGACATCCCCGACCAGGCCTACCTGATCGAGCACAGCCGCGCCGGCCTGTGCGCCCCGATGGACGTGGCGCGATTCGCGGCGGCGATCGAGCAGGCCCGCGACGACTATCCCCGGCTGGCCGAGCGGGCGCTGCAGGCGCGCCGCTGGGTGATCGCCGAGCGCGGCTACGACCGCCTGGCCGACACGGTCGCGCAGGTGCTGGCGGAGACGCTTCCCGAAGATCCTCCCGCCGGCTAGCCGACGGCATCGGCCCGTCTGCCGCGGCGGCATTCACCAGGGGCATGTGTGAATCGTCCTCCCGATCAACGATCCCGCTCCCGGCCGCGCAGCCCGGAACCGGCCGCCCGCCGTGACCGTGACCGCAGCGCGGAACCGCCGCCGCAGCGGTCCGGCGCCCTGCTCCCCAGTGCCCTCGCGGTATTCCTGCTCGCCTTCGCGTCGTTCGCCTTCAACGCGTTCGGCGTCATCAGCGATCAGATGTTCAACAACCCGCCGAACCGTTCGGAAGCGCTGGTGCTCGACGGCATCCAGCGGGCCATGCAGGTCGGCCGCGCCGACGCGCCGCTGGGCCGCTACATCCGCGCGGGCGATGCCCGCTGGCCGGATGCGCTGCAGCAGCGCGAACTGTTCCGCCGGCAGGACCGGTCGGGCGAGTTCCGCCCGTACCAGTCGCAGTTCGGCCTGCAGGGCATGGGCTGGATCGCGCTGCACCGGATCGCCTCGCCGGATGCGCGGACGATGGAATCGCTGAATGCGGCACTGATGGCCGGGGTGGTGGCGGCGGTCTTCGTCTGGTGCACCCGCCGCTTCGGCGCGCCGGCCGCATGGATCGGCGCGGCCACCCTGTTCCTGTCGCCGTGGCCGGTGCTGTTCGCCCGCGATCTGTACTGGGTGGCGTTCACGCTGTTCCTGCCGATGCTGGTGATGCTGTATGCCGGGCAGCGCCTGTACGATCGGTCCGGCCCCAGACTGGCGGTGCTGGCACTGTTCGGCGCGGCGGTCGCCACGAAGCTGCTGTGCGGCTACGAGTACCTGACCACGCTGGTGATCGCCGGGCTGTTCCCGGTCGTCTTCCATGGCCTGACGTTGCGCAGACCGCCGCGGGAGATCGTCACGCGGCTGTTCCAGGCCGGCCTGGTGTCGGTCGCGGCCTTCGCGCTGGCGTTGGTGCTGCATCTGCACCGCCTGGGCGTATCCGACCCGGAAGCCAACACCGGCAGCGCGCTCGACTACGTCGTCAGCGTCGCGCAGAAGCGCCTGCACAGCAGCAACCCCGAGGAGGTGGCGCGGGAAGTGTGCAACGAAGACTTCTGGCGCGACGACAACTGCGTGCCGGTCTTCGTCGAGTCGCTGCGCGCCAATCCGGTGACGGTGGTCGGGCAGTACGTGGCGTTCCGCTACATGCTGCCCTGGCTGGCGCGGCTCGAGGAGGGGGAGGTGTCGGCCGCCGACCGCACCGCGCTGCGTGATCGCCTGCAGGCCGTGCCGGCATCGCGGCGTCTCTCGGTGCTGGCCGACACGCCGCTGGTCACGCTGCAACCCTGGATCGTGCGCGGCACGAACACGCTGGTGTTCCTGGCCATCTGCCTGGCGGCGGCATTGAAGCTGCGGGCTTCGCGCAACGCCGGCATGCTGGTCGCGCTGCCGGTGCTGGCCGTCTGCGTCGCGGCGCCGCTGTCGTGGTTCATCGCCGCCAAGGGGCACTCCTATCTCCACACCACGATGAACTACGTGCTCTGGTACCTTCCGATGCTGCCGGCGATGCTGATCTATCTGGCCATCGACGCACGCACCTGCGCTCCCCGCAGCCGCCGCAGACGGTCAGGGCAGCCGCGGATTTCTTCGGACCATCGGATGACGCCGACATGAAGCACGCATTCTGGGCCACCGCACTGTCCTTCTCGGTCGTCTGCACGGTCCAGGCCGAACAGCCGCCGGCCAAGGGCGGCCAGCGCGGCGGCGCCCCGGCCGCTTCCCCGTCGAAGACCTACCCCGTTCAGGCGATCCTCGACGAGATGGTGCTGCCGAACTCCGAGGACATGTACCCGGCGCACTACTCGGTCAGCTTCCCCGACCGTGCCTCGCATCGCAATCAGTGGGGCGCGAACAACCAGGGCGACCCGCGCACCCGCAGCTATGCGTACGTCGACCGCAAGATCCGCGCCGACGACCGCGGCCCCGCCGGCACCGGCTACTCGTACGAGAACCTGAGCCTGGCGACGATTCCCGCCGGCGACACGGTGCGGCGTTATCCGTGGGTGGTGGTCGGCGATGCCTGGCAGATGCGCAACGTGTCGACCAACAGCCGGGTGCACGTCCGCAACATCCGCCATCAGGCCCTGACCTTCGACGGAAAGTGGATCGACGCGGGGTTCAACTCGCTGACCGCGCAGCCCAAATCGTACGGCTCCTGGCACAACATATGGCTGGGGCCGGGCATGGCCTCCGGCAACGGCCAGGGCCATGCGCTGGACATCGGTGTCGGCTATGCGCTGTCGGACG
Source organism: Burkholderiaceae bacterium (assembly GCA_036826495.1). Lineage (GTDB taxonomy): Bacteria > Pseudomonadota > Gammaproteobacteria > Burkholderiales > Burkholderiaceae_E > DAISWF01. The sequence continues at coordinate 6,558 of DAISWF010000106.1, forward strand.
GACGGATCGAGCCCGACGGCGGCTCCTCGCTCGGCTCGATCGGCCTGGGCCGCCGCTACCTCGGCGTGTCCTCCGGCACGCGGACACCGCTCGAGCTGTACAGCTCGTTCGTCTGGCACTTCTATCCGCTGCCCGGATTCGACCGCACCCGTGCAGAGCTGGAGAAGTCGATGGCCGGCACGGTGATCTGCATGGAGGTCCGGCTGATCCTGCACGACCCCGGCAAGCCCGACGACCGCGACGAGTCCGCGATGCTGGTGAACGTGGGGGCGGACTACTACAACATGTCGAACCGCGCCGCCTACATCGGCGGCGCGATGCACGGCCGCTGGAAGCGCATCACCAACGACTGGTCGCTGTCGTGCGCGACCGACATCGCCGCCGACCTGCTGAAGGCCAACCCGCCGCCCGGCTTCACGAAGTGACCGGCGCGCCGTGCGGGCGCGGCGCCCGCGCGCGCATCCAGGCCAGCATCGGCTTCTCGACATAGCGGAAGACCAGCCAGCCCACGGCGGCGGCGAACACCACGGCGATCACGAAGCTCACCGGCAGCGGCAGCGGCCCCACCGCATGGAACAGCGCGGCCGGAATCGCGAAAGCCAGCGTGTGGCTCAGGTAGAGGGAATACGAGGAGTCGCCCAGCGCGTTGAACAGCGCCACCGGACGCCGCGCCAGCAGGTCTTCCAGGCAGACCACGCCGAACACCAGCAATGCGGCCGGCAGGCCGAAGTAGACCGCGCGCGGGCCGTTCGGATACAGGCGGGGCGACACGTACACCATCACCACCACCGCCAGCGCCAGCGACAGCAGCCCCAGCAGCCAGGCGCCGCGCAGCTTTCTGATCCATGGGTACAGGATCGAGATCCCGATTCCGGCGACGAACTCCATCTGCAGCGGACTGGTATAGCGGAACTGCGCCGCGCTGGCCGGATCCGAAAAGGGCCGCAAGGCGATCAGCACGGCGAAGATGCCGACGATCATCGCCACCCGCATCCACGGGCGCCGCAGGAACAGGCTCAGGCCCATCAGCAGATAGAAGAAGAATTCGTAGTTCAGCGACCAGCCGGGCGTGAAATACGGCGTGAACTGGCCCGTCAGGCTGTTGGTGTAGAACACGAACAGGAACGAATAGAGGATCTCGTCCGGCCGCGGAAACGTTCCCGGCGCCATGCGCCCCGAAACCGCGAGCTGCGCGAGCACCACCAGCAGCGTCAGCCAGTACAGCGGCGCGATGCGGATCGCCCGCGAGAGCCACCAGGGGCCTGGCCGCACGTCGGGGCGCGACACCGACATCCAGATGATGAATCCGCTGATCACGAAGAAGATGTCGACGCCGCCGGCGAACATCATCCGCCGGATCGGCTCATCGCCCGGAATCGGGGACAGATCGGTCAGCACGTGGTAGAAGACCACGAACAGCGCCGCCAGGCCACGAAGATACTGCACGCCGATGACTTCTTTCATCTGAGCCCCATTCTGCCGAACCGCGTCAGTGCACTGGATCGGCAGTATCGCGGTCGCCGACGGCCGCCGCGCTGCAGGAATTCACGCTCGCCGGCGGCGCGCCCCCCGGCAGCGCACTCAGGACGGATTGCCCGGCTCCACGACCACCACGAAATCCAGCGTGAAGCCGAGCAGGCGGTTGCGGAAGATCTTGAACCGTTCGATGCCGGCTTCCCGCAGCTCGGCCTTCAGTTCCGACAGCGACAGCAGGTACATGTAGTCGCCGGCGGCCCACTCCTTGCCGATCCGCCGCAGGATCGCATCGAACCAGGGCTTGGGAAGATAGTGCAGCAGCGGAATGCGGGTATGGACCTCGACCGGGAAGAAACGGTTCGGCGTCGTGATGTAGGCGCGCCGGCCCACGCGCGCGATCTCGCGCAGGAACAGCACCTGGCGCTCGTGCGTACCCACGTGTTCGATCACCGCGTTGGACCAGCAGACGTCGAACTCGTTGTCTGCGAACGGAAACGCATCGCCGGCGTAGCGCACCGCCTTGACCTCGGGGTAGCGCCGCGGAAACTCCGCCGGCTCGTCGACTCCCAGCGCGGTCAGCATCCGCGGATAGGGGTAGTGCTTCTCGATGAAGTTGTCGGTATCGGAGTATTCCTTGTCCGAGAAGCCGATGTCCAGCACGCGTGTGGCCTGCGTGGGTGCCATCTCGTCGATGAAGCGGTTCCACTTGCGACGACGGTTGAACGCCGACACCCGGTATGCGAGCGACATCCGCAGCTCCTCGTTGGATCTCTTCGTAGCGTGCGGATTTTCGCATGCACGGCCCGTCCGAGTCGAGCCGTCGGAGACCCGGAAACAGGTGCGGTCAGCGCACCAGGAACGTCAGATCGAAGATACGGGCTGCGGCACCGCCCAGTACCACGAGCAGCAGTGCCGCCGCCGTCAGCGACACGCTGCGCGCTCGCGCGCGCAAGGCCGGCAGCAGGTGCGGAAACACGATGATCAGCGCCACCAGATGCGACATCATCAGCCAGTAGTGATACCTCATGCTGGTGGCGACGCCGATCGGCAGGTAGGCCGCCGTGTACAGCAGGCCCGACAGCACCAGCGCGCGGCAGGCGGCGA
>DAISWF010000106.1:9147-17779 GCA_036826495.1 Burkholderiaceae bacterium
GCAGGACCTGCGCGACGCGCGCTTGTGGGGGCTGTGGGCGATCTGGCCCGACGGACGCCACTGGGAGCCGATCGTCAGCGCGTTCCACGACGGGCAGGCGTTCCACTTCGCGACCCAGCTCGCAGGCGGCGACGTCGTCGTCGGCCTTGGCCCGCCAGGTGACCGCCAGCGCACCGACGCCGAGCACCAGCCACACCATCGGCCAGAACAGCGGATTGCGCTTGGCGAAATCGACCGCCAGCAACTTGACCGAGAACGGCCGCGTGCCCGCGCTGCCATCCAGGCTGGGCGCGAACCGATAGTGATCGGCGGGCACGATGAAGTAGAGCATCGAATTGAAGTGGGCGAGCCGGTGCCGGGCGTAGGCCCAGGGATTCGCGGCGATGGCCGACAACCACGCGCGCCCGGTCGCGCCTTCGGTGCTCTGCTCGGTCTGTGCGACCTGCTCCCAGATCTGCCGGCAGTGCCCCCACGGACTGAACGAATCCCACCAGTAGGGCGTGTAGCAGCGCTCGATGTCCACCGCTGCCTGACCGGTCAGCGTCTGCAGCGGCGCCGACGCGCCCGCCGTCTGTCGTGCGATGCCGGCCATGTCGAAGATCTGCAGTGAACGCATCGCGCCGGACGATTCGGCATCGAACAGATGACGGTTGATCCAGCCCGACACCGGCACCATCGCGACAGCCAGCACGAGCGCGAGCGCGGTCATGCGGATCGCACCGGCGCGCCCTGCCCGACCGCCCAGCGCGTAGACGGCCAGCGGCCCGAATGCGAACACCGCGTTGGTGCGCACCAGCACGCCGTAGGCGAGCAGCGCGAGCGCCAGCAGGCCGACCGCCCAGGGCATCCTGCGGTCCTGGCTCAGGTACCAGCGGCGCAGCGCGAACGCGCACAACAGCGCGGAGGCCATGCCGACATCCTTCCAGATGCCGCCGTCGAACAGCAGGAACAGCGGAAAAGCCCCCGCGGCCAGCGCGAGCCACGCGGCGCGCACGCGTCCCTGGCGCAGCAGCGAGTCGGCGATCAGCGCGAACCCCGCCCAGTGCAGCACGAGGTGATAGATCAGCATCGTGACCGGCCCCTCGGCGATCCTGCGCAGCAGCGACCACAGCGCCGCCATCACCGGCGGGTGCCAATCGGTGAATCGCCCGGACAGCACCTCGAGGTACTGTCCCGTGGCATCCGGGTTCATCTCGCCGGGGAAATGCAGCGCGAGGTTGGCGGCGAACAACGCCAGCGCCACGGCCAGCAGCATGCCGGAGGAGGTGCGCGGAACCGCGCGGCGGTGTTCCGCGATGACTGCCGCGTGCGTCACGCCGACCGGCTGAACACGACGTTGCGCGACACCAGGTAGTTGAATACCAGGCCCGACAACGATCCGACGATCGCGCCGGCACCCGGCGTCCACCACGCGTCGGGCAGCACGAACACGACCGCCGCGTACATCGCCAGGTTGACCGCCTGGCCCACGAGATTGGTCGCGAGGAAACTGGCCCATTCGGCGTAGATCGGCCGGCCGCTGGGCCCGAAGGTCAGCCAGCGGTTCATCGCCCAGGTGAACGTCGCGGCGGCGATATAGGAGGGTATGCGCGCCAGCAGGCGGTTCATGCCCAGCGCGCCGATGCACAGGTACAGCGCGGCGATGTCGACCAGCAGACCGCCGGCGCCGATCAGCGCGAATCGCCAGAACGAGGACGGAATCGGGCCCATCGCCCCGTCTTCAGGCGGGAAACGGCCGATCGCGGGTCTTGCCGGCTGCCCGGGCATCGAGCGGCGCACCGACCGGGCTCGCCTCCCTGGACGGCTGCGGACGCACGGCCGAGCCGCCGGCCGCCAGGCCCGACGGCTGGCCGGCCAGCATCGGCCAACCGGGTGCCGGAATGCTCAGATAGGCGAGCCGCTTGATCTCGCGGCGCGAGTGGGTCACGGTATCCAGGATCAGGCCGCAGGTGAGCGACAGGAAGGCCAGCACCATGATGGACGCCGACAGGATCGCCGTGGGGAAGCGCGGCACCAGGCCGGTCTGCAGGTATTCGACGATGACCGGCCAGGCGATGCCCACCGACAGCAGCGTCAGAATGCCGGCCAGACTGCTGAAGAACAGCAGCGGCCGCTCTTCCTTGATCAGCAGGCCGATCGTGCGCAGGATGCGGATGCCGTCGCGGATCGTGTTCAGCTTGGACGTCGAACCCTCGGGACGGTCCTGGTAGCGCGTCGGCACTTCAGCGGTCTTCATCCGCAGTTCCAGCGCATGCACCGTCAGTTCGGTCTCGATCTCGAAGCCCGTGGAAAGAGCGGGGAACGATTTGACGAAGCGGCGCGAGAAGATCCGGTAGCCCGACAGCATGTCGGTGAACTGGCGGCCGAAGATGCCCATCACCAGCCCGGTCAGCATGCGGTTGCCGAAGCGGTGGCCGAAGCGATAGGCCTCCTTGATGTCGGTCACCCGCGCGCCGTTGACCATGTCGAGCTGCTTGTCCAGCAGCAGGCGGATCATCTCCGGCGCGCTGGCGGCGTCATAGGTGTCGTCGCCGTCGACCAGCACGTACACGTCGGCATCCACGTCGGAGAACATCCGGCGCATCACGTTGCCCTTGCCGGGGAACGGCTCGAAGCCGACGACCGCTCCCGCCTTCGCGGCCACCTCGGCCGTGGCGTCGGCCGAGTTGTTGTCGTACACATAGACTTGCGCGGTGGGCAGCACCGCACGGAAATCGGCAACCACCTTGGGGATCGCGACTTCCTCGTTGTAGCAGGGAACGATGACCGCGATGCGCAGGTTGGAGAATCTGTCCGACATGTTTGACGTCCGAGGTCGGTTGGTCCGCGAAGGGCAGAGTGTCGATCGAATGCCGCGCGCTCGCTGTGAACGAGGTCACGCGGCCCTGAAGGGCCGAGGCGGCGCTCGACGCTGCGACGCTCCGCGGGGCACCGGAACAGGATACCCGGATTCGGCGCCGATCCCGCGATGGCGGAGACTCACGGTCGATTTGGACGTTCGAGCGCGACACATCGGTGCTTCCGTATGCAAGAACACGTACCGCAAAAGCGACACGGGCGCCCTGGGGCGCCCGTGTCCGTCGACGGTGCGCGCCAGGCGCGCGGCACCGCCGTCGTCGACCACCGTGGTCAGTTGGTGAAGCCCGGGGGCGGGCTGGCGCGCAACTGGGCGGCCGAGATGTCGGTCGCGCAGGTCAGCGACCAGTCGTTGGTGATGCGCTTCCAGCGGCTGTGCATCGTACCGCCGACGTAGGCGAGATTCTGCGACACGTTGTAGTAGTCCGCACCGATGTTGACCAGCATCGCCGACTTGCTGCGGTCATCGGGGCCGTTCGGATTGTGCAGCGTCAGCTTGGTCTCCATGCACAGCACGGTGCCGGCATAGTTCGCCTCGAGATCCGAGCGGGACTTGTCGAACGCGTTCAGCGGATAGAAGTGCCACACGTAGGTGCTGTAGTACTGCAGCGGCGTGCTGGTGCCCGACGCGACACCGACGTTGGTGTTGCCCATGCCGATCGATCCCAGCGACGATCCGCCGTCGGATTCGACCCGGCCGTCCGCCAGCGCCGACCCCGTGCCGATGTCCAGCGCGTGACCCTGGCCGTTGCCCGAGGACATGCCCGGTCCGAGCCAGATGCTGTGCCAGGAGCCGTAGTTGCGCGGCTGCGTGGTCAGCGCGTTGAAGCCGACATCCTCCCAGGCACCGTTGAACCTCAATGCCAGGTGACGGATGTTGCGCACCTGCACCCGGGTGTTGGTCGAGGTGTTGCGCAGTTGCCAGGCGTCGCCGACCACGACCCACGGGAAGCGGCGCACGACGTTGCCGGCCGGAATGGTCGCCAGCGACAGGTTCTCGTACGAGTAGCCGGTTCCCGAGGGGCCGACGTCCGACGGACGGATCTTGCGGTCGACGTAGGCATAGCTGCCCGTGGTCGGGTCGCCGTTGTTGTTGGCGCCCCACTGCGACCAGTTTCCGGCACGGTCCGGGAAGCTGACCGAATAGTGCGACGGATACATGTTCTCGGAGTTCGGCAGCACCATCTCGTCGATGATCGCCTGAACCTTGTAGATCGATCCGCTCGAGGCCGGCGCGGCGGGCGCGGCGCTCGGCGTCACCGTGCTGGTGCCGGTCGAGGCGGACGAAGAAGACGAAGAGGACGAAGTGCCCGACGAGGCAGAGGAGGCCGACGACTGGTTCGAGCTGGTCGAACCGGTGCTGCCCGCATTGTTCGACGTGCCGCGGTTGCGATTGCGCACCGCTGCCTCGGAGGTGTCCACACTCTGCGCGACCTCCTCGGTGGCATCGGCGGCCTGGCTCGTGCTTGCGACATCGTCCGACCCTCCGCAAGCACTGACGAACAGACTCGCGATCGAGATGCCGATGAGGGGGATGTAACGCTCGAGTGTGAATTTCTTGCTGGGCATGAGAACTCCTTATGCTGCTGGGGTATCGATGCAGACAGAGCTTCATGAGCCCTTCTGCGTTCGGTCCATACCGTGTCGTCTGTGACGTTTGTCACCATATCGACGGGTAAGCGACGAAACCTGAGCGGCATTGACGAGCGGGTGCCCGATGCAGATGAACGGCGAGCGATGGGATGATTTGCGCTTGTCTCAGCGCAATTCGATCGGCGTGATGCCGATCGATCGATGCTTCATGGAGGCGTCTACGGATTGCCCGAGTCGCCTTTTTTTCTCTATTGACACAAGCTTCTCTCGAATTCCGATCCGACGCAACCAAACTGCCGGTTCTTGTCTGAAATCCCCACCTGTTTAGCACCGTTTTCAGATGGCCGGTCGGAAATCGTGGATGGATGGTAGGCAGGCTTCCGAATAGTCGGATTCCGATCTATCTGAATTCCATCATTAAGATAAGAGGATGCAGAGTTGCGGAGCTTGGCTTTCGAGAACCCTGCTGCGCAATCGATCGATGAGCGAAGGCGAAGACGACAGCGCGCCGCGTCGCAGCCGGCTGCAGCGACGCAGCGCGTGGGTTACGGAAGGGGGGTCGGGCAGCCGGCCGGGCGGCCGATGCGGGGTGGACGCCCGGGGCGGGAAGCCCTGGGCGTCAGGGCCTAGCGCGACGCGCGCACGGCCTCGTAGACCTCGACGGTCCGGTCGGCGATCTGATCCCAGTCGTAGCGGGCGAGCACCCGCCGCCGGAATTCCTCGACGCGCAGCGGCGAGGTCGTCTGCGAACCGGCGGCGCCCGCGCGCTCGGCCTGGGCGATCAGCCGGCGCATCGCCTGAGCCCAGGCGGCCGGATCGCCGACCGGCAGATAACACTCGGCCGGCAGCCCGACCTCGAGGTTGGGCGCGATGTCGCTGGCCAGCAGCGGCAGACGGTGGCTCATCGCCTCCAGCATGACGATCGGCAATCCCTCGTGGGAGCTGGGCAGCAGGCAGCCTCCGGCACGCTGCCAGAGCGCTTCCAGAACGTCTCCGGTCTGAACGCCGGTCGCGACGACGTCGGCCGACTTCGCGATGCGACCGTGCAGCTCGTCGACATAGGGACTGTGATGATCGGCGCCGCCGACGATCACCAGCTTCCAGCCCATCCGATCTGCCGGCGACAGCATCGACCAGGCTTCGACCAGGTCGGCCTGGCGCTTCTCGGGCACCAGCCGGCCGACACAGATCAGATAGCGGTTCGCAGCGAGCCCGAAGCGCTTCATCACCGGGTCGCTGACGGCCGGCGGCATATCCGGCTGGATCTCCACGCCGTTGGGTATCAGCGCGGTGCGCGCACCGTGCTCGGACGTCAGCACCTCACGGATGCCTTCGCTGATCACGATGCAGCGGTTGGCATGGCGGGCGGCCATCCGCTCGCCGAAGCGCAGCATCCGGCGCGCGAACGCGCCCCATTTCTGCCGCTGATAATCGAAGCCGTGATGGGTGACCACCACGCGCAAGCCGAATGCGCGCAGCAGCGGCACGAACAGCGCCGGGCCGATCGCATGAACATGCGTGACATCGGGACGCTTCCAGATGCACCAGAGGGCCGCCAGCGCGGAATGCACGAAGGCTTCCATGCCGGCCGAATAGACGGAGCCGAGCCGGACGAAGCGCATGCCGGGCCGAGAGGCCGGCTGCCGCGTTGGCGGCTGGTAACGGCTGCGCGCTATCACGGTCACGTCGACCCCGCGAGCCACCAGTCGCGGGTAGAGCTTCTCGCAGTGACGCTCTATGCCCCCCTGGACGCCCGGGAACCCCCGCAGACCGAACACCGCGACCGCCAGCTTGCGATCGAGCGTCGGGACCGGCTGCGTCTGGGTCGTCATGGGCCTGGAACGGACATCCGCGTTCTCGCGAAGCTCGTCGGCTTGATCGATCTGCATGCTACTCAAGCGACACTCCGAGTTCACGATACAACGCCGACAGCAGCCTGTAGTGTGCCTCAGGCGAGAAGCCGGCTTCAACGATCTCTCTTGCGCGACGCCCCATCTGCGCCACCTCGGCATCGCTGCGGGCGGCCATCGCGGCCAGCCGTTGCGCAAGCTGCTCGCAATCGCCGCTGGCGAACAGTTCGCCGTTGCCGCCCGGCTCGATCATCTCGGGAATTCCGCCGATCTCGGCGGCGATGACCGGCTTGGCCTTCGCGAATGCCTCGAGCAGGCTGATCGGGGCATTCTCGTACCACTCGGACGGCAGCACCACTGCGCGACAGCCGTCGAACAGATTCCACAGCGGGTCGCCCTTCTGAAAGCCCAGGAAGCGGGCATCGGCGCCGCTGGAGGCGGCCAGCGCCTTCAGTTCGGCCTCGGCCGGCCCGGTCCCGACGATGTCCACGCCGACGCCGGCGAGGCCGGCCGCGCGAATCAGAGTGTGGATGCCCTTCTCCGCGCTCAGGCGCCCCACATAGAGGAAGCGCTGCCCCACGGTCGACGACGGCACGAACTGCGCCGGATCGACACAGTTGGGCACATAGGCGAAGCGCTCGCGTTCCCAGCCCCATTCGACGAACTTGTCGATCAGGAACCGGCTCGGGCTCACGAAACGGGCAACGTTGTCCCGATACAGGCCGAAAGCGCGATGCACGCCGGATTCCACGGCGACCAGCGCACTCAGCGCGAACGAGCCCTTCAGGCATCGGCGCACGACGACCTGATGGATCTTGTTGGGCTTGCACGCCTCGCAGACCTTGCCATCGGACAACATCTGGTAGGACGGACACAGCAGCTTCAGATCGTGCAGCGTCAGCACCGCGGGGATGCCGCGATCATGCGCGGCCTTCAGCACCGACGGGGACAGGTGATGGTAGATGTTGTGGGCGTGCACGAGCTGCGCGCCCGATGCGGCGATGACGCCGCCGATCTTGCGGTACGCCTCCCGCGAGTAGATGATCTTCGTGGCATTGATCGCGTTGCGCACCGGCCCGTAGTTCCCGCCCAGCTCGATCTCGCGGGCGAAATAGTCGCTCCACGGACTGGGGTCGTTCTTCGGGTGCTCCATCGCGAAGTTCGCGACCGACCAGCCGCGCGCCGCCAGCATCTCCGACTGCTGCAGGTAAACCACTTCCGCCCCGCCCCGACGGTAGTGGTAGTTGTTGACGAGAAGGATTGCGGTCATGAATGGGCGCCGGTTTTTCCCGCCGGCTGCGGCGCGGCGCCCGGGTTCGTCGATACGAACCATGAGCGCCGACGAGGCGGAACATCGCTGCCGGCGACGGGCAACTCGGACATCGCCCGTCGCCTTTGCAGCACAGATCAGAGGCCGATCGGCATTACCTGGATGAGGCTGCCGGAGCCGAGATCGCCGACCAGCGAGCTGAGCGGCGCGCTGAAGGCGGCCACGGCATCCGCACCCTGGAACGTCACCACCGTGTCGCGCGACGCGTCGGCGCCATCGGCCGTCAGATGCATCCGCAGCACCGCTTCGGTACCGCTGCTGGTATCGACCGTCACGTCGTAACCGGCGGCGGCGAAGTCGGCGGGCGTGTAACCCGTCGTGCCGGTATCCGCGACGTTGGTGATCAGCACCACGTCGTTGCCCATGCCGGGGGCGCGGAAGTCGGTGACCGTCTTGTTGCCGTCGTCGGTGCTCAGGCGGAACGCGAAGCGATCGTCGCCCCCGTTGCCGGTGATCGTATCGTTGCCCGCCAGGCTGGCGATCCAGTTCTCGGCGCTGTCGCCGTAGATGATGTCGTCGAAGTTCGACCCGATCACCCCGCGGATGTCCTGGAAGCGATCGCCGGCGGCATCACCGGTGTTCGTCACCGCACCCACCTCGGGGCCTAACACCTTGTTTCGCAGGTCGACCGTGACCCCGGTGGTGGCCGACTGGTACATCGCGTAGTCCAGGAAGCTGCCGCCGCCGTACAGATCGTCGGCGCCTGCGCCGCCGTCCAGGTAGTCGTCCTGGTCGCCGCTGATCAGTTGATCGTTGCCGGCGCCGCCGAACAGCACCATGCCCTGGTGCGCATAGCCATACAGCACGTCGTCGAAGTCGGAGCCGATGATACGGTCGATCTCGATGAACGTGTCGCCGAGCGCATCGCCGGTATTGCTCGCGCCGGTCAGATCCCTCAGATCGACCGTGACACCGGCCGTGGCCGTGGCATAGCTGGCCGCGTCGGTACCGCCCACCGGACCACCGTCCAGCACGTCGGCACCCGCACCGCCGATCGGCACGT
>DAISWF010000107.1:0-11982 GCA_036826495.1 Burkholderiaceae bacterium
GGCCGCCGGAGGCCATCCGCGCGACGCGCGACGACTCCGGATGGAAGATCGCCGAGCCGGTGCCGACCAGCGCGGCGGCCAGCAGCAGCGCCGGATAATTCCACGCATACGCGAGCAGCAGCAGGCCCAGCAATGTCGAGCTCATGCCGATCGGCAACGAATACGGCACGGGGCGGCGGTCGGTGTACAGGCCGATCATCGGCTGGAACAGCGACGCGGTGAGCTGGTAGGTGAGCGTGATGAGGCCGATCTGGGTGAAGCTCAGGTGGAAGTCGCTCTTCAGGATCGGGTAGATCGCCAGGATCAGCGACTGCATCATGTCGTTGATCATGTGCGACGCGCTGATCTTGCCGAGCACGCCGAACGATGTGCCGGATTGCGAGGCGGGCTGAGGAGCGGGCTGAGAGGCCGTCGGGCCGGGGAAGGGTCGCCAATGCTACGCTGGATGCGTCATCCGCGTGCGGCGCGTGCCAGCGGCGCTTTCGCCGCACCGGTCGGGACGGGGCGACGTGCGAATCGGAGACAGATGCCCGGCAGCCCGATGATCGCCGCGTGGAATCGCGCATACTTGCGGACTTTTTCCGGAGAACTCTCGCCGATGTGGTTCAGAAACCTGATCGTCTACACCGCCCCGCGCAACTGGGACCTCGATGCGCAGACGCTGGCCGAACGGCTGGCACCGCATGCATTCGCGCCCGCCACCAGCCTCGAGGAGGCGAACATGGGCTGGGTATCGCCGCGTGACGGCGATCCGTCGCTGGTCTATTCGGTGGGGCCGCAGATGCTGCTCGCGCTGCGCGAGGAGAAGAAGCTGCTGCCGGCCAAGGTCATCAGCCAGGTGGTGAAGCAGCGGGCCGAGCAGATCGAGGAGCAGGAAGGCATCAAGCCGGGCCGCCGTCGCCTGAAGGAGCTGAAGGAGCAGGTGCGCGACGAGCTGCTGCCGCGGGCGTTCAGCCTGGCCAGCGACACCCGGGTCTGGATCGATCCGGTCGATGGCTGGATCTGCGTCGACACCTCGTCGGCGAACCGCGCCGGCGAGGTGTTCACGCGGCTGGTGCGGGCGATCGACGGCTTTCCGGCAAAGACGCTGCGGACCGTCGAGTCGGCAGGCGGTGCGATGACCGCGTGGCTGGTCACCGACGAGCCACCGGTCGGTTTCACGATCGACCAGGACGTGGAGCTGCGCGCCCGCGACAGCAAGGCCACCGTGCGCTTCGCGAACCAGACGCTGGCGATCGACGACGTGACCCGGCACACGCAGGCCGGCAAGCAGTGCACGAAGGTGGCGCTGACCTGGGCGCAGCGGGTGAGCTTCGTGCTGACCGACAAGCTGGAGATCAAGCGGGTGCGGCCGCTGGACGTCATCAAGGACGAAGGCGCGGGCGGTGAGACCGACGGGGCCGATGCCGACGAACGCTTCGCATCCGACTGGACGCTGATGACCGGCGAGCTGTCGCGGCTGCTGGCCGACGTCGTGCAGGCGCTGGGTGGTCGCGCGGAAGCGGTGGGCGGCGGCACGGGCGGCGGCGCACCGCCGTGGGAAGCGGAGCGCAAGGCCGCCTGACATGGCACAACGGTTCGTCATCGCGCTGGTCAAGCACGAGACCAATACCTTCTCGCCGGTGCCGACGACGCTGATGTCGTTCGGCCACGGCAACGGGCCGCATTTCGGCCGCTCGGCGATCGATGCGCTGCGCGATTCGAACCAGCCGTTCGCGGCCTATCTCGACATCGCCGAGCAGGAAGGCGCCGAGATCGCGGTGCCGGTGGCGGCCGAGTCGTGGCCGTCGAGCCCCTGCTCGCGCGACACCTTCGAGACGCTGGTGGAGCCGCTGCTGGACGCGGTGCGCATCGGCTGCGATGCGCTGTTCCTCGATCTGCACGGCGCGATGGTGATCGACGACGGCGACGATGCCGAAGGCGAGCTGCTCGCGCGCATCCGCGAAATCGCGCCCGATCTGCCGATCGCGGTGACATTGGACTATCACGCGAACCTGTCGCCGGCGATGGTGGCCAATGCGACCATCATCACCGGCTACAAGACCTATCCGCACGTCGACATGTACGACGTCGGCCGGCTGGCCGGCGAGCTGCTGGTGCGTGCGATGAAGGGCGAGATCCGGCCGGTGATGCGGCACCGCTGGCTGCCGATGCTGACGTCGATCATGCGTCATGCGCCGGAGGACGGCCCGGCGGGCGACATCCTCGATTACGCGCGCGACATGGAGCGCAGCGGCCAGGTGCTGGCCGCGACCCTGCTGCCCGGCTTTCCGCATGCCGACACCCGCCACACCGGCCTGTCGGCCGTCGTGGTCACCGACGACGCACCGCAGCTCGCGCAGGAGGTCGCCGACCACATGGCGGAGATCGCCTGGGCGCGGCGCGCCGAGTTCGTGCTGCATCCGCCGCCGCTCGAGCAGTCGGTCGCCTATGCGCGCCGGCTCGGCGAATCGCCGCAGACCGGCCCGGTGCTGCTGATCGATCATTGCGACAACTGCGGTTCCGGCGGCACGCAGGACGTGATGAAGGTCGTCGACGAGATCCTGCGCCAGGGGCTGCAGGATGTCGCGATCGGGCCGATCCGCGATCCGGCATCGGTTGCGCGGATGATCGCTGCCGGTGTCGGCAACCGGGTCACGCTGGAGCTCGGCGGCCATGCCGACATGCCGTCGATCGGGTTGCGCGCCGCGCCGCTGTCGATCACCGGCCGCGTGCGCGTGATCACCGACGGCGAGATCACGATCACCGGGCCGATGTACACCGGACTGAAGACGCATCTGGGCCGCACCGCGGTGCTGGACACCGGCGCCGTGCAGATCGTCGTGACCGAGCGGCACCACGAGCCCTACGACCTCGCGGTGTTCGAGCACTGCGGCATCGATCCGCGCCGCAAGACCTTCGTGATGCTGAAGTCGCGGATCCACTACCGCGCCGCGTTCAAGCCGATCGCTTCGCACGTCGTCGAGTGCGCCGGAGCCGGCGTCACCAACGCCGATCTGTCGGTGTACCGGTACGCGAAGCTGACCCGGCCGATCTTTCCGCTCGACTCGTAAGGGGGTTTCGCCGCCAGCCTGTTCGGCGCTCGTCCGCCGGGCGCCGCTCAGCGGTTTCCGGACGCGACGCCGCTGGTATCCGAAACAGGCGCCTCCAGGATCCGTCGCAGCCGCTCCAGCAGCTCGGCCGGCGCGATCGGTTTGGGCAGCACCTCGACGCCGGCGCGCACCGCGTGTTCGAGCTGATCGGTGTAGCCGGTGGTCAGCAGCACCGGCAGGCCGGGGTGGTCGTCCTGCAGCTTCAGCGCCAGGTCCACGCCGTTCATCCGACCCGGCATCGCGATGTCGCTCAGCACCACGTCGGGCAGCCGTTCGGCGCGTGCCAGCCAGTCCAGCGCGGCCGCGGCGCTGGCCGTCGCATGCACGGTGATGCCCCAGCCGCTCAGCAGCGACTTCATCGAGGCCGACACTTCGTCGTTGTCCTCGACCAGCAGCAGCACGCCGCGCAGCCGCGCGGTCACCGGCCCGCCAGGCGCCGATGCGGCCGGCTCGGCTGCGTCGATCGCCGGAAAATCCAGTCGCACGGTGGTGCCCGAGCCTACCGCGCTGTCGATCTGCATCGAGCCGCCGGACTGCATGACGAGCGCGTCGACCTGGGTCAGGCCCAGGCCCGAGCCGGTACCGGCTTCGCGGGTCGTATAGAACGCTTCCCTTACCCGCGGCAGCACGTCGGCCGGAATGCCGACTCCGTCGTCGGTGACGCTGATCGTCACACGACGCATCCCGTCTCCGGCGGACGGCCTGGCATTGTGGGCGTTCAGTTCGATCGAGCCTCCGTGCGGCAGCGCATGCCGCGCGTTCAGGGCCAGATTGATCAGCGCCAGCTCCAGCTCGGCGGGGTCGACGCGGATCGGCGCGGTGTCCGGGGCCACGCTGACTCTCAGCGTCACATTGGCGCCCAGGCTGCTGCGGATCAGTTCGGCGACCGGCGGCAGCCAGGTGCGCAGGTGCACCGGTTCCGGCTTCAGCGCCTGCTTGCGGGAGAACGACAGAAGCTGCCGGGTGAGCCGGGTGCCCGACTGGATCGCCCGCGTCATCGCCTGGACCTGCCGGTCGTCGCCGAGCGCCGGGTTCTTGAGTCGCAGCACGTGCAGGCTGGTGCTGATGATCGCCAGCAGGTTGTTGAAGTCGTGCGCGACGCCGCTGGTCAGCGCCGACAGCGTGTTCAGCCGCTGACTCTCGAGCATGCTGCGCTCGGCGGCTGCGCGGCGGCGGGTCTCCTCGTCCAGCTCCTTCGCGATCTGCTGTTCGCGGCGCGTCTTTCTCAACGCCACCCAGGTCACGTAGAAGAGCCCCGCGGTGGTCGGCACCATGATCGCGGCCAGGATGCCGACGAAGCGCGTCCAGTCGGCGAACACCGCGCGGCGGCTGAAGCCGACGACGACGTACAGCGGGTAATCCGGCACCCGCCGGAAACTGACGATTCTTGCCTCGCGCCCGTTGCGGGCCGGCACCTGATGGCTGCCGGCGGTTTCGCCGGCCCGGATGCGGCGCAGCGTCGGACTGTCGGGCGGCACCCGGTTGCTGCCGTCCGGCGGCGGCGGCGAGCGTGCCAGGAACACGCCATCGGTGCGGATCAGCGAGAAGCTCGCCAGCCGCGGATCGTCGCGGGTCAGCGACTGGTAGTACCCGCGGAAGTACGCCGGCGACAGCGACACCGCGACGATGCCGCGGAAGCTGCCGTCGTCCGACGGGCGGCGGATCGTCAGGTTCATCAGCTCCTTGCCGGTCTGGCGGCCGAGGAACACGTCGGTCACGCCGATGCCCGGATTCTGGTCGCGCTGTTCGATGAAGTACGCGCGATCGGCGATCGACACCTCGCGATCGATCGGGGCATCGCTGCGCAGCAGCGCCCGGCCGTTCGCATCCCAGACGTTGACGTTCAACGTCGAAGGCAGACCGACCACGGTGTCGATCAGCCGCTGCTGCAGCGCCGCCTGGTCGGCCAGCACCTGCTGATCCGGGCCGGTGCTGATCTCGCCGGTGTGCCGGGCGACCTCCAGCGCGATCGCGAAGGTCTTCTGAGCGTGATCGAGCGCCAGGTCGGCGGCGCGGCCGACGGCGGCCTCGGCCTCGGCGCGGGTCTGGTCATACCCCCAGGAGGCGACGATGACGAACACGGCGACCGGGATCAGCAGCGTGGCCGCCAGCACGGTGCGCAGCCACGACGTGAGCGGCGTGTCCGCCGGCCCGGCCAACCCGTGGAACCAGGTGAGTCTTTTGTGCGCCGCCATCGGGCGATGTTAGCGCGCCAGGCGCGGCGCCGACGGGTGGTCGGCCCGTCTGGAGGGGTGGGGCCTGACGCAGGATCGGGAATTGCTGTAAAATACTCGCGTCAGGCATGCCCAAGACTGTCGTTTCGAAGTCTCCTCTGCTCCCCTCGTGCCGCTTGGCCCGGGGATCCGGTCGAACTCCCTTCGGTATTTTTGCGTATATCTGCACTGCGCGAGCATGTGCTGCGCAGCAATCTCCAATGGAATTCGACATGAGCACTCAAACGGGAATCGTCAAATGGTTCGACGACGGCAAGGGCTACGGTTTCATCACCCCTGACGGTGGTGGCAAGGACCTGTTCGCCCACTTCAGCGAGATTCGCGGCGACGGCTTTCGCAGCCTGACCGAAGCGCAGCGGGTGAGCTTCGAGGTGAAACAGGGCCAGAAAGGGCCGCAGGCGGCGAACATCGTGCCTGTCTGAGCGCGCTGCGGGCATCCGCCCGTCGACCGGCGCCAGCGGGCGCCGGCGCTCGCGAAGCCGCGGCCGGGAGCCGCGGTTCGTTTTTCAGGCTTGCAGCGATCACGACGAGGAATAGACGATGGCCAAGGAAGAACTGATCGAGATGCAGGGGGTGGTCGACGAGATCCTGCCGGACTCGCGCTACCGGGTCACCCTGCAGAACGGGCACCAGCTCGTTGCCTACACGTCGGGCAAGATGCGCAAGCACCACATCCGCATCCTGGCCGGCGACAAGGTGTCGCTGGAGATGTCGCCTTACGACCTGACCAAGGGCCGGATCACGTTCCGGCAGCTCGAGCAGCGCAGCGGCCCGCCGCCGGCGCGCGGGGGCTATCGGCGCTGACGACAGGCGGGGCGGTCGACCCGGGCCGGCCGAGAGGCCGATTACCCGCGGCGTCATCGTGCCCCGGCCGGCTTCGGCGCTATCATCGGACGACGGCCGCACGCGCGACGCGCCGGGCGGTTTCGTACGAACCCGGCGAATGCGGAGGCTGCCTTGCTCGTCAAACAGATCTGGACCGGTAACAACTACCGCAATTTCAACTACCTGATCGCCTGCAGCGAGACCGGCGAAGCACTGGCGATCGATCCGCTCGATGCGGAGAAATGCCTGAAGGCAGCGCGTGATGCCGGCTGGCAGATCACGCAGATCCTGAACACCCACGAGCATCACGATCACATCGGCGGCAACGACGCGGTGGTCGCGGCCACCGGCGCGAAGATCCTGGCCCATGCCAAGGCCGGCGGCAAGATTCCGAACATGTCGCGCGGCCTGTCGGCCGGCGACGTGGTCAAGGTCGGGCGGACCGTCGAGCTCGAGGCGATGGACACCCCCGGCCACACCTTCTGTCACATCTGTCTGTGCGCGCACGGCGACCGGCCGGCGCTGTTCAGCGGCGACACGCTGTTCAACGCCGGCGCCGGCAACTGCCACAACGGCGGTCATCCTGCCGAGCTGTACAAGACCTTCGTGGAGCAGCTCGACAGGCTGCCCGAGGGCACCCGGATCTATCCGGGGCACGACTACATCGAGAACAACCTGCGCTTCACGCTCGATCGCGAGCCCGACAACCAACGCCTACGTATCGACGATGGCGGTGGAGCGCCGGATCAACACCTTCTTCCGGCTGGCCAGCCCGTCGGTGATCGCCCGGCTGCGGGAGGCGTTTCCCGAAATCGGCGATGATCCGGATCCGCGTACGGTGTTCCTGAAGCTGCGCGAGCTGCGCAACAAGTGGTGATGAGGCGGCGGCGCGGTCGATGCGGCCGCGCGCGGCGCGCGACTGGCAGCGGTTAGCAGGGTGACCGGCACCGGGCTGCGAAGGTCGGGCATCGGGCATCGGGGGTGTCGGAGGAGGAGAGGCGAATCTTGATCGCGAGTCTTGCGCGGCGGCTGCCGTTCTACTACGGCTGGGTCGTGGTCGGCGTGGTGTTCGTGACGATGGCGGTGGGCGTCAATGCGCGCACCGCGTTCTCGTTGTTCCTGCCGCCGGTGCTCGACGAGTTCGGCTGGGACCGCGGCGTCACCGCCGGTGCGTTCTCGTTCGGGTTCCTGATATCGGCGGTGCTGAGCCCGACCTTGGGCAGGTTGATGGATCGCAGCGGGCCGCGGGTGGTGATGCTGCTGGGCGTCGGGGCCACCGCGGCCGGGCTGCTGCTGGCCACCCAGGTCAGCCAGCCGTGGCATCTGTACCTGACCCTGGGCGTGCTGGTCGGCGCCGGCAGCGTCTGCCTCGGCTACTCGGGGCAAGGGCTCTTCCTGCCGAGCTGGTTCGAGCGGCGTCGCGGCTTCGCGATCGGCGTCGCCTATGCCGGCGTCGGCGTCGGCTCCATCGTGCTGCTGCCGTGGCTGCAGCAGCTCATCGCATCGGCGGGCTGGCGCTCGGCCTGCTGGACGCTGGGGCTGGTGGTGCTGATCGTCGTCGCGCCGCTGAACCTGCTGCTGCGCCGCCGTCCGCAGGATCTCGGGCTGCTGCCCGACGGCGACTCGGCGCCCGGGCCGAATGCCCCCGCCGCCCGGCGCAGCAATGTCGTCGATGCGCAGTGGGCCGCGATCGACTGGACGCTGGCGCGCGCGATGCGCACGACGCGGTTCTGGTGGATCGCCGTGGGGTACTTCTGCGGGCTCTACATGTGGTACGCGGTGCAGGTCCACCAGACGCGCTATCTGATCGACATCGGCTACTCGGCCACCGATGCGGCGCTGGCGCTGGGCGTCATCAGCCTGGTGGGGATACCGGGGCAGATCTGGCTGGGACACGTTTCCGACCGCATCGGTCGTGAGCCGGTGTGGGCGATCGGCTGCCTGGGTTTCGCCGTCACCTACCTGGTGCTGCTGTGGCTGCCGTCGTCGCCGAACATGGTGCTGCTGTACCTGATGGTGCTCGCACAAGGCTTCCTCGGCTACAGCCTGACCTCGGTGATGGGCGCGATCCCCACCGAGATCTTCGAAGGCCGGCACTACGGCAGCATCTTCGGCACGCTGATGCTGGGCGGAATCGGTGGCGGCGCGGTCGGCCCGTGGGTCACCGGACTGCTGCACGACTGGCGCGGCGACTACGTCGCGGCCTGGTGGCTGGCGGTGCTGGTCAGCGCGCTGTCGGCCTATGCGATCTACCGCGCGGCGCCGCGCAAGGTGCGGGTGGTGGCCGGCAGGATGACGGCCGCGGAGGCGGCGCCGGCGGCGTCACAGCGTTGATCGATCGCTGTCAGTCGCCGATCGATCGTTGATCGGTCACGGATCGGCCACGGATCGGTCGCCGACCAGCCGCGCCCGTTCGAGCATCGCATGCAGCAGCACGTTGCAGCCGGCGGTCACGTGCTCCGGCCTGGCGTCCTCGATCTCGTTGTGGCTGATGCCGTCCTTGCACGGGATGAAGATCATGCCGGTGGGCGCGAGCCGGGCCATGTACACCGCGTCGTGGCCGGCGCCCGACACCGCCGGCATCGATGAATAGCCCAGCCGTTCGGCGGCGCGGGCGACCGCGGCCACGCAGCCCTCGTCGAACGGCTGCGCCGGATACTGCGACACCTGCTCGAGCGTGACCGCCAGGCCGGTGTCGGCGGCCAGCCGGTCGGCGGCGGCGCGCATCTCGCCGGCCATCGTGTCGACCAGGGCGTCGCTGCTGTTGCGCAGGTCGATCGAGAACTTCACGCTGCCGGGAATCACGTTGCGGCTGTTCGGATGGACCTGCACCATGCCGACGGTGCCGCGGCCGTACGGCGGGTGACGATTCGCGATCGCCACGACCTCCTGCATCAGCCGGGCGGCGCCCTGCAGCGCATCGCGGCGCAGCGCCATCGGCGTCGGGCCGGCGTGCGCCTCCATGCCGGTGACCACGCAGTCGAACCAGCGTACGCCCAGCGCGGCGCTGACCACGCCTATTGTCTTGTCGTGCTCCTCGAGCACCGGCCCCTGCTCGATGTGCGCCTCGAAGTAGGTGCCGATCGGATGCCTGCCCGGCTGCTCGTCGCCCAGGTAGCCGATGCGGGTCAGCTCGTCCCTGACCGAGCGGCCTTCGGTGTCGACGGCCGCGTAGGCGTGCTCGAGCGAGAACGCGCCGGCGAACACGCCCGATCCCATCATCACCGGCACGAACCGCGAGCCTTCCTCGTTGGTCCAGAACACCAGCTCGATCGGCGCCTCGGTGCGGATGCCGTGATCGTTCAACGTGCGCACGACCTCCAGGCCGGCCAGCACGCCGTAGTTGCCGTCGAACTTGCCGCCGGTGGGCTGAGTGTCGATGTGGCTGCCGGTGACTACCGGCGGCAGCGACGGGTCGGTGCCGGCGCGGCGCATGAACACGTTGCCGATCCGGTCGACCGTCACCGTCAGGCCCGCCTCCCGCGCCCAGCCGGTCACCAGGTCGCGTCCGTGGCGGTCCAGATCGGTCAGCGCGAGCCTGCACACGCCGCCCTTCGCGGTCGCGCCGATCTGCGCGAGTTCCATCAGCGACCGCCACAACCGGTCACCGTCGACGCGCAGCGCCTGCAACGGGGTGGCGGCCATCTGGGTGTCCATCGTTCACGCTCCGCAATCGCCGTTGGATGGAGAACGAGCATAGCAGCGGCGCCTACTCGCCCCAAGCGACGAAGCGTTCCTCGCCAGGGCGCATGCCGGGAGCGCGGGTCGAGGCCCGTTCACACCGCGCCCCGCCGCGCGGCCGGACGCATTGCGAGCCGGCCCGGCCTCTACGCCCTGCGGCGCAGCGGCAGCAGGCCCAGCACGAGCGCGGTGCCGAGCAGGATGACCGCGCAGCCGGCCACCATCTGCGGCGTCACCGGCTCGCCCAGGTATGCCGCGGCCGATGCCATCGCGACGATCGGATTCAGGAAGGTGACCGAGGTCGTGCGCACCGCGCCGATCGTGCGCAGCAGCCGGAAGTACATCACGAAGCCCAGGCCGCTCGATGCGATGCCGAGGAACATCACCTCGGCCCAGGCGCGCGGCCCGGGCATCTGGTCGGGCCAGGTGCCGATGGCCAGCGGCGCCAGCGCCAGGCCGGTGGCGGCGAGACTGCCGGCGGCCAGCACGACCGGGTCGACATGCTTGAGCCGCACCCGCGCGTAGTTCGACGAGTAGCCCCAGATCGCGGTGGCGGCCAGCGACACGATGATCGCGATGCCGGCGTCGCTGGTCAGGCTGATCTTGTCCCAGACCAGCACGCCGACGCCGGCGAAACCGATCAGCAGGCCGAGCGCCCGGCTGCCGGTGATGTGTTCGCGCAGCCAGAAGTGGGCGACGATCGCAGCGAACAGCGGGGCTGCCGACTGCAGCACCGCCAGCAGACCGGCCGAGATCGA
Organism: Burkholderiaceae bacterium; assembly: GCA_036826495.1. Classification (GTDB taxonomy): domain Bacteria; phylum Pseudomonadota; class Gammaproteobacteria; order Burkholderiales; family Burkholderiaceae_E; genus DAISWF01. The sequence goes on from DAISWF010000107.1 coordinate 10,591, forward strand.
CCTGGCCGCATAGCCCAGACACAGGAACGGCACCGCGGTGAAGGCGACGCCGAACCAGGTCAGCACCCGCCAGTCGCGCAGCAGCGGCCCCGGGCCGTGGCGGATCAGCGCGAGCGGCAGCAGCACCAGCGCCGCGCCGATCGACATCCGCAGGAAGATCATCGGCGCCGGACCGAAGGACGGCACCGACGAACGCATGAACAGGTAGGCGGTGCCCCAGATGAAGGCGAGGAACAGCAGTTGCAGCAGGTGGGTCGGACGCATCGTGCGGGGCCGGGCCGGGAGCCCGCGATGGTGCCACGGCTTCGCTGCTACCGTATGCTGCGTTGCCATGGCTTTCGAAACAGGGGGACGAGGCGATATGGACAGCTTGACGATTCCGGCCCGCTTCAACGGCCCGCCGGCGTCCGGCAATGGCGGCTATGTGGCCGGCAGCCTGGCGCGGCTGCTGGGTCTGCCGGTGGTCGACGTGTCGCTGCGGGCACCGCCGCCGCTCGATCGGGCGTTGACGGTACGCGCCGCCGGCGAGCAGGCGATCGTGCTGATGGATGGCGAGACCGAGCTCGCGCGCGCGAGCGCCGGCGAGTTGCCGGCCGACCTGCCGCCCGCACCCGATCATGACGCGGCCTGCGCCGCCGGTGCGCTGGGCAGGATGCGCGCGGCGTCGCGCTCGTCGCCTTATTCGCGCTGTTTCGGCTGCGGCATCGAACGCCACGACGGGCTGCAATTGCTGCCGGGGCCGATAGGCGACGACGGCATGGTCGCGACCGGTTGGACGCCCGCGGCGTCGCTGGCCGACAGCGACGGCCGGATCGGCATCGAGATCGTCTGGACGGCGCTCGACTGCCCGGCCGGCTTCGCCTGGTCGAACCGGCTGCCCGATGCGCCGCCGATGATGACCGCGCGGATGATCGGCCGCATCGTCGCGCCGATCTCGGCCGGCGAGCAGCTCGTCGTCGCCGGCTGGCCGATCGCGCAGGAAGGGCGCAAGTTGCATGCGGGTACCGCGATCTTCGGCCGCGATGGCGGGGTGCGGGCCTATTCGCGGCAGTTGTGGTTGCTGCCGCGGGGCTGAGACCGCGCCCGGCCCTGTCGTGTCGCTATCTGCCCCGATTCTTGCCCCGATTCTTGCCCCAATCCGCACCGCGGTACGCCACATGCCGCGGCAACGATGCAGGCTCGAAGAGAAACGGAGGCGTGATGCGTGCGTTCATCCTGAAGTCGGTGGTGCTGATGGTGGTGCTGGTGCTGCTCGCGGTGGCGGTCGCCATGGCGACATCGGTGGTGGGCGACCGCATCAAGCATCGCGCACAGGCGGGTGCGTCGATTATCGACAGCCACGCCGGCGCGCAGCGGCAGCGCACGGCGCAGCGTCGCGTTGGCGCGGCCGTC
>DAISWF010000107.1:11992-17777 GCA_036826495.1 Burkholderiaceae bacterium
GAGGAGGAGCCGGCGCCGGCCGGTGCTGCCGATGCTGCGCCGCGTCGCGTGGTCCGGGTACGGAAGCACAGTCATGCGGTGTTGCCGCAGCAGTTGTCTATCGTCGGTGACATGGCGGTGTCGGCACGGACACGCGGATTGTTCAAGGTGAACGTGTATGCGACGAAGCTCGTGATGACCGGCTTTTGGGTGATGCCCGCCCCGTCCGAGCTGGGCCGCACGACACCCGACGCGAGTGTGCGCGTCGACTCACCCGGCGACGTGGTGGTCGCGGTGTCCGAGGCTCGCGGCCTGCGCTCGATGGTGATGAAGGTCGGCGAGTCCGAGCTGGAACTGTCGCCGGGCGCCCGCCGTATCGCCGGATGGCCGGCGATCGAAGGTCGGATGTCGAACATCGCCGCGGCGTCGACACGTTTGCCGTTCCGCATCGAGCTGGAGCTGGACGGTGCCGAGACGTTCTCGTTCGTGCCGATCGCCCGTGGCAACCAGGTGGCGATCAAGTCGAACTGGCCACATCCGTCGTTCGTCGGGGCGATGCTGCCGACGCGGCGCGACGTCGCTGCCACCGGCTTCGATGCCACCTGGCAGGTTTCGTCGATCGCCAGCGAGGCGCCGCGGCGCTGGCGCGCGGCGCTCGAAGAGAGGAACGAGAAGAACGCCGAGCGGGCGGGTGCCGACCTGGCGGCCGACGCGGTCGGCTTCCGGCTCGTCGAACCGGTGGACATCTATACGCTGAGCGACCGCGCGACCAAATACGCGATCCTGTTCATCGCGCTGACGATGGGCGGCTTCGTGTTGTGCGAGGTGCTCGGCCGCTGGCCGGTGCACCCGGTGCAGTACTTCCTCGTCGGCCTCGCGATGGTCACCTTCTACCTGCTGCTGCTGAGCCTGTCGGAACGGGTAGGGTTCGTGATCGCCTATCTGTCGGCGGCCGTCGCCTGCGTCGGCCTCATCGGTTACTACATCGGTCACGTGCTGGGTGGCTGGCGCCGTTCGGCGCCGATGACCCTGGGGCTCGCGATCGGCTACGGCGCTTTGTATGCGCTGATCCGCTCCGAGGACAACACGCTGCTGATCGGCAGCCTGCTGATCTTCGCGACGTTGGCCGCAGTGATGATCGCCACGCGTGGGGTCGACTGGTATCACCAGTTCGAGACGCCGCCGCGGTCGGGCTGAGCAGGCGCGCCATACCTGCTCGACCTGGAGGTCGTTCAGGTTCTTCGACGTCTGGCGTTGCGCCAGTCGATTGGCCTGACTCTGGCCGGCCGGTTCGATCGTTTTCCAGGGGGCTCAGCGGTCGCCCAGCCGGCGGCGCAGCGATTCGAACAGCAGATCCGACTGCATCCGCTCGCCCTGGACCTGGGCGGCTACCCGACCGGCCAGCGCCGGCGCCACCGGTGCCAGCGGAAAGCCGCTGGCCGCCGCCAGGATCTGCTGCTGACAGGCGCGCTCGAGGTAGTACAGGTCGTCGTAGGCCCAGGCGATCGTCGCGCCGCAGACGATGACGCCGTGATTGGCGAGAAACGCGATGTCGGCGCCATTCATCGCGTGCGCGATCCGTTCGCCTTCGCCGGCATCGAGCGCCAGCCCGTTGTAGTGCGGATCGATCGCCAGCCGGCCCATGAAGCGCATCGCGTTCTGCGACAGCGTCGGATCGGGCGCGCGGGCCGTCGTCAGCGTCAGCGCGGTGGCATGCGGCATGTGAGTGTGCAGCACGCAGGCCTTGCGGGCGATCCGGTGCACCGCCGCATGGATGAACATCGCGGTCGGCTCCACCGGATGGCGGCCGGCGAGCCGTTCGCCGTGCGCATCGACCATCACGATGTCGTCGCCGCCGATCTCGCTCCAGTGCAGGCCGCGCGGATTGATCAGGAAGCGGGCGCTGCCGTCGCCGAGCTCCACGCTGAAGTGGTTGCAGACGCCTTCGGACAGGCCGTGATGCTCGGCGGCGCGCAGCGCCAGCGCGAGGTCGCGGCGCAGCCGCACGACGTCGGCGCGTTCGAACACGGCCTGCTGATCGATGATGGACATCGGCTTTTCCTCATGTCGGGGATGCGGCAGTTTACGGGTGCGAAGGGCCGCAGCGGCAATGGCGGCCGAAACCCAGGCGCCGGCACGACGCTGCGCGGCTCACCGCTGCGCGGCTCACCGCCTGGCGGGCCCGCTCGTGGCATTCCCGGCCCGAGTTGTCGACCGGGCGTATCCGGAATGACACTGATTCAATAATACGAATGGTTTGTATTTAGAATACCCGTCCCCCCACCACGCTCCGCGCGGGCAAATCCATGGAATCGCCGTACTCGTCCGCCGTGTTGTCGGCAGCGCTGATCGCCTGCAGCGCCGCTGCGCAGGCGCAGACCTCTTCCACGCCGTCGCAGCCCCGCGCAGGCGGTTCGCTCGATGCGGTCACGGTGACGGCGCCCAGCGCCGACGCCTCGGCGGAAGGGCTGACCAAGCCCTATGCCGGCGGCCAGGTGTCGCGCGGCGGCCGGGTGGGTCTGTTCGGCAACCAGGACGTGATGGACACGCCGTTCAACACGACCAGCTACACCAACGAGCTGATCCAGAATCAGCAGTCGCGCAGCGTCGGCGACCTGCTGCTGAACGATCCGTCGGTGCGGGTCGCGCGCGGCTTCGGCAACTTCCAGGAGTCGTACTTCATCCGCGGCTTCCTGCTGAGCTCGGACAACGTCGCCTACAACGGCTTGTACAGCCTGCTGCCGCGCCAGTACATCTCGTCGGAGCTGTTCGAGCGGGTCGAACTGGTGCGCGGCGCATCGGCGTTCCTGAACGGAGCCAGCCCGTCGGGCGACGGCATCGGCGGCGCGGTGAACCTGCTGCCCAAGCGCGCGCCCAATGAAGCCTTGAACCGGGCCACCGCCGGCCTCTCCACCGGCGGACAGACCTACCTGGCAGCCGACGTCGCCCGCCGCTTCGGTCCGGATAACAGCACCGGTGTGCGTCTGAATGTCGCCCGGCGCGAGGGTGGGACGGGAATCAGCCGCGAGAACGTCGATCTGACGGTGGCCGCGGTCGGCCTGGACTGGCGCAGCAGCACCGTCCGTGTGTCCGCCGACATCGGCTATCAGAATCACAAGCTCGAGCAGACCCGCACCAACGTGACGTTGAGCCCGGGGGTGCAGACGCCGCGTCCGCCCGGTGCGTCGAGCAACTGGGCGCAACCCTGGTCGTACTCCAACGAGCGCGACACCTTCGGCACCCTGCGCGCCGAGTGGGACATCAGCGACAAGGTGACCGCCTATCTGGCCTACGGCGCCCGCCGCAACAACGAAGCCAATTCGCTCGCCAACATCCAGGTGGACAACGCCACGACGGGCGCCGGCACCACCTTCCGCTTCGACAACACCGGCAAGGATCACATCGACACTGGCGAACTCGGCGTGCGCGCCAAGCTGCGCACCGGGTCGGTCGGCCACACGTTGGTGGCCTCCTGGTCGAAGTTTCGTTCCGACCGCTACAACGCGTTCGGATTCTCGACCTTCAACGGGCTGGCGACCAATCTGTATGCCCCCGTCGATGCGCCGCTGCCGGCACTCACCTTCACCGGCAACGACCTCGCCAACCCCACGTCGACCCGCACCGCCAACCTGACCAGCTACGCGCTCGGCGACACGATGTCGTTCCTCGACGACACGCTGCTGGTCACCGTGGGTGTGCGGCATCAGCGGCTGGATCTGCGCGACTTCGCGTACACCACGCATCTCGAGACCCAGCACTACGACCAGGGCCGCACCAGCCCGCTGGTGGGAGCGGTGCTGAAGCTGAACAGGCAGTTCTCGCTGTATGCCAACTACATCGAAGGCCTGACCCAAGGGGATACGGCGCCTGCCACCGCCACCAATCCGGGTGTGATGCTGGCGCCCTATGTATCCAAGCAGAAGGAGATCGGGCTGAAGTACGACGGCGGCCGGATCGGCGCCGCGGTCGCGCTGTTCTCCACCACCAAGCCGCGCAGTTTCTTCCTCGGCCCGGGCACCGAGTTCACCGGCGCGGGCGAGGACACCCATCGCGGCGTCGAGCTGACCGTGTTCGGTGAAGCGATGCGCGGCCTGCGCGTGCTGGGCGGTCTGACCCTGCTCGACACCGAGCAGAGCAATACCGGCCTGGCAACCAGCGATGGCAAGCGCGTGATCGGCGTGCCCCGCGCACAGGCCAGCCTGGGCGTGGAATGGGACGTGCCGATGGTGCGCGGCCTGACGGTGGATGGCCGGCTGATCGCGACCGGCAGCCGCTTCTCCGATGCGGACAACACGGTGCAGGTGGCCGGCTACGGCCGGGTCGATCTGGGTGCCCGCTATCTGACGCAGATCGGCGGCAAGCTGGTGACGTTCCGCGCGCGGGTCAACAACGTCGGCAACCGCAACTACTGGGCGTCGGTCGGCGGCTTCGCCGGCAGCGGCTACCTGGTGCTGGGCTCGCCGCGCACGCTGTCGTTCACCGCGTCGGTCGATCTGTGATGTCGTTGCAGGCCTGGGACTGGATCCATCGCTGGACCAGCCTGGTCTGCACCGCGTTCATGCTGCTGCTGTGCCTGACCGGGCTGCCGCTGATCTTCCATCACGAGATCGATCACGCGCTCGGCGTCGAGATCGAGCCGCCGGACATCGTCGAGCCGCCGCGGCGCGCGAGCCTCGACGAGGTGATCGCGACCGCGCAGCGCCGTCATCCGGACAAGATGCTGCTGTTCGCCTCGCAGGAGGAGGACGACGACCGGCTGTGGTTCGTGACATTGGGGCCCGATGCGGCCAGCCGCGACGTGGTGCAGGTGGCGGTCGATGCACGCACCGCGCAGAAGGTCGGCGAGCCGGTGATCGGCGGCGAGGGCTTCATGGCGGTGATGCTGTCGCTGCACGTCGATCTGTTCGCCGGGCTGCCGGGCAAGCTGTTCCTGGGCGCGATGGGGCTGCTGCTGATCCTGTCGATCGTGTCGGGCATCGTGCTGTATCCGCCGTTCATGCAGAAGCTGCGGTTCGGCGACGTGCGGCGTGAACGCGCGCCGCGCATCAAGTGGCTGGACCTGCACAACCTGCTGGGCATCGTCACCTTGACCTGGGCGCTGGTGGTGGGTGCCACCGGCGTCATCAACACCTGGGCCGATCTGCTGGTCAAGTACTGGCAGGCCACCGAACTGTCGGCGATGATCGCCAGTCATCAGGGCGGCACGCTCGCCGAACGGCCGCCGTTGCTGCAGGCGTCGGTGGACAAGGCGCTGGCGCTGGAGCCGCATCTGAAGGTGCGGTTCATCGCGTTTCCCGGCAGCTCGTTCTCGACCGAGCGGCACTACGGCATCTTCCTGCGCGGCGATTCGCCGCTGACGTCGCGGCTGGTCAAGCCGGTGCTGGTCGATGCCGGTACCGCGGAGGTCAGCGACCGCCGCGACCTGCCGTGGTACCTGACGGCGCTGCTGCTGTCGCAGCCGCTGCACTTCGGCGACTATGGCGGCATGCCGATGAAGATCCTGTGGGCGGCGCTGGACCTGGTGACGATCGTCGTGCTCGGCAGCGGCCTGTACCTGTACGTCGCGCGCCGCCGCCGCGCGGTGCCGGTGCGTCAGCAGGTGGTGCGAGCGGCAGAGGAACGCTGAGAGCCGACGATGACACGGAACGGCAATGACACGGAACGACGGGGACCGACGATGACGGAGAACGACGATGCGCAGTGATGGCGGTACGACGATGGCGGACGACGGAGCGGGCACACGCGCGGCCATCTGGACCTGGCCGATCGTGCGGGCGGTGGTCACCGCGGTGGGTCTGCTGTCGGC
>DAISWF010000108.1:0-17764 GCA_036826495.1 Burkholderiaceae bacterium
CACCGTGATGCCGGGCGTCTTCATGTCGATCAGCAGGAAGCTGATGCCTTCCTGCCGCTTGGAGGTGTTGCTGTCGGTACGCACCAGGCAGAAGATCCAGTCGCCCAGGTGGCCCAGCGTGGTCCAGATCTTCTGGCCGTTGACGACGTACTTGTCGCCCTTGCGGTCGGCGCGGGTCTTCAGCGACGCGAGGTCGGAACCGGAGCCGGGTTCCGAATAGCCCTGGCACCAGAAGTCGTCGCCGTTGTAGATGCGCGGCAGGAAGCGCTTCTTCTGCTCCTCGCTGGCGAACTGGATCAGCACCGGCGCGCACATCGACAGCCCGAACGGCGGCAGCGGCGGCGCACCGGCATAGCCGCACTCCTCGTCCCAGATGTAGCGCTGCACCGCGGTCCAGCCGGTGCCGCCCCACTCGACCGGCCAGGCCGGCGCGACCCAGCCCTTCTTGGCGAGGATGCGGTGCCAGCGCATGATCTCGTCCTTGGTCAGCTCCTGGTAGTTGATGACCTTGTCGCGCAGATCCTGCGGCAGGTTGGCGGCCAGCCAGCCGCGCACTTCGTCGCGGAAGGCGGTTTCTTCTTTGGAGTAGTTCAGGTCCACGGCGTCGTCCTCTTCGATGGTGCTCCGGCGGCTCTGCGAACCCCCGATGCCCGGTGTGTTCCGGTCTCCTATGTTACTGCGACTCGCGCACCGATACGCTGACGTACCACGCCCCGTTACGCGGCGTACGACGCCCGGTTCCGCCACCGTGAAACCGGACAGCCCGTCAGCCCTGCCCGGCGGCCGGCCGACTTGAATCGAGGCTGCGCTTGCGGCATCCTGCGCGCCTTCGTTCGAAAGGAGTTCCCGTACGATGCCCGCCCCCCTCGACCAGCGCCTCGCCCAGCATCTGTCGATCCGGCCCGCGCAGGCGGCCGCCACCATCGCGCTGCTCGATGAAGGCGCCACCGTTCCGTTCATCGCGCGCTACCGCAAGGAGGCCACCGGCGGCCTGGACGACACGCAGCTTCGCGAGCTGGCCGAGAAGCTGACCTATCTGCGCGAGCTCGACGAACGGCGCGAGACGATCCTCGCGGCGATCGAGGCGCAGGGCAAGCTGACGCCGGCGCTGGCGGCCGATCTGGACGCGGCCGACTCCAAGCAGCGACTCGAGGATCTGTACGCTCCGTACAAGCAGAAGCGCCGCACCAAGGCGCAGCTCGCGCGCGAGGCCGGCCTGGAGCCGCTGGCCGATGCGCTGCTGGCCGACCCGACGCTGCCGCCCGAGGCGACCGCGCAGGCATACCTGAAGCCGGCGTTCACGACGCCCGACGGCGACAATCCCGGCGTGCCCGACGTCAAGGCGGCGCTGGAAGGCGCGCGGCAGATCCTGATCGAGCGCTTCGCCGAGGATGCGGCGCTGCTGGCCCGGCTGCGCACCTTGCTGCAGGACGAGGCGGTGGTGGTCACGAAGGTGGTCGACGGCAAGCAGGAAAGCGGCGCGAAGTTCGCCGACTACTTCGACTACCGGGAGCCGCTGCGCGCGGTGCCGTCGCACCGTGCGCTGGCGATGCTGCGCGGCCGCCGTGAAGAGGTGCTGCGGGTCGCGCTGAAGCTGCCGGAGGAGCTGGAGGCGGCCGAGAGGGATGCACCGGCTGCGGGCAGCACCGGCAGCGCTGGTGGCAATGGGAACACCGGGAGCGCTGGAAGCACCGGAAGCGCGGGCAGCGCCAGCCGGCCGGGCATTGCAGGCCGCGCCACTGCTGCCCCGCATCGCTGCGAGCAGATGATCGCCGACCGCTTCGGCATCCGCGACCAGGGGCGTGCCGCCGATCCATGGCTGGCGACCTGCGCCCGCTGGACCTGGCAGGTCAAGCTCGCCTGGCAGTTCGAGACCGAGCTGCTCGGCGGGCTGCGCGAGCATGCCGAGGAGGAAGCGATCCAGGTGTTCGGCCGCAATCTGAAGGATCTGCTGCTGGCCGCGCCGGCCGGCCGCAAGGCGACGATGGGGCTGGACCCGGGCGTGCGCACCGGCGTGAAGGTGGCCGTCGTCGATGCGACCGGCAAGCTGCTCGATACCGCGACCGTCTATCCCCATCAGCCGCGCAACGACTGGGACGGCGCGATCGCCGCACTGGCGGCGCTGGCGGCGCGTCACCAGGTGCAGTTGGTGGCGATCGGCAACGGCACCGCGTCGCGCGAGACCGACAAGCTGGTGCAGGACCTGATGAAGCGGCACCCCGAGCTGAAGCTCGCGAAGGTGATGGTGTCGGAGGCCGGCGCATCGGTGTATTCGGCATCCGAGCTGGCGGCGCGCGAGTTCCCGTCGCTCGACGTGAGCCTGCGCGGGGCGGTGTCGATCGCGCGCCGGCTGCAGGATCCGCTCGCCGAGCTGGTGAAGATCGACCCGAAGTCGATCGGCGTCGGCCAGTACCAGCACGACGTCAGCCAGTCGCGGCTGGCGCGGGCGCTGGGCGCCGTCGTCGAGGATTGCGTGAATGCGGTCGGCGTCGACCTGAACACCGCCAGCGTGCCGCTGCTGGCGCGGATCTCGGGGCTGTCGCCGTCGCTGGCCGAGAACATCGTCCGGCACCGCGATGCGCACGGCGCGTTCGGCAGCCGCGAGGCGCTGCGCGCCGTGCCGCGGCTGGGCGACAAGACCTTCGAGCAGGCAGCCGGATTCCTGCGCATCAACGACGGCGAGGAACCGCTCGACGCGACCTCGGTGCATCCGGAAGCGTACGAGCTGGTGCGGCGGATGCTGGCCGACATCCAGCGCAACGTGCGCGACGTCGTCGGCCAGCCCGATCGGCTGCAGACGCTGCGGCCCGAGCGCTATGTCGACGACCGCTTCGGCCTGCCGACGGTGCGCGACATCCTGAAGGAGCTGGAGAAGCCGGGCCGCGATCCGCGGCCGGAGTTCCGCACCGCGAGCTTTCGCGACGGCATCGAGAAGCTGGCGGACCTGCGCCCCGACATGGTGCTGGAGGGCGTCGTCACCAACGTCGCGAATTTCGGAGCGTTCGTCGACATCGGTGTGCACCAGGACGGTCTGGTCCACGTGTCGGCGCTGTCGCACAAGTTCGTGAAGAACCCGCACGACGTCGTCAAGGCCGGCGACGTGGTCAAGGTGCGGGTGCTGGAGGTGGACCTCAAGCGGCAGCGGATCGCGCTGACGATGCGGCTGGACGATGCGCCGGCACACACCGGCGACCGGGGCGCGCGCGGTGGCCGCACGTTCGCGCGCCGCGCGCCCGGTGACGAGCCGCGCGGCGGCCGGCACGGCGGCGATGGCGCGGGCCGCGGCGGCTACGGTGGTTCGCGGTCCGGCGGGCAGCCGGGCCAGCGCGACGGCGGGTACGGCGGGCAACGCCGCGACGGCGGGCGTGACGGCGGCCGCGGCAATACGGCACCGGCCGGCGAGAGCGCGCTTGCACTGGCGATGAAGAAGGCGCGCGGCCAAAGCTGAGCGCCGGCCGCTCGGTGAGTCGCTCCCGCCTGGCCCTGAAAGACGAGGCTTGCGCTTTGGCCCGCGGTCAGCGGAACGTCGCGAAGTACTCGTCGAGGCGGTCGACGTAGCGGGCGCGTGCGGCCGGCTCGACGAAGGCGCCGTCGAAGCCGTTGCGCGCCAGCCGGTAGGCGGCGCCGGCATCCAGCGGCAGGGTCTCGAAGCACGCCAGGTAGTTGTCGTTGACGTAGCCGCCGAAGTACGCCGGGTCGTCGGAGTTGACGGTGGCCCGCAGGCCGGCCGCCAGCATCCGCGCCAGGTGATGCGCCGACAGCGTGTCGAACACCTTCAGCTTGACATTCGACAGCGGGCACACCGTCAGCGGCATGCGGCGCCGGACCAGCTCGGCGACCAGCGCCGGATCCTCGACGCAGCGCACGCCGTGATCGATGCGCTCGACCCGCAGCACGTCGAGCGCCGACCAGATGTACTCGGGCGGCCCCTCCTCGCCCGCGTGGGCGACCGCATGCAGACCTGCCTGCCGGGCCTTGGCGAACACCCGGGCGAACTTCTCGGGCGGATGGCCGCGTTCGCTGGAATCGAGGCCGACGCCGATGAAGCGGTCGCGATGGGGCCAGGCCGCTTCCAGCGTCTCGAATGCCGCCTGCTCGCTCAGGTGGCGCAGGAAGCACAGGATCAGATCGGCCTCGACGCCGAGCGCGGAACGCGCCCGCCGGCAGGCGCGCTCCAGGCCGTCGAGCACCGTCTCGATCGGCACGCCCCGCTCGGTATGGGTCTGCGGATCGAAGAAGATCTCGGCGCGCAGCACCCGGTCGGCGGCCGCCCGCTGCAGATAGGCCCAGGTCATGTCCTCGAAGTCCTGCGCGGTGCGCAGCACCGAGGCGCCGGCATAGTAGATGTCGAGGAACGACTGCAGGTCGGTGAACGCATAGGCGGCGCGCAGCGTCTCGACGTCCGGATACGGCAAGGTCAGCCCGTTGCGCGCGGCCAGCGCGAACATCAGCTCCGGTTCCAGCGAGCCCTCGATGTGCAGGTGCAGCTCGGCCTTGGGCATGCCGGCCACCAGCGCCGGCAGGCGCTCGCGGGCAATGGCGGGGATCGCGGAAGCGCTCATGCCATCAGATGATACCGAAGCGGATGCCGCGTTCCAGCAGATAGCGCCGGTAGGCGGCCGAGCTGCGGTCGGCAGCGCAGTGCAGCTCTCTGACCGGCGCCTGGCCGGTGATCGGCAGACGTTTCGGCCGCTGCGATTCCAGCACCGGCCGGTCCTGTCCGAAGATGGTGTCCTGGAATGCCGTCAACCTGTCGTCGGGATCGCTGGAGTGATTCATTGCCAGGCGGATCCACACCCGGCTGACCTCGGGCTCCAACGGGCAGACGAACAGCGCGATCGACTCGCGGAACTGCGCCAGCTTCACCGCACCCGCCTCCGGCACCTTGGTCAGGATCGCAGTGTACGGCGCGTTGACCTCATAGGCGTATTCGACCATCGCGCCACCGCTGGCATGGATGCTGGACTTCGGCTGCCATGCGAAGCACTCGGTGGCGAGGAAGCCGGCCGGCGTGATCGTGACCTCGTAGGGTTGCAGCGCGACATGGTCGCGCGAGCCGAGCCAGCCCTCGTGCACGAAACCGAAGTGCGCCATGTCGAGGAAGTTCTCGACGATGCGCGGCGCGCTGGTGGCCACCTCGTAGGGGCCGCTGTTCACCTTGCGCAGGTGATCGTCGGTCTCGGCGGCGAACGCCGGCACGTCGCTGCCGGCCGGCAGCATGGCCGGCGCGGTCAGCGCCACCCACACCAAGCCATAGGCGACCCGGGCACTGTACTCGACCGCCCGGTGCCCGATCGGCGGCCGGAAGTCCGGCAGGGCCGGCACCCGCATGCATCGGCCGTCGGCGGCGAACCGCCAACCGTGGTACGGACATTCGAGCATGCCGTCCACGACCCGTCCGCGCGCCAGCGCCGCGCCGCGATGCGGACAGCGATCGTCGAACGCTCGCACGCCGCCGTCGGCGTCGCGCCAGATCACCAGGTCGGTTTCGAGCAGGCGGGCGGCCATCGGGGCGCCCGCCGCGTCGAGATCGGCGACCGCCGCGACCGGATGGAACAGGGTGTGCTCGATCATCATCGGGTATCCAGGCCGGGTGCGGTCTCGGGTGGTTTCGTGGCGTCACTTGGACGACGGAATCCTGCCCTCGACGCCCTTCACGTAGAAGTCGATGCCGTCCTTCCAGGCCTGGTCGGACTTCACGTCCTTGGCAAGCTTCTCGGCGCCGCTGTTGTCGACGATCGGGCCGGTGAACACCTCGAACTCGCCGGCCTTCATCGCCGCCCGCACCTCCTCGACCTTCTTGCGGACGTCCTCGGGAACGGCGTCGGGCACCTTGATCAGGTCATTGCGGCCTTCCTTCATGCCGTCGACCGCGCGGCCGGTCTTCCAGGTGCCGTCGATGACCTCCTTCATCGCCTTCGCGTAGTACCCGCCCCACAGCGCGACGGCCGAACCGAGATGCGCCTTGGTGGCGAACGCGCTCATGTCGCTGTCCCAGCCGAAGGCGTACTTGCCGTTCTTCTCGGCGGTCTGCAGCACCGCGGTGGAGTCGGTGTTCTGCAGCAGCACGTCGGCGCCGCTGTTGATCAGCGTCTGCGCGGCCTCGCCCTCCTTCGGCGGATCGTCCCAACTGCTGATCCAGACCACCTTCGTCTTGATGTTCGGATTGATCGTCTGCGCGCCCAGCGTGAACGCATTGATGTTGCGCAGCACCTCGGGAATCGGGAACGAACCGACGAAGCCCAGCGTACCGCTCTTGCTCATCCTGCCGGCGATGATGCCCGCCAGATAGGCCGGCTCGAAGAACTTCGAGTCGTAGATGCGCATGTTGTCGGCGGTCTTGTAGCCGGTGGCATGTTCGAACTTCACGTCCGGGAACTCGCCGGCCACCTTCAGCATCGACTCCATGTAGCCGAACGAGGTCGCGAAGATGATCTTGTTGCCCTGCTGGGCGAGATCGCGGATCACGCGTTCGGCGTCGGCGCCCTCGGGGACCTTTTCGACGTAGGTGGTCTTCACCTTGTCACCCAGCTCGGACTGGGCGGTCTTGCGGCCGAGGTCGTGCGCGAAGGTCCAGCCGGCGTCGCCGACCGGGCCGATGTAGACGAAAGCGGCCTTCAGCGGCTCGGGCGCCGCTGCCGGCGAGGCCGCGGCCGGTGCCGGCGCAGGCGGCGGCTCCTCCTTCTTGCTGCAGCCCGTCAGCCCGGCAGCGGCTACGAACAGAGGCAACGCGGCCTTGAGGAGCGCTCGTTTGTGGAAGACTGATCTGGAGTCGGACATGTTTTCTCCTGGTGGACGATTCGAAGAGGGATCAGCAGCGTGGTTCGAGGCCGTGCCGGCCCGGGCGGGTCGAGAGCAGCATGCGCGCCGCTCATCCGGGGTGGAACGGTTTGCCGAGCGAGGCCGGCATGTTGACCCGGATCCACACCGGGTTGCGCGAGATCAGCACCAGCACGATGATGGTGGCCAGATAAGGCAGCATCGCCAGCAACTGGCTGGGTATCTCGATGCCGGCGCTCTGCAGCGCGAACTGCGTCATCGTCACGCCGCCGAACAGATAGGCCCCGAGCAGCACCCGTACCGGCCGCCACGTGGCGAACGTCGTCAGCGCCAATGCGATCCAGCCGCGACCGGCGACCACGCCCTCGACCCACAGCGGCGCGTAGACGACCGACAGGTAGGCCCCCGCCAGACCGCACAGCGCACCGCCGACGACCACCGCCAGCAGCCGGATGCGGCGGACCGGATACCCGAGCGCATGAGCGGAATCCGGTGACTCGCCCACCGAGCGCAGCACCAGCCCCGCACGGCTGCGATAGAGGAACCAGGTGAACCCGAGCATCAGCGCAATCGCGAAGTAGACCATCGGGTGCTGGCGGAACAGCGCCGGGCCGATGAACGGGATGTCGGACAGCCCGGGAACGTGGGTGATCGCGCGGTCGGCCAGCTTCTTGCCGGCGAATCCGGCGCCGACGAATGCGGAGAAACCGGCACCGAAGATGCTGAGCGCGAGCCCGGTGGCGTACTGGTTGGTGTTCAGCCAGATCACCAGCCAGCCGAACACGAGCGCCATCAGCGCGCCGGCCAGCGCGCCGGCACCGAACGCGATCAGGTCGCTGCCGGTGTAGAACGCCGCGATGAAACCGGACACCGCAGCCACCAGCATCATGCCTTCGGCGCCGAGGTTCAGCACGCCGGCCTTCTCGTTGACGAGCAACCCCAGCCCGGCGACCGCCACCGGCGTGCCCGAGGCCAGCGTCGCGGCGACGAGGAATGCGAGCTGGTCCATCAGAGCTGCCTCATGATCTTCACGGCGGTCGGTGCATTCGCGGCCGATGGCTCGGCCCTGCGGCGACTGCTGCCCTGCCAGCGCGGCCGGAAGTTGATCAGCGTGTCGCAGGCCAGCAGCATGAACAGCAGCAGGCCCTGGAACACGCCGGTCAGCGCGTTGGGCAGGCCCAGCCGCGACTGACCGAGCTCCCCGCAGATCAGCATCATGGACAGCAGGATGCCGGACAGCAGGATGCCCAGCGGGTGCAGGCGTCCGACGAAGCAGACGATGATCGCGGTGAAGCCGTAGCCGGTGGATACATGCGGCGTGAGCTGGCGCAGCGGCCCGGCGACCTCCATCGCGCCGGCCAGGCCGGCCATGCCGCCCGAGGTCAGCAACGCGATCCACAACGACGCGCGCGCCGAGAAGCCGGCGTAGCGCGCCGCCGCCGGCGCCAGCCCGCCCACCTGCAACTGGTATCCGCGCCAGGACTTGAACAGGAATGCCCAGAACACCGCCACCAGCACCAGCGCCACGACGAAGCCCCAGTGCAGCCGCGACCGGGGCAGCAGCGTCGGCAACCAGGTGGACTGCAGAAAGGTCTTGGTCTGCGGAAAGTTGAAACCCTGCGGATCCTTCCAGGAGTTGAACACCAGGAAGTTCAGCAGTTGCGCAGCCACGTAGACCAGCATCAGGCTGACCAGGATCTCGCTGGCGTTGAAGCGGTCGCGCAGCAGCGCCGTGATGCCGGCCCACAGCATGCCGCCCAGCACGCCCGCGATCAGCACCAGCGGCGAGTAGAGTCCGCGCGGACCGGTGGCGCCGTTCACGGTGAGCCACAGCGCGACGCCGCCGCCGGCGATCGCGCCCAGCAGGAACTGGCCCTCCGCACCGATGTTCCAGACGTTGGAGCGGTAGCACACCGCCAGCCCGAGTGCACACAGGATCAGCGGCGTGGCCTTCAGCAGCACCTCGGAGAAGGCCCGTACGCTCGACAGAGGCTCGACGAAGAACACCGCCAGACCACGCGATGGATCCTTGCCGAGCGCGAGGAACAGCACCGCCGCGACGAGCACGGTCAGCAGCAGCGCGATGACCGGAGAGGCCATCGACATGACCGCCGAGGGCTGCCCCCTCGGTTCGAGCCTAAACATCGGCGGCCTCCCGAGGGACAGCCGGCTCGCGCGGCCACAGCCCGGACATCCATTCTCCGATCAACGATGTCGTCGCCTGCGACGCCGGTATCCCGGGGCTCATGCGGCCGCCGGCGATGACCACGACCCGGTCGCTGATCTCGAACAGTTCGTCGAGCTCCTCGCTGACCACCAGCACCGCGCAGCCTTCGTCGCGCAGCGCGAGAATCTCGCCGCGGATCTGTGCAGCGGCACCGACGTCCACGCCCCAGGTCGGCTGCGAAACGATCAGAAGCTTAGGCTTGACGTCGATCTCGCGCCCGACGATGAACTTCTGCAGATTGCCGCCGGACAAGGAACGGGCGGCCGCCGCGGGCCCGCCGGCCCTTACGTTGTACGTACGGATCAGGTGTTCGGCGAGCGCGACCGTGCTGCGGCGCCGGATCCAGCCGGCACGCGTCACCGCCTCGGTGCGGGTCAGCAGCGTGTTGGCCGACAGCGCCAGCGTCGGCACCGCCCCGCGGCCCAGCCGCTCCTCGGGCACGAAATGCATGCCGGATCTGCGCCGGATACGCGGCGAGGACGAGGAGATGTCGCGGCCGAACATCCGGATGCTGCCGGCCGGCGCGCGCCCGTCCTCGCCGGAAAGCGCATGCAGCAGTTCCTTCTGGCCGTTGCCCGACACGCCCGCCACGCCGACGACCTCGCCCGCCCGAACCTCGAACGACACGCCGTCCAGGTTCACGCCGAACTGGTCCTGCCGCGGCAGCGAAAGCCCCCTGACCTCCAGCACCACGTCGCCCGGGCTCGATTCGCGGTGCCGCAGTGCCGGAGCCTCGGCGCCGATCATCAACCTGGACAACGACGCGTTGGTTTCCTCGCGCGGATCGCAGACGCCGGTGACCTTGCCGCCGCGCAGCACCGTGCAGGCAGAGCACAGCTCGCGGATCTCATGCAGCTTGTGGCTGATATAAAGGATGCTGCAGCCTTCGGCCACCAGTTGCCTGAGCACCACGAACAGCTTCTCCACCGCCTGTGGCGTCAGCACCGACGTGGGTTCGTCCAGGATCAGCAGCCTGGGATCGGTCAACAGCGCGCGGATGATCTCCACGCGCTGCATCTCGCCGACCGACAGCGTGTGCACCGGCCGCTGCGGATCGATGTCCAGCCCATACTCGGCGGCCTTGGCGGCGATCCGGCGGGAGACGTCCGCCAGCTTCAGCGACCTGTCGATGCCGAGCCAGACGTTCTCCGCCACCGTCAGCGTATCGAACAGGCTGAAGTGCTGGAACACCATGCTGATGCCCAGCGCCCTGGCCTCCTGCGGATTGCGGATCTGCACCGGCCGGCCGTCGAACGCCACCGTTCCTTCGTCGGGCTTGACGGATCCGTAGACGATCTTCATCAGCGTGGACTTGCCCGCGCCGTTCTCGCCCAGCACCGCATGGGCCTCGCCGGGGGCGACCGTCAGCGACACGTCGCTGTTGGCCACCACCGACGGGTACCGCTTGGTGATGTGGGACAGAGCGAGCCTCGGGGCAGCAGTCATCGATCGGACATCACTGGATCAGGCACCAAACTGAGTTCCCGCACCCGCTCGAGGCACCAAAGACGAACACCCCACGAGAACTTCGGGCGACCAAGGCACGATTCGTACCGAAAGCTCCGGTCTTTGCAGGTTTCATGCCGCGTGGGACGTCGGTGTCAGCACACGGCTGCTGGTGTCGGACCACGCGGCCGAGGTTCGATCGGCGGTGGCCCGCCTGATTGCCGGCGCTGCCCGGCATGCGGACGGCCCCGGCTGCATCCCGGATGCCGGCGCAGCCGTGGTGCGAAATGAGGCAGAATGGCCGCCTACGAATTCCCCATACCCACCGGAAGAGGCGACATGAACACCCAGTCCAAACCCGAGAAGACCGCGGTCGAGCAGAGCGCGAGCTACGAGGAGCTGTGCCTGTACATCGACGGCGAGTTCATCCGGGGCGGGGGTCGCAAGGAGCAGGACGTGCTGAACCCTGCCACCGGCCGGCTGCCGCACGCGAGCCGCGAGGACCTGGACCGCGCGCTGGCCGCCGCTCAGCGTGCGTTCGCGAGCTGGCGCAAGACCTCGCCGCTGGAGCGGGCACGGATCCTGCGCAAGGTCGGCGACCTGTCGCGCGAGAATGCCCAGGCGATCGGCCGCAACATCACGCTGGACATGGGCAAGCCGCTCGCCGAGGCGGCGGCCGAGGTCACCTCGTGCGCCGAGCATTGCGACTGGCATGCCGAGGAATGCCGGCGGATCTACGGCCGGGTCATTCCGCCGCGGCTCGACAACGTCCGCCAGATGGTGCTGCGCGAGCCGATCGGTGTGTGCGCGGCCTTCACGCCGTGGAACTTCCCGTACAACCAGGCGATCCGCAAGATCGCCGCGGCGCTCGGCGCCGGTTGCACGATCGTGCTGAAGGGGCCGGAGGATTCGCCGAGCGCGGTGATCGCGATCGCGCGGATGTTCCATGAAGCGGGGCTGCCGGCCGGTTGTCTGAACATCGTCTGGGGCGTGCCCGGCGAAGTGTCCGACTACCTGATCAAGTCGCCGATCGTCCGCAAGGTGTCGTTCACCGGCTCGGTGCCGGTCGGCAAGCAGCTCGCGGCGCTGGCCGGCGCGCAGATGAAGCGGGTGACCATGGAGCTGGGCGGCCATTCGCCGGTCATCGTGTTCGACGACGCCGACATCGAACGTGCGGCCAAGATGCTGTCCGGCTTCAAGTTCCGCAATGCCGGCCAGGTCTGCGTGTCGCCGACCCGCTTCTACGTGCAGAAGAAGGCGTTCGACAAGTTCATGTCGGCGTTCATCGCGGCGACCTCGTCGATCAAGGTCGGCGACGGGCTGGCCGCCGACACCCGCATGGGGCCGCTGGCGCATGCGCGGCGCGTGCCGGCGATGGAGCAGTTCGTCGAGGATGCGAAGAAGCGCGGCAGCCGGATCGAGACCGGCGGCGAGCGGCTGCCCGGCGCCGGCAACTTCTTCGCGCCGACGGTGCTGACCAACGTGCCCGACGACAGCCTGGTGATGACCAGCGAGCCGTTCGGCCCGATCGCACCGTGCGTGCCGTTCGACGACACCGACGAGGTGCTGCGGCGGGCGAACTCCCTGCCGTACGGGCTGTCGTCGTACGCGTTCACGACGTCGACGAAGAACGCGCTGGCGGTCAGCAACGGCATCGAGTCCGGCATCGTCAACATCAACCACTTCGGGCAGGCGCTGGCCGAGACGCCGTTCGGCGGCATCAAGGAAAGCGGCATCGGCAGCGAGGGCGGCATCGAGACGTTCGACGGCTACCTGAACACGAAGTTCGTCACGCAGATGGACTGACCTGCCGGTGGACACGGCGACGACGAACCGTCCGGCCCCGCCGGCCGACGATCCGGCGGGGTTCCTTCGCCGCCTGTACGACGTCGCGGTGGCGCGCGCGCTGCCCGACCGCATCCTCGCCGAGCATCTGCCGCCGCCGCCGCGCGGCCGCACGCTGGTGCTCGGCGCCGGCAAGGCCGGCGGCTCGATGGCCGCCGCGCTCGAAGCGGCCTGGCCGGCCGATGCGCCGATCAGCGGGCTGGTGGTCACCCGTTACGACCACACGCCGCCGGCCTGGCGGCGGTTCGCCGCGCCTCGCATCGAGCTGGTCGAAGCCGCTCATCCGGTGCCCGATGCAGCGGGCCTGGCAGCGGCGCAGCGGATGCTGGCACTGACGCAGGGGCTGACCCGTGACGACCTGGTGCTGTGTCTGATATCGGGCGGCGGCTCGGCGCTGCTGACCTGCCCCGCCGACGGCCTGTCGCTCGCCGACAAGCAGGCGATCAACAAGGCGCTGCTCGAGAGCGGCGCCAACATCGGCGAGATGAACTGCGTCCGCAAGCACCTGTCGGCGATCAAGGGCGGCCGGCTGGCGGCACGCTGCGCGCCGGCGCAGGTGGTGTCGCTGCTGATCTCAGACGTGCCCGGCGACGATCCGGCCGTGATCGCCAGCGGGCCGACGGTGCCCGACCCGAGCACCTGCGCGCAGGCGCTGGCGGTGCTCGATCGCTACCGGATCGTGCTGCCCGACGGCATCCGCGCGCGGCTGGAATCGGGCGGGCTGGAGACGCCGAAGCCGGACGACCCGCTGTTCGCGCGGACCTCGACGCGGATGATCGCGACGCCGCAGCAGTCGCTGGAGGCCGCGGCGCAGGCGGCGCGCGAGGCCGGCATCACGCCGCACATCCTGGCCGACGACATGCAGGGCGAGGCGCGCGACCTGGGCTATGCCCATGCGGCGCTGGCCCGGCAGATCGCGCGCCGCGGGCAGCCGTTCCGCCGGCCGGCGGTGATCCTGTCGGGCGGCGAGACCACGGTGACGGTGCGCGCCAAGGGTGGCCGCGGCGGGCGCGCGGTGGAGTTCCTGCTCGGCCTTGCGCTGGAGCTCGACGGGCTGCCGGGCGTCCATGCGCTGGCCGCCGATACCGATGGCATCGACGGCACCGAGGAGCATGCGGGCGCGCTGGTCGGGCCGGACACGCTGGCGCGCGCACGGGCACGCGGCGTGACGGGACGCGACTGCCTGGACCGCAACGATGCCTATACGTTCTTTGCGGCGGCCGATGCACTGGTGGTGCCGGGGCCGACGTTCACCAACGTGAACGACTTCCGGGCGATCCTGGTCATTTGAGCGAAGGCGTGGCGAACGGCGTGTTGCGCGGCGCGCCGGCCAATGCGTCGCGCAGACGCCGACGCAGCCCGCCGTCGCGCGCGATCGCGGTCCGGCAGGCCTGCGCGAACGCGGCCGGATCGCCGGCCAACGTGACCCGGCGGCGAGCGCGGGTCACCGCGGTGTAGACCGCTTCGCGGCGGTTCAGCGGGCTGTCGAGGCGGGCGAGGATGGTCAGCACCTCGTCGAACTCCGAGCCCTGCGACTTGTGGATCGTCATCGCGTAGGCGCTGGAATGCGCGGGCAGCCGCGGCGGCGCCACCGCGCGCAGGCTGCCGTCGTCGGCGGCGAACCATACGTAGAGCTGCCCGGCATCGTCCGGCAGACACAGGCCCACGTCGCCGTTGAACAGCCGCAGCACCGCGTCGTTGCGTTCGATCAGCACCGGGCGGCCGGCGTACCACGGCGAACGTTCGTCCTGCGCGGCCAATGTGCGGGCCCGGTCGCGGACGGCCCGCTCCATCAGACGGTTCACCGCGTCGACGCCGCGCCGGCCGCGGCGGGTCGCGGCGAGCACCCGGAAGCGGTCGAAGGCGGCGAACACGGCGGCGCGCGCTGCGCCGGCATCGTCGGCGCCGGGCTGCAGGCAGGCGGTCAGCGCCTGAAGGTAGCCGGCGAAACCATCGACGATCGCGGTGCGCACCCCATCCGACAGTTCGTCGCCGGTGTCGTCGATCCAGCCGGCGCCGGAGGAGGCGCGCGCATCGACGTCCCCCGGACCCGGAGACAGCCCGTCGTCGATCCGGCCGGCCGACGCCGGCGCGCGTTCGACGGACCGGTCCGAAGGCGCCGCTGCACCCGCGTCACTTCGATCCGGCCGTGCCCGTAGCCCTTCGTCGAGCAGTGCCCGCGCATCGTCGGCCAGCCCGTGGTTGATCGCCGCCGCCAGCCGGCCGATCGGCGATTCGGCGCCGAACCGGTGGCTGTGCGTGAGCCGCACGACGGAGCCGGCGAGCGGCGACGGATCGCCGTCGGCGCGACCGACCAGCTCGGCGAACACCGCGCCGGCCTCGACCGCCGACAACTGGTCCGCATCACCGAGCAGCACCAGGCGTGCCGATGCCGGCAGCGCGTCGACCAGCCGCGCGGCCAGCGCCACGTCCAGCATCGACGACTCGTCGACGATCAGCGCGTCGATCGGCAGCCTGTGCCCGGCATCGTGGCGGAACCGGCCGCCGCCGAACGAACCCAGCAGCCGGTGCAAGGTGCTTGCCTGCGCCGGCAGACGATCGCGGATGTCGGCCGGCAGCGCCGCCGCGCGCTCGCGCACCGACGCGAGCATCCGCGCGGCGGCCTTGCCGGTCGGCGCAGCCAGCGCCACCCGCAGATCGGGCCGGCGCGCCAGCCAGCGCGCGAGGATCGCGACGACGGTCGTGGTCTTGCCGGTGCCCGGGCCGCCGGTGATCAGCGCGAGCCGCGCGGCATCGGCGAGGTCGACGGCCCGGCGCTGCGCGTCGCCGATGTCGATCGGGAAGGCCGGCGGCTGCGCCGCGGGTGATGCGGATGACGCCGGCGACACCGGCGATGAGGGTGACGCGGGCGATCGGGATGACACGAACGACACGAACGACGCGGGCGACGCCGGTGATGTGGACGGCGATGCTGGCGCCGGAATCGCCTCCGCCTCATTCAGCACGTTGCCCGCGCGCCCGATCAGATCGCGGGCAAGACATGCTTCGTACGCGTAGTAGCGGCGCAGGTACAGCCGGCCCTGGTCGTCGAGCACCATCGGCGCGACTCCGACGTCGCCGTGGCGATCGACGACACCGCTGGCAAGCAGCGCGATGCGCGCATTCTCACCGTCAGCGGCACTGCCCTGCCCGGTCCCGCCGTCTCCTGTCCCGCCGCGCAGGGCCTCGCCACCGGCCTTCGTGTCGGGCGTGCCGGGCGCCGGGCCGACGGTCGCATACGCATCGCCCAGCGGCAGGCAGGTATGGCCGGCGCTGGTCGCGATGCTCAGCTCGATCGCCAGGCGGGCGGCCTGCTCCGCGACGGGCGGCTGCGCGCCCTGCTCGACGCTGAACCGCAGGATCTGCGCACCGAAGCCATCGGCCAGCAGCAGCGCGGCCGCATCGACGACGGCGCGGTCAGCAGCGGATTGCGTGGGGCGATCGATGACGGGCCGAGGCTCCGCATCGGCATGCGCCGGATCGGAATCGCCGTGCGGCGACGTGACGGTGACCGGGCGGGAGCGAACGGTATCGAGGGGCTGCACCGGCATCAGGTCCCCGTCTGTTCGCGCCGTTGCCGGCGCCTCGTCCGCCCGGCCGGCGTCATCGAACAGCGATCCTTGCCGCGGGTCGGCGGGCGCCTTGCTTCTGCCGCGCGACGGGCGGCGGATCATCGGGCGCCCTCTTCGACGCCGCCCGCGATCAGATCGTCGAGCGTGCGGATGAACGCCACCGAAGGCCGATGGAACGACACGCCGGTGGGCTGCCCGTCGCGGTCGACCCAGCCGGGCCGCATGCCGCGAGCGAACAGGTACAGCACGCCGCCGAAATCGCGGGCGGTGTCGTAGCCGGTCACGCGCCTGCGCAGCAGGCGGTCCAGCGCCACCGAGTAGAGCGCGTATTGCAGATGGTAGCCGCGCTCGTCCATGGCCCGCGCCAGGTTCGGCCCGGCGTAGTCCGCCGGCCGATGGCCCAGGTGGTTGGACTTCCAGTCGACGAGGTAATAGCGGCCGCGATGGCGCACGACCAGGTCGATGAAGCCGGTCAGGTAGCCCGCCAGGCTGCCGAACACCAGCCGCGGCCCCGGCATTCCGTGGTCGCGCAGCAGCCGTTCGAGAGCGGCGGCCGATATTCGCGGCGCCGGCAGATGGAAGCCCAGCTCGATCAGCCGATCGCGCCGGCCGATGTCGCGCAGCCGAAAGCCGGTGGGCAGCCGGGTCGACAGCACGTCGTCGACGGCCCGCTGCAGCATCCGCGCCAAGGTGGCCTGCGCCTCGTCGGCGGCGACGCCGGGCAGGCTCTGCGGAAACCGCTGCAGCGCCTGCGCGATGGCGGCGGGCGCGGTGGCCGGATCGGTGAAGTCGAGCCGTTCGAACACCGCATGCAGGCAGTCGCCGGCCGACGGGCCGCGCGGGAAATCGAGGAAATCGTCGCCGGCCGGCGGCGCATGGGCAGAGGCTGCGCCGGCCGGGGTCGTGCCGGCCGGAGTCGTGCCGGCAGACGTTGCGCCGGTCCACGTCGCGCTGGTCGATGCTGCGCTGGTCGATGCTGCGCCGATCGAGAACGAGCCGATCGAGGACGAACCGATCGAGGACGGGCCGCTGCCCGCGGCTGACCGAGCCGAGTCGACATTTCCCGCCCCCCCGGTCGGATCGATGCGATCCCTTCCTCCGTCAGCGGCCGGCCCGCCGATGGCGGGTGCCTTGTCGATCGCCGATGCCTTGCCGATGTCCAACGCCACGGCTTCATCGAACGCCGAACGGCGGTCTGCCTCCTCGCCGACCTCGAACGCCTCGATCACGTCGTGGTCCGCCGCATCGGCATCGGCAGCCTGCGTTTCGACGCTCGCCGAGCGCAGGCTGCTGAAGCTGCCGATCCGCCACCCCGCCGGCACGACCGGCGGAGTCAGGGCTCGCAGCACCGGTGCGGCCTCGCGCCGGCGCGGATCGTCGGCCGGAGGATCGGCGGGCGGCCATGATCGCGTCGCCGTCGAGCTTGTTGTTCGGCCAGGCGTCCAGCCCCATGCCGTCGCCGGCGACCAGCCAGTTCAGCAGCGAACGTTCAGCGCGGGTCGCACCGCCGCCGGTGCGGTACAGGCCGGCGACCAGGTAGCAGCGATACACCGCACGGGTCAGTGCGACGTAGATCAGCCGCAGATGTTCCGCATGCCGCTCGAAGCGCCGCAGGTCCTTCAGCGCGCGGTCATCGCCGACACCCGGCCGGAAGTCGACGCACAGACGACCGTCGTCGTCGTGATAGTCGATCGCATCGCCGCCGGCCGGCGGCCGCAGCGCACCGTCCCACAGGAACGGGCAGAACACGACGCCGTACTCCAGTCCCTTGGCGCGATGGATCGTGACGATCTGCACCAGCTTGCGATCCGATTCCAGCCGGGTCTGCGTCTCCTCGTCGCCCGACGGCGTCTGCCGGCTCGCCGACAGCCAGCGCAGCAGCGCATCGATCGAA
>DAISWF010000109.1:0-14163 GCA_036826495.1 Burkholderiaceae bacterium
CAGCGCCACCGCCGCGTTCATCAGGCCGAACAGCAGGCCGGTGCGGATCAGCCCGAGCCGCGGCGCCAGCAGCAGCGGGAACGCGATCGACACCACCAGCGCGCCGAGGTAGTCGAAGGTCAGCACCTGCGAGACCAGCTCCTTCAGCGCATAGCCGCGCCGCATGATGCGCATCACCAGCGGAATCTCCAGCCCCACCAGGGTGCCGATCAGCACGACCAGCCCGTACAGCGCGATGCGGAACGGCGCCGGCGACCAGGCGTAGAGCAGGAACAGCGCGATCGGCATCAGCCCGCCGATCAGGCCGACCAGCAGCTCGATTCGCAGGAAGTTGGCGGGCAGGTTGTCGTCGATGTAGCGGGACAGCCAGGAGCCGATGCCCATCGCGAACAGATAGGTGCCGATCACGGTGGAGAACTGCAGCACCGAGTCGCCCATCAGGTACGAGGCCAGCGCGCCGGCCACCAGCTCGTAGACCAGGCCGCAGGCAGCGACGACGAAGACCGATACCAGCAGCGCGACCTCGGCGTGACGGGCGGGGGAATGGGGCGCGTGCGGGTCGCTGGTGCCGGTGTGCGAACCGCTCATTTGTGCCGCGTCCCCGAATAGCTGCCGCCGTAGGCGCCCGATCCGCCATCGTCGTCATCGACCAGCATGAAGATGACGACCAGGATGATGATGACCAGGATCACGATGCCCTTGACGCTCCAGCTCGCAGAAGTGGGCATCGCGCCGTGGGGGGCGCCCCCGGTGGCGCCCGCGGCACCGCCGGCCCCTGCCGCGCCGGCGGCCGCGGCCATCGACCGCAGGATGTCGGCCGGCCTGCGGCCGGCGAAGCTCGGCACCGCCAGCGTGGTGGGCACCGAGGCCAGCCCGAACGCCTTGGCCAGCGCCTGCGCCTGCACCATCCGGCCGGCCGACCAGACCAGCTCGGCGCTGCCGTCGTCGGCCTGCGAGGCTTCGCTGCTCAGCACGAAGCCGCCGTGGCGGTAGTCGACGTTGCGGGTGGACTGGCCGGCCTTGAGCTGCCAGTAGAACTCGCCTTCGACGTATTCGACGCGGGCGGTGTAGGCGGGCTGCGCGGTGTAGGTGCGGTCCTCGAAGCGGGCCGAGCGGCCGGCCGCCTCGGGCGCGCCCTGCACGGTGCGCACGAAGCTGACGCCGTCGCTGGCGATCACGATGAACGCGAACCCTTCGACGGTGTTGAACAGCACCAGCTCGTTCCAGGCGAACCGTTCGCCCTCCTCGTCGACGCCGCTGCGCACGACGAAGCCGGTGACCTGCCAGTCGACGTCGTCGAAGCGGCCGGTGGTGCCCAGCGGAATCGGCGATTGATAGCGCAGCGCCTGCTGGTAGTTCGCGAGGTCGCCGGCGACGCCGTGCGAGACGTCGATGACGCTGGCGCAGGCCGGGCAGGTGACGGCCTGCGTGGAATTCAGCTTCACCTGCACCGAGGCGCCGCAGTGCGGGCACGAGAAGCTGTTGCCCGCCAGCGTCTTCTCGCTCGTGCTGTCGCGCAGGCCCTGCAGGTTCAGCGCGGGCAGCGATACCGCGGCGCCGGCATAGAGCCGCGGCCGCTGCGGTTCGCTGTAATCCAAGGTCGCGATGCGGCCGTTCGGGCCGCGGGTGTCGACGACCCAGAAGGCGCCGGCAGGCGGAGCGCCGCCGGGCGTCGCTGCACCTGCGCCGCTCGATGCCGCACCGCCAGGGGTTGCGCCGCCTGCGCTCGCCCCGCGCTGCGTGACCGAATCGGCCTGCCGCATCGATCCGGCCGGCAGCTCGCCCTGCGCACCGACGACGGTGGCGGCGGTGACGCTGGCGATGCGATAGAGGGTGCCCGCCAGCAGCAGCGGCCGGCCGGGCTTCAACGTCTGCGGGTCGGCCGGCAGGCCGGGGACGGCTTCGAGCTCGCGGGTCAGCGCGAAGCGGCCGTTGTCCTCGGACAGCCAGCCGGTGCGCTGATCGTCGAACAGCAGGTGCCATTCGTTCCACACGCCGTCCGCATACCGGTACTGCATCCGGCCGACGACCGTGAAACCGCCGGACAGCCCCAGCAGCGCCGCCGATGCGGCCGGCACCGTGCCGCCGGACCCGAGCTGCAGCGGCGAGAAGTCGTCGAACAGCTCGGCCATCTTGCCGATGCGTTCGAGCGCATCGCCCTTGCGAACGATCGTGCTCTGGCAGTAGGCGCAGACCGCGAACGCCGATGCCGCCGACCGGAATTCGACAGGCGCACCGCAGTTCGGACAGGCCGCGCGATAGGTTCTGGATGCCACGGGGACGTTGCTCGGACGCCGAATCCTAGCAGCAGCCCGCGGTCAGCGCAGCATGCGGCAGCCGTCTGCGGCAGCGGGCTCGGAGCTGTGCAGATGGCGGTGTCGGCCGCTGTCTCGGCCGCTGTCTCGGCCGCTGTCCCGCGGGCAACCGCCGGCCTGCGCCCTGCCCCGTCAACCGTACCGCTGTCGCGCCAGCGCCGCCCCCTCGACCAGCGCCCGCAGCTTGCGGCGGGCGATGTCGCGTTCCATCGGCGCCATGCCGCAGTTGGTGCAGGGCAACAGCCGCTCGCGGGGCACGTGCTGCAGCGCGCGGCCGATGGTGTCGGCCACCTGTTCGGGGGTCTCGACCACGTCGCTGGCGACGTCGATGACGCCGACCAGCACCTCCTTGCCGGCGAGCAGCGACAGCAGCTCGATCGGCACGCGGGAGTTCGCGCATTCGAGCGACACCTGGTCGAGGCGGCTGGCGGCCAGTGCGGGGAAGATCTGCTCGTACTGGCGCCACTGCTCGCCCAGGGTCTGCTTCCACTTGACGTTGGCTTCGATGCCGTAGCCGTAGCAGATGTGCACCGCGGTCTTGATCTTCAGTCCTTCGATCGCGCGGTGCAGCGCGGCGACGCCCCATTGGGCGACCTCGTCCATGTAGACGTTGAAGGCGGGCTCGTCGAACTGGATCACGTCGACGCCGTCGGCCTGCAGGCCCAGCGCCTCCTCGTTCAGCAGCGCGGCGAAGGCCATCGCCAGCGACACCTTGTCGCCGTAGTGGCGGTCGGCGATGGTGTCGACGATCGTCATCGGGCCGGGCAGCGTGAACTTCAGTTGCCGGCTGGTGTGCGCGCGTGCCAGCCGCGCCTCGGTGGCATGCACGCGCCCCTTCAGGCGCAGCGGGCCGGTCACCACCGGCACCATCGCGTCATAGCGGTTGTTGCGGATGCCCATCTTCACCTTGTTGGCGAAGTCGATGCCTTCGACCTGTTCGAGGAAGCCGTGCACGAAGTGCTGGCGGGACTGCTCGCCTTCGGTCAGCACGTCGAGACCGGCGTCTTCCTGCTCCTTGACCCACAGCAGCGTCGCGTCGCGCTTCGCGTCGTCGAGCGCCTGACCCTCGAAGGCCCAGCGCGGCCACAGCTTGTTGGTTTCCGCGAGCCACGCGGGCTTGGGCAGGCTGCCGACGGTGGAGGTCTCGAACATCGCGGGTCTCCTCGCTTGCGATCGGCGCAGTATAGGGCGTCCGGCGCAGTACGCGCCGAGGGACGTTCGGCGCGGCGGCGCCGAGGGCCCTCAGCCCGGCGCGCGCAGATCGATCACGTAGCGCCCGCGGCCCTTGCCGGCCAGCAGCGTCTCGAACACCCGCGGCAGGTCCGCGAGGCGGATCGGGCGGTGGATCTCGTCGAGGTGGCGCGGCTTCAGGTTGCTGCCGATCCGCGCCCATACCCGCTGGCGCAGCGGCATCGGGCTGTTGGCGTTGATGCCGATCAGCCGCACGCCGCGCAGGATGAACGGCAGCACCGACGTCGACAGCTCGTTGGCGGCGGCATTGCCGAAGGCGGCGATCAGTCCGTCCGGCAGCATCGTGCGGATCAGGTGGTCCAGCGGCGGGCCGCCCAGCGAATCGATCGCGCCGGCCCAGCGGGCGCGTTCCAGCGGCTTGTTGCCCGGCGCTTCGGGGGCGATCACGTGGCTCGCGCCCAGCCGGCGCAGCCAGCCGTCGTCGGGCTGGCGCGTGATCGCATGCACGTCGTAGCCGGCGGCCGCCAGCATGTCGATCGCGATCGACGCGACGCCGCCGGTCGCGCCGTTGACCGCGACCGGCCCGTGGGCGGGCGCCAGACCGTTGTGCTCCAGCGCATCGATCGACAGGGCGGCGGTGAAGCCGGCCACGCCGAGGATGCCGGCCTCGCGCACCGACAGGCCCGGCGGCAGCTTGACCACCGTGTCGGCGGGCACCGCGATCATCTCGGCGAAGCCGCCGTCGCGATCGGCGGCCAGGCCGAGGCCGTGGACGATCACCGCGTCGCCGGGCGCGAACCGCAAATCGTCGGACTTGACGACGGTGCCGGTGTGCTCGATGCCGACGTTCAGCGGGAACGTGCGCATGATCTTCGCGCGATTGAAGCCGGTCAGAGCGTCCTTGTAGTTGACGCCGGCATGGGCCCCCTGGATCAGCACGCCGCCGGCCGCCTCCAGCTCGGCCAGCGGCCGTTCGACCAGCCGGCCGCTGACGACGCCGCCGTCGTTGAACATCCGCCAGGCGCGGTAGGTACTGCTCATCGCTGTCTCTCCAGTTCGGTTCAGTCACGCCGTCCGCGGCCGCCCCATCGGGTCGCGATGCCGGACAGCCTCATCAGATCACGCCGAGGTCACGTCAGGGTCACGAGGCGATCACATCGCCGGATCGCACGTCGGGTCGCGCCGCCTGATCACCCGTCCCCTCATATCACACCGTCGCGCCGCAGCGCGGCAAGCGTCGCCTCATCGATGCCCAGCGCGCGATAGACCTCGTCGTTGTGCTCGCCGACCGCCGGGCCGGTGCGCGGCACCGGCAGCGATTGGCCGATGATGCGCGGCACGATGCACGGCGCCGGCAGCGACCCCGCGTCGGGGTCGGGCAGCCGGACGATCGCTGCGCGTGCAGCGAACTGCGGATCATGCACGATGTCGGCGATCGACTGCACCCGGGCGAACGGCACCGCGCAGCCGTCGAGCGCCTGCGCGACCTCGGCGAACTCGTGGCTGGCGAACCAGTCGTGGATCAGCCGGTCCAGCGGCTCCATGTTGGCGATCCGCGCGGCCATCGTCGAATAGAGCGGATCCCGGGCCAGCGCCGGGCGCCCCAGCGCCTGCGCCAGCCGCACGAACACCGGGTTGCTGGAGGCGACCAGCGACACCCAGGCGCCATCGCGGGTGCGGTACATGTTCGACGGCGACGTGTAGGTCGCGCGATTGCCGGCCGGGCCGCGCACGACGCCCTGCACCTCGTATTCGACCGGCAGCGGGTCGAGCATCCTGAACAGCGCCTCGGTGGCCGACAGGTCGATCTCGAAGCCCGGTGCGTGCGGGCTGCCGCGCATCTTCACCATTGCCGAGGCGATCGCGAACGCCGCGAACGCGCCGGCGATCACGTCGCCGGCCGGATAGTTCATGTGCAGCGGCGAGCCGCCGGCCTCGCCGCTCAGGTTCGCGAAGCCGCTCATCGCCTCGAACACGCGGGCGAAGCCGGGCTTGTCGCGCAGCGGCCCGCTCTGCCCGAAGCCGGTCAGCCGCAGCACGACGAGACGCGGATTGACGGCGTGCAGGGTGCCGATGTCCAGGCCCCAGCGGTCCATCGTGCCCGGCCGGAAGTTCTCGACCAGCACGTCGATGTCGGTGATCAGCTTCAGCAGCAGCTCGCGGCCGGCGGGCTTGCGCACGTCCAGCGAGATGCCCCTCTTGCCGCGGTTGACCACCTTCCAGTACAGCGGCACGCCCTCGTGCACCGGCAGCAGGCCGCGCAGCGGGTCGCTGCCGTCGGGCAGCTCGAGCTTGATGACGTCGGCGCCCCAGTCGGCGCACAAGGTCGCGCCGAACGGCGCAGCGAGCACCGTGGCCATGTCGAGAATGCGCACGCCCGCCAGGGGGCCGCCGCTGGAGCCCGCGCCCTCACCCGCACCCGTTCCCGAAGAAGCATCCGAAGCCATGAATCTCTCCGCTCGATCCGCGTCCGTTGTCCACGCGCCCGCCAGCGGCGCGCGCCCAGTCGCGTTTATGCCAGCAACTCGCCCTTTGCGGGCGTATTGTTCCGCCATGCGAAACACCTGTGCCGCAGGATTGACCCCGACCGCACCGCCAGCGACCATCGTCGCCACGGAGACTTCCATCGCCCCGCCCCGGAGACTTCGATGGCCACCAACGTCAAGCCGCTGCCCGGACTCGTCGATCCCGCCGAGCTGACCGGCGACCGGCAGTTCTCGATCAACCTCGCCCGCGGCCTGCAGGTGCTGCGGGCGTTCACGCCGTTGGACAGCACGCTGGGCAACCGCGCGCTGTGCGACCGCACCGGCCTGCCGAAAGCCACGGTGTCGCGGATCACGCACACGCTGACGATGCTGGGCTACCTGACGCGGATGCCGGACCAGCGCTATGCGCTCGGCGCGGGCGTACTGTCGCTCGGCTATCCGATGCTGGCGTCGATGCGGGTGCGGCAGATCGCCCGGCCCTGGCTGGAGAAGCTGGCCGGCGAGACCGGCTGCACGGTGAACCTGGGCCTGCGCGAGCGGCTGAACGTGGTGTACGTCGATAGCTGCCGCGCCGACCGCAGCAACGCCTGGCGGCCCGACATCGGCAATCTGGTGCCGCTGATGAGCACCGCGATCGGCTGCGCGATGCTGTCGGCCACCGCGCCGGCCGAACGCACGGCGCTCCTGAACCGGCTGCGGATCGACGACCCCGCCCGCTTCGCGCTCGACCGGCCGGTCTGGGAACGCGAGCGCGAGGCGTTCGCCGCGCGCGGCTACTGCAGCAGCCATGGCGAATGGCGGCCCGACATCCATGCGGTCGGCGTGCCGCTGCGCCAGCGGCTGCAGGCCGAGACGATGGGCGTCAACTGCTCGTTCACGAACGGCAGCGTGCGCGATCCGATCCGGCATGCCCGCGAGCTGGCCGCGCGGCTGATCCAGACGGTGCGCAGGATCGAGCAGGCCTGCGACGCCGAGACACCCGAACAAGGAGTGGTACGTCGATGATCCGTGATCCCCAGGCGTTCGGCGAGATGCTGGCGGCGGTGCGCCGCTTCATCCGCGAACAGTGCATGCCGATCGAGAACCAGGTCGATCGCGACGACCTGATTCCCGAGCCGGTGGTCGAGGGCATGCGCCGGCTGGGCCTGTTCGGCCACAGCATTCCGCAGGCCTACGGCGGCAGCGGCCTGACCACCGAGGAGCTGGCGCTGGTCAACATCGAGGTGTCGCAGGCCGCCACCGCGTTCCGGGCGCGCTTCGGCGGCAACACCGGCATCGCGTCGGAGGCGCTGATCATCGACGGCACCGACGAGCAGAAGGCGCGGTGGCTGCCGAAGCTCGCGAGCGGCGAGATCACCGGCTGCTTCGCGCTGACCGAACCGGAGGCGGGGTCCGATGCGACGGCGCTGCGCACGGTGGCCGAGCGCGATGGCGACGACTATCTGATCAGCGGCAGCAAATGCTTCATCACCAATGCGCCGATCTCGGGCCTGTTCACCGTGTTCGCGCGCAGCGAGCCCGGCGTGAAGGGCGCGCACGGCATCAGCGCGTTCCTGGTGCCGCGCGACACGCCGGGTCTGACGGCGCCGCCGGCGCCGCGCAAGATGGGCCAGCACGGTTCGCCGGTCGGCGAGGTGTTCTTCGACCGCTGCCGGGTGCCCGCGTCCAGCATCCTCGGCGGCGTGCCGGGCCGCGGCTTTCGCAGCGCGATGAAGGCGCTGAACAAGCAGCGGATCAATCTGGCCGCGCTGTGCGTCGGGCCGGCGATCCGGCTGATCGACGAGATGATGCAGCAGGCCGGCCAGCGCCGGCAGTTCGGCCAGCCGATCGCCGGCTTCCAGCTCGTGCAGCAGCTCATCGCCGAGAGCAACGTCGAGGTCCATGCGGCGCGCGCGCTGGTGCTGGAGACCGCACGCAAGCGCGACGCCGGCGACGACGTGACGATGGAGGCATCGATCTGCAAGCTCTACGCGTCCGAGATGTGCGGCCGGGTGGCCGACCGCGCGGTGCAGTTGATGGGCGGCAGCGGCTACTTCGCCGGCAACGTCGCCGAGCGCTTCTACCGCGACGTGCGGCTCTTCCGGCTCTACGAGGGCACGAGCCAGATCCACATTCTGAACATCGCCAGGCAGATGATGGCGCGGGTGAAGGAGGCATGATGAGCAGGAACGAGAACGCCGCAACGACCTGGGATGCCGCCCGCGAGGCCGACTTCCTCGCGCGGATCGATCACCTGGTCCAGCACGAGATCGGCCCGCGAGCGAACGCGGTCGGCGAGACCGACGGCTTCGCCTGGGACACCTTCCGGCTGCTGGCCCGCGAGGGCGTGTTCGCGACCGCGTTTCCGGCCCGCTTCGGCGGCACCGAGGCACCGATGCGGGTACGGGTGCGGCTCATCGAGGCGGTGGCCGGCGTCTGCTCGGCAGCGGCATCGATGATCACCGGCACCGATCTGTCGGCCCGGCCGATCGTGGCGGGCAGCGAGACGCTGGCGCAGGCGTTCGTGCCGAAGCTCGCCACCGGCGAGCTGCAGAGCGCGCTCGCGCTGACCGAGCGGCGCGCCGGCTCCGACGTCGCAGGTCTGACGACCACCGCGCAGCGCGACGGCGACCACTTCGTGCTGAACGGCGCGAAGAAGTTCATCACCCGCGCGCCGGTGGCCGATCTGTTCATCGTCGTCGCCCGCACCGGCCCGGGCCGGCGCGGCGGCAAGGACCTGTCGGCGTTCCTCGTCGACCGCGACACGCCGGGCCTGACGGTCGGCCCGCTGCAGCCGAAGATGGGCTGGTACGGTTCGCCGATCTCCGAGGTGCTGCTGCACGACGCGCGGGTGCCGGCTGCGCGGATGCTCGGTGCGGAGGGCCAGGGCTTCGCGATCGCCCAGGACACCCTGGTGCGGGCGCGGATCGGCCATGCGGCGATCGCGATCGGCCGCGCCCAGGGCGCGCTCGACATGGCCGCGCACTATGCGGGCCTGCGCCGCACCTTCGACCGCCCGCTGGGCGAGCACCAGGGCGTGCAATGGATGCTGGCCGACATGCACACGCAGCTCGAGGCGGCGCGCTGCCTCACCCGCAACTGCGCCGAGCTCTACGACGCTGGCTCGCCCGATACGCCGGTCTACGCGTCGATGGCCAAGCAGCATGCGACCGATCTCGGCATGCGGGTAACCACCGACTGCCTGCAGCTCTTCGGCGGCAACGGCTATCTGAAGTCGTTCCCGCTGGAACGCTTCATGCGCGATGCGAAGCTGAATCAGATCGGCGAAGGCTCGAGCGAGATCCACAAGACGGTGATCGGCCGCTGGGTCGTGCAGCGGGCGGCGGCCCGCCGCCATCCGTGCCTCGAGCTGGAGGGGCTGGAGCTGTAGCGCGACGCCGACAGCCGGTCGCCGATATCATTGCGCGTCCGATCGCGCAGGCCGCGGCGGCCTGGCAGCATCTCGACATCACAGGGGAGGAACGACATGACGGATCGCAGCAACGAACAACCGATCGATCGGCGCCGCGTGCTCGGCGCGGCCGCGGGCGCGGCGCTGGCGCTGCCTCTGACCGGGCTGCTGCCGCGCGGGGCGCGCGCGCAGGAGGCATGGCCCAGCCGGCCGGTCAGGGTGGTCGTGCCCTATCCGGCCGGCGGCGTCGTCGACGTGGTGACCCGCACCGTCACCGAACGGGTGTCGCAGTCGATCGGCCAGCCGATCGTCGTCGAGGCCAAGCCGGGCGCCAATGCGAACATCGGCACCGAGTACGTGCTGCGCGCGCCGCACGACGGCTACACCTACCTGGTCGGCTCGCCATCGATGGTGACCAACCCGATGCTGCTGTCGACCACCAAGTGGAAGACCAGCGAGTTCGTCGGCGTCGGGCTGATCGGCGCGCCGCCGAACGTGTTCGTCGTGCCGGCGTCGCTGCCGGTCAAGACGATGAAGGAGCAGGTCGCGCTGGCCAAGGCGAAGCCGAACCAGCTCAACATCTCCAATCCCGGCGTCGGCACCTCGAACCACATGGGCCAGGAGCTGCTGCTCAGCCTGACCGGCATGGAGATGCAGGAGGTCAAGTACAAGGGCCAGCCGGAGATGCTGCCCGACTACTTCTCGGGGCAGATCTCGTTCGGGCTGGTGACGATCGCGCTGGCGCTGCCGCACATCAAGGACGGCAAGCTGCGCGCGCTGGCGCTGAGCGCGCCGCGCCGCTCGCCGGAGCTGCCCGACGTGCCGACGATCGGCGAAGCGGGCTATCCGGATGCGATGTTCCTGCCGTGGTACGGCTTCATCGCCCCGTCCGCCACGCCCAGGCCGATCGTCAGGCGCATGTCCGACGAGGTTCAGAAGGCGCTGGCCAATCCGGAGGTGGTGGGACGGCTGGAGAAGATCGGCACGCAGATCACGCCGGCGTCCGCCGAGGACTTCGACAAGCTGATCGCCAGCGAGGTCAAGCGCTGGACCGACGTGATCCAGAAGCGCGGCATCAAGCCGGCCGCCTGACCGCGCGGTGCATGTTCAGCCAATCCAACCGGATGCGGCAGGTCGACCTGCCGATCATCCCGACGATCCCCGCGCTGGTGCGGGCCCATCCCGGCACGATCTCGCTCGGCCAGGGGGTCGTCAACTACGGCCCGCCGCCGGCCGCGCTGGCGGCGATCCCGCAGATGGCCGCCGATCCGGTGAACCACAAGTACCAGGCGGTCGACGGCATCCCGCAGCTTCAGCAGGCGATCCGCGCGAAGCTCGCGCGCGAGAACGGCATCGAAGGCGCCGGCAGCGCGCTGATGGTCACCGCCGGCAGCAACATGGCGTTCCTGAATGCGGTGCTGGCGGTCGGCGACGCCGGCGACGAGTTCATCCTGCCACTGCCGTACTACTTCAACCAGGAAATGGCGATCCGGATGGCCGGCTGCGTGCCGGTCACCGTCCCCACGACCGCCGACTTCCAGCTCGACGTGGCGGCGATCGAGGCGGCGATCACGCCGCGCACGCGGGCGATCATCACGGTGTCGCCGAACAATCCGACCGGCGCCGTCTACCGCGAGGCGGATCTGCGCGCGGTCAACGAGCTGTGCCGGCGGAGCGGCCTCTACCACTTCAGCGACGAGGCCTACGAGTACTTCGTCCACGACGGGGCCCGGCATTTCTCGGCCGGCTCGCTGCCGGGATCGGCCGAGTGCACGCTGTCGTTCTTCTCGTTCTCGAAGACCTATGGCATGGCGAGCTGGCGCGTCGGCTTCGTCGTCTACCCGGCGCACCTGACCGAGGCGATGAACAAGGTGCAGGATACCAACCTGATCTGCGCGCCGGTGGTGTCGCAGACGGTGGCCTGCGCGGCGCTCGGGCTGGGGCGCCAGGCCATCGATGCACGGATCGCCGACCTGTCGCGGGTGCGCCGCGACGTGCATGCGCTGCTGGCGGAGATCGGCGACATCGCGCAGTTTCCGCGTACGCAGGGCGCGTTCTACGTGCTGATGAAGCTGCCGGGGCTGCCGGCGGGCACCGATCCGCTGGCCTTCAACCGGATGATGACCGAGGAGCACCGGGTCGCGACGATCCCCGGCTTCGCGTTCGGCCTCAGCGACGTGAGCCGAGCGAACTACCAGCGGCTGTCGTACGGCGCGCTCGATGAGGCAACGGTGCACGAGGGAGTGCAGCGCTACGTTCGGGCGGTGCGGGCCTGGTACGGTCGATGAGCTCCGGCGTCCACGCGCCGAAGCCGCGGACGAGCAGCTCCTGAAACGCCCGGGCGGCCACGTTGGGCGCCGATTCGTTGATCAGCTCGACGACACGCACGCCGGCCGGCGGCTGCCAGTCGCGGGCCCGTGCGAGCCGTTCCTCGATGTGGGCGGCATCGTCGCGTGCGCGGATCGCCATCCGCTGCCGGCAGGCCTCGGGCGACGCGGTCACATGGACCACCTCGATGTCGGGGAACGCCGCCAGCGCCTCGCCGACGTGCAGCCGCGAGCCGTTGACGACGACGGTGGCGCCGGCCTTCAGCCAGCGCAGCACCTCACGGCCGATGCCGTAGCGCAGGCCGTTGGCCTGCCAGTGCAGCGCGAACTCGCCGGCCGCCGCCAGCAGGTCGAACTGGTACTCGGAGACCGCCAGGTGCTGTTCGGCGCCATGGCCCACCGGCCGGGTGATCGTGCGGCGCGCGACCTTGACGTCGACGCCGTCGGGCAACGTGCGGCGGGCGGTCTCGATCAGCGTGTCCTTGCCGCTGCCCGAGGGGCCGACGACATACAGAAGGCGTCCGTTCTTGGTCATGGGGTGCGCGAAGCCGAAGGCTGGGGTACGTATGCTTCGGCACGCCGGCCACCGACCGTGAGGGCCGGCCGATGAAAGGACGAACTTCGCTACTTCGGCGGCATCGCCACCAGCACGCTGCACGGCGAATGGTCGATCAGCGTCGCGCCGACCGACCCGCGCCACCAGCGCTGCGCCCAGCTCCGGGCGCGCTTGTGACCGACCACCACCAGCTCGACCTTCAGCTCCTTCGCCGCTGCACAGATCTCGTGCACCGGCTCACCCCGGGCCAGCCGGCCCTGGGTGCCGAGGCCGCGCTCGTTCAGCATCTGCACCCCCTCCTTCAGGATCTGCTCGAACCGCTGGGTGTCGACCCCCAGCACGTCGGGCATGTCGGGGGCCACGACGTCCGAGAAGACCATCGGCGACAGCGGCGGGATCACCGCGACCAGGTGCAGATCCGCCCCGGCCAGTCGCGCCAGGTCGGTGCATTCGAACAGCGCAGTGCGGCCTTCTTCCGAACCGTCGTACGCCAGCAGGATTCTCTTGTACACGGCCGCTTACCTCATTGTGGGGAGATAGGGCGCATTATGCGGGTCATCCGTTGCCCGGCAATAGGGATTCCCCGGATGGATGCGCCCCTCGTGCGCGGCCGCCCCCCTTCATGAGCCCTGCGCCAGCCGGCGGGCGATCTCGGCGGCTGCGCGCAGCAGCGCCCGTTCGGTGGGGGTGCGCGGCACCGGCGGAAAGGTGGCGGCATTGCCGATCACCGTCAGCGCCAGCACGATGCGGCCGTCCTCGCCGATCACCGGGGCGCTCAGCGCATTGATGCCGACGATGCGTTCGCCGATCGCCACCGCCAGCCCCTGCTCGCGCGTCGTCTGCAGGGCGGCTTCGAATTCCTCGCGCTGCTGACGGCGCCGGCGCGGCGGCAGCGCGTCGATCTCGCCGGCCACCAGCGCCTCGCGTTCGACCGCCGGCAGCCAGGCGGCGAACACCCGGCCGGTGGCCGAGGTCATCAACGAATGGACCGAGCCGATCCGCGGCGTGATCGCCAGCGGCACATCGGGAATCGCCACCCGCACCGACACCGGCCCCTCGGCGCCGAGCTCGGCGATGAACACGGTTTCGCCGAGCTCGCGGGCCAGCGTGCGGGCCACCGGCAGCGCGACGTCGGCGATCGCCCGCGCGCCGTGGGTGCGCGCGCCGATGCGCCGCGCGAGCGGCCCGAGATCGTAGAGCCCGCTGGCTTCGTGCTGCCCGACCAGCCCGGCGCGCCGCAGGCTGATCACGTAGCGGTGCAGCTTGGCCGCCGCGATGCCGCTGCGCCGCGCCAGATCGACCAGCCGCACCGGCCGCTCCATGTCGAGCAGCGCCGCGAGGACCCGGCCGGCCACCTCCACCGAGTGGATGCCGCGCTGCACGCGGCCGCCGTCCTTCGCTTCCGCAGACGTTCGGTCCATGCTTTAATTACGATTAGATCAAAGAGAATTCACCATAGTGTAATTCTCGCACAGCTTCCGCTGTAGTTTCCGCAACGCACAGGAGACAGGCTTCGGCCATGAAATCGATCAATGTCATCGTCGTGGGCGCCGGTCTCGGCGGCCTGACCGCAGCCGCCGCGCTGCATCGCTTCGGCATCGGCGTCACGGTGCTGGAACAGGCGTCGCAGCTCGGCGAGATCGGCGCGGGCGTGCAGCTCGCGCCCAATGCGCTGAAGGTGCTGCGCGCGCTCGGCCTGGAGCAGCGCGCAGCCGAGGTGGGCTTCGAGCCGAATGCGCACGTGGTGCGCAACTGGAAGTCGGCCGAGGTGCTGGCCCACACGCCGTACAAGGGCGTGCTGAGCCAGGTGTTCGGCGCCGCCTACTACGGCTACCACCGCGCCGACCTGCATGAACTGCTGCGTACCGCGGTGCCGGCCGAAGCGATCCGGCTGAAT
>DAISWF010000109.1:14255-17590 GCA_036826495.1 Burkholderiaceae bacterium
CCGCCGATGCGGTGATCGGCGCCGACGGCATCCATTCGGCGGTGCGCGCGAGCCTGTTCGGGCCCGAGGCGCCGCGCTTCACCGGCAACGCCTGCTGGCGCGGCATGACGCAGACCTCGGCGATGGCGCCGGGGCTCATCGCGCCCGACATGACGGTGTGGTTCGGTCCGGGCGCGAGCGTGGTCCACTACTACCTGCGCGGCGGCACCGTGGTCAACTGGGTAGCGATGTTCGAGTCGGACCGCTGGGCCGAGGAATCGTGGTCGGCCGAAGGCAGCCGCGCCGAGATGCTGGCCCGCTTCGCCGACTGGCATCCGACGATCGTGTCGCTGCTGGAGAACTCCGAGCGCTACTTCAAGTGGGGCCTGTTCGACCGCGACCCGCTGCCGCAGTGGTCCGCCGGCCGGGCGACCCTGATGGGCGATGCCTGTCATCCGATGCTGCCCTATCTGGCGCAGGGCGCCTGCATGGCGATCGAGGACGGTTATGCGGTGGCCGCCGCGCTCGATCGCGGCCGCGACGACGTGGTCGGAGCGCTGAAGGACTACGAGGCGAAACGGCGCGACCGCACCGCGCGCGTGCAGCTTCTGGCCCGCGCGCGGGCGGCCGAGAACCACACGCGCGACGAGGCGTCGATGCGGGCGCGCGACGAGCGCTTCGCGAAGATCCGCGAGCAGGCGGTGGCCGGCAAGCATGCGTACGGCATCGAGTGGATCTACGAACACGACGTGACGGCCGCCTGAAGCAGGGTCCGGCCGACCGACACACGAGGCGGGTCGCCCCGACATGAGGCGGGCCCGCCCCCCCGCATCGCAGGAGACATCAGCGTGACTTCACCTTCCGATCGACGGCCCGTGCTGGCCGGCCTCGCCGCCGGCGCGCTGGGCCTCGCCAACGGTTCACTGAGCCTGGGCCTCGGCTCGTTGGGCGCCGCCTTCGGCTCATGGCCCAAGCCCGCCGGCGCACAGTCCTGGCCCGAGCGGCCGCTGCGTTTCATCATTCCGTATCCGCCCGGCGGGCTGGCCGACAGCTTCGCCCGCGCGATGAGCGACCATCTGGCGCAGCGGCTGGGCCAGCAGGTGGTCGTCGACAACCGCCCGGGCGGCAGCCTGGTGATCGGTACCGAGGTGGCCGCCCGCTCGCCGGCCGACGGCTACACGATCCTGCTCGCCAGCAGCACCAGCCTGGGCCTGAACGCCAGCGCGTTCAAGAAGCTGCCGTACGATCCGGTCAAGGACTTCGCGCCGATCTCGGTGGCGTTCTACACGCCCCTCTATCTGATCGTCAGCAACTCGGTGCCGGTCAACAACGTCCGCGACCTGATCCAGTACGCGAAGGCCAACCCCGGCAAGCTCAGCTTCGCGTCGCTGGGTCACGGCAGCTCGCTGCATCTGGCCGGCGAGATGTTCCGGCGCATCGCCGCGATCGACATCCTGCACGTGCCCTACAAGGGCACGACCACCGCGCTGCCCGACCTGCTGTCGGGCCAGGTCAGCATGATCTTCGACGGCGGCGCGTTCCTGCCGCAGGTGCAGGCGGGCAAGGCCAAGCTGCTGGCGGTGACCAGCACCTCGCGGCTGGAGTCGGCGCCCGACGTGCCGACGATGGCCGAGGCCGGCCTGCCCGGCTACGAGGTCGACTTCTGGTTCGGCATCGTCGCGCCGGCCGGCACGCCGCGGCCGGTCGTCGACCGGCTGGCCGGCGAGATCGCGACGATCGTGCGCACCAGGTCGTTCACCGACCGGCTGAGCGCGTACGGCAACATGCGGCCGTTCACCAACACCCCCGACCGCTTCGCCGCACTGATCAAGGAGGACATCCGCAAGTGGGATCAGATCCTGAAGGACTCCGGAGTCGAACCACAATGACGGAGCGCTCGAAGGCGAGCCCGGCCGACGGCGCGCCGGTGCCGGTCGTCGTCGTCGGCGGCGGGCCGGTGGGGCTGGCGCTGGCCGGCGACCTCGGCTGGCGCGGGGTCGGCTGCCTGCTGGTGGAGCGCGGCGACGGCCGCATCACGCAGGCGAAGATGGACATGGTCGGCATCCGGACGATGGAGTACTGCCGCCGCTGGGGCCTGGTGCAGCAGGTCGAGCGCGCCGGCTACAACCGCGACCATCCGCAGGACTGCGCCTGGGTCACCAGCCTGAACGGCTACGAGTTCGGCCGCGAGCCGTTCCCGCCGCCGTCGCAGGAGAAGACGCCGCCGCAGAGCCCGCAGAAGCGCGAGCGCTGCCCGCAGAACTTCTTCGACCCGGTGCTGCGCCGCTTCGCCGGGTCGTTCCCGACGGTGACGCTGGCCTACCAGACCGAGCTCGCCGGGTTCGCCGAGCACGACGACGGCGTCACCGTGACGTTGCGCGATACCGTGAGCGGCGCCACCCGCACCGTGCAGGCCCGCTACCTGGTCGGCGCCGACGGCGGCGCCAGCACCGTGCGCACGCAGCTCGGCATCGAGATGAGCGGCCTGCCGACGCTGACCTACACGACCAACGTGATCTTCCGTTGCGCGGGCCTGGAGAAGCTGCACGACAAGCGGCCCGGTTACCGCTACATCTTCATCGGTCCCGAGGGCACCTGGGCGACGCTGGTGGCGATCGATGGCCGCGATCAGTGGCGCTTCTCGCTGGTCGGCGACGACACGCGCCGCACGCCGTCCGAGGCGGAGCTGCGCGCGGCGATCGTCCGCGCGGTCGGCCGCGAGTTCGACTTCGAGATCCTGTCGATCCTGCCGTGGATACGCCGGCAGCTCGTCGCCGATTCATACGGCACGCGGCGGGTGTTCCTGGCCGGCGATTCGGCGCACCTGACGTCGCCGACCGGCGGCTTCGGCATGAACACCGGCATCCAGGACGCGGTGAACCTGTCGTGGAAGCTGCAGGCGGTGCTCGAAGGCTGGGGCGGGCCGGCGATGCTGCCCTCTTACGGCATCGAGCAGCGGCCGGTGGCGCTGCGCAACGTCGCCGAGGCGACGTCGAACCTGCAGCGGATGCTGTCGCCGCGGGTCGCGAACCCGGACCCCGAGGTGTTCACGCCGGGGCCGGCCGGCGATGCGGCGCGCGAGGCATTCGGCCAGCGCTACACCGACATGATGCGCCGCGAGTGGTACTC
Organism: Burkholderiaceae bacterium; assembly: GCA_036826495.1. Lineage (GTDB taxonomy): Bacteria > Pseudomonadota > Gammaproteobacteria > Burkholderiales > Burkholderiaceae_E > DAISWF01. The sequence goes on from DAISWF010000109.1 coordinate 17,364, forward strand.
GATCGGCATCCACCTGGGCTATGTCTACGAAGGCTCGCCGCTGATCGTGCCCGACGGCACGCCGCGGCCCGAGGACACGGTGTCCACCTACGAGCAGAATGCTCGCCCGGGTTCGCGCGCGCCGCACGTGTGGCTGGCCGATGGCAGCTCGACGCTCGACTGGTTCGGCCGCGGCTTCGTGCTGCTGCGGCTCGGGCGGGATGCGCCGGCCGCCGATGGCATCGTGG
>DAISWF010000110.1:0-17394 GCA_036826495.1 Burkholderiaceae bacterium
CGCCAGCGCCGCGGCCGCGCGCACCGCCGACGGCAGGTCGGCACCGTCATGCAGCGGCACGCCGGTATCGGTCAGCGCCTCGCGCAGCCGGCCGGCATCGCGGCCGATCAGCACCACCGCCCGCGCATGCCGGCGCACCGGCTCGGCGAGCGGCCTGAAATCCTGTCCCTTGCCGTCGCCGCCGGCGATCAGCACGATGCGCCGGCCCAGACCCTCGAGCGCGGCGACGGTGGCGCCGACGTTGGTGCCCTTGCTGTCGTCGAAGTACTCGACGTCGGCGATCACCGCCACCGACGCGCAGCGGTGCGGCTCGCCGGCGAAGCCGCGCAGCCCGTGCAGCATCCGCGACACCGGCAGCCCGGCAGCACGCGCCAAGGTCAGCGCGGCCAGCGCATTCAGGTGATTGTGACTGCCGCGCATGCGCAGCGCATCGGCCGGCATGATCCGCGTGATCCGCGGCGGCACCGCCTCCTTGCGGCGCCGGCCGCCCGGCGGCTCCTCGCCGGCCACCGCTTCGGCCAGCCAGGCGAGCCCGCCTTCGGCGACGATGCCGAAGTCGCCGGCGGCGGGCGGCGCATCCAGCCCGAAGCTGTGGGCGGCGGCGCCGGCCGGCGGCCGGGTCGCGGCGTCGCCGCGGTTGAACACCGCGATCGTGCCCGGCGCATACAGCCGCTGCTTGGCGGCCACGTAGCTGTCGAACGAGCGGTGCCAGTCCAGATGGTCCTGGGTGACGTTGAGGATCGCCGCCGCATCGGCGCGCAGGCTGTGCGTCAGCGCGAGCTGGAAGCTCGACAGCTCCAGCACCCAGACGGCCGGCAGCGCCTGCGCGAGCAGCGCCTCGCGCAGCGCATCGAGCGCGGCCGGCGAGATGTTGCCGGCCGCCGCCACCGACTGGCCGGCCTGCCGGCACAGGTGGGCCAGCAGCGCGGTGGTGGTGGTCTTGCCGTTGGTGCCGGTGATCGCGATGAGCTTCGGCGCATAGCCGTCGTCGCGCAGCGCCGCCAGCGCCTGGGCGAACAGCTCGATCTCGCCGGCCACCGGCAGGCCGCGCGCCACCGCCTCGGCGTGGAACGCGGCACTGTCGCCGGTCTCGATCGACAGGCCCGGGCTCCACGCGAGCAGATCGGCCTCGTCGAGCAGCGGCGCGGCGAACGCGCCGGACACGAACGACACTTCGGGCACCTCGGCGCGCAGCGCCGGCAGCGCCGGCGGCTCGGCACGAGTGTCGGCCACCGTCACGCGCGCGCCCTTGTACGCGGCCCAGCGCGCCATCGACAGCCCCGACTCGCCGAGCCCGACGACCAGCACGCGGCGGCCCGACAGATCGAAGAGCCGAAGCTGGGGCGACGGTTGCAGGGGCGGGTTCATCGCGCGGTTCATCACTCGATCACCGCAGCTTCAGCGAAGACAGGCCGAACAGCACCAGCATCATCGTGACGATCCAGAACCGCACGACGACCTGCGACTCCTTGACGCCGCCGACCTCGAAGTGGTGATGCAGCGGCGCCATCCGGAAGATGCGCCGGCCCTCGCCGTAACGCTTCTTCGTGTACTTGAAGTAGCCGACCTGCAGCATCACCGACAGCGTCTCGGCGACGAACACGCCGCCCATGATGAACAGCAGGATCTCCTGGCGCACGATCACCGCGATCGTGCCGAGCGCGCCGCCCAGCGCCAGCGCGCCGACGTCGCCCATGAACACCTGCGCCGGATAGGCGTTGAACCACAGGAATGCCAGGCCCGCGCCGGCCATCGCGCCGCAGATCACCGCCAGCTCGCCGGCGCCGGGGATGTGCGGCACCAGCAGGTACTTCGCGAACACCGCGTTGCCGTGCACGTAGGCGAACACGCCCAGCGCGCTGCCCACCAGCACCGACGGCATGATCGCCAGGCCGTCGGCGCCGTCGGTCAGGTTGACGGCGTTGCTGGAGCCGACGATGACGAAGTAGCTCATCGCGATGAAGCCCCAGACGCCCAGCGGATAGGCGACGTTCTTCACGAACGGCAGGATCAGGTCGGCCTTCGGCGGCAGATCCATCGACAGGCCGCTGCGCAGCCACTGCATCACCAGCTCCAGCACCTGCGCGTTGGACTGCGCCGGCACTGCGAACGCCAGGTACACCGCGGCGACCAGCCCGATCGCCGATTGCCAGAAGTACTTCTCCTTGCTCGACATGCCGCGCGGATTGCGGTGCACGACCTTGCGGTAGTCGTCGACCCAGCCGATCGCACCGAACCCCAAGGTCACCAGCAGCACGATCCAGACGAAGCGGTTCTGCAGGTCGCCCCACAGCAAGGTCGACATCACCACCGCGATCAGCACCAGCGCGCCGCCCATCGTCGGCGTGCCGGACTTCGTCAGATGGGTCTGTGGCCCGTCGGTGCGCACCGCCTGGCCGATCTTCAGCGCCGCCAGCTTGCGGATCAAGGTCGGCCCGCAGATCAGGCCGATCGCCAGCGCCGTCAGCGTGGCCAGAACCGCGCGCAACGTGATGTAGCTGAACACCTGGAACGAGCGCACGTCCTTGGCCAGCCACTGCGACAGCTCGAGCAGCATCAGTGCCCCCCCGCCGCGACGGTGCCGCGCAGCGCGGCGGCCACCCGCTCCATCCGCATGAAGCGCGAGCCCTTGACCAGCAGCACCCGGCCCGGCGCATCGAGCGGCCGAAGCGCGGCCAGCAGCTCGTCCAGCGATGCGCAGTGCTGCGCGCCGGCACCGAACGCGGCCACGCTGTCGCGCGTCGCATCGCCCAGCGCCAGCAGCCGCTCGATGCCGCGCTCGCGCGCATAGGCGCCGACCTCGCGATGGAACTGCGGGCCCTGCCCGCCGACCTCGCCCATGTCGCCCAGCACCAGCGCGCGCGGCGCGGGTTCTGCGGCCAGCACGTCGATCGCCGCCCGCACCGAATCGGGATTGGCGTTGTAGCTGTCGTCGATCAGCGTGGCGCCGCCGCGGGTCGTCGTGCGCACCAGCCGGCCGCTGACCGGCCGGAACGCCGCGAGGCCCGCGGCGATCGTGCCGATGTCGATGCCGATCGCCGCGCAGCAGGCGGCGGCGGCCAGCGCATTGCGCACGTTGTGGCGGCCGGCGATCGCCAGGCGCACCGTCGTGCGCTGCTCGCCGATCGACAGCTCGAACTGCTCGGGCCGCGCGTCGGCGGCGGCGCGCACGTCGCAATCCTCGGTCAGCCCGAAGCGGATCGTGCGTCGCGCGCCGGCAAGCTGCTGCCACACCGGCGTGTGCTCGTCGTCGCCGGGGAACACCGCGATGCCGTCCGCCGCCAGCGCCGCGATCACCGCGCCGTTCTCCACCGCGGTGGCATGCACCGACGGCATGAACTCCTGGTGCTCGCGCTGCGCGTTGTTGACCATCGCCACCGTCGGCGCCGCGATCGTCGCCAGCCAGGCGATCTCGCCCGGATGGTTCATGCCCAGCTCCAGCACCGCGACGCGATGGGCATCGCGCAGCCGCAGCACCGACAGCGGCAGGCCGACGTCGTTGTTCAGGTTGCCCGGCGTCGCGAAGCGCGCCGCCTCGCCGTGGGAAACCGCCAGCACCGACGCGATCATCTCCTTGACGGTGGTCTTGCCGTTGCTGCCGGTCACCGCGATCAGCGGAATCGCGAAGCGGCGCCGCCAGCCGATCGCCAGCTCGCCGAGCGCCCGGCGGCCATCGGCGACGACCAGCGAGGGCGCGGCCAGGCCCGCGATGTCGCGCTCGACGATCACCGCGGCGGCACCCGCGCCGATCGCCTGCGCGGCGAAGTCGTTGGCATCGAAGCGGTCGCCGCGGACCGCGACGAAGAGCTGCCCGGGCGCGATCGTGCGGGTGTCGGTCGACACGCCGGTGATCGCGGTGTCGCCGGCGCCGGCCAGCCGGGTAGAGGTCAGCCGCGCAGCGGTCAGCCAGCCCTGCGCCTGCGCCAACGTGAAGAGCGTGGGCTCAGCCATGCCGGCTCCCGCTCGAGCGGCGCGCGAACGCCCGCTGCGCTTCCTGCACGTCGGAGAACGGCAGCCGGCGGCCGTCGATCTCCTGGTAGTCCTCGTGACCCTTGCCGGCGATCACGACGACGTCGGCGGCGGCGGCCTCGCCGATCGCCTGCGCGATCGCACGCGCCCGATCGGGCTCGATCGCCTGGGGCTCGCGATCGAAGCCGGCGCGGATGTCGCCGATGATCGCCAGCGGCGCCTCGCTGCGCGGATTGTCCGACGTGACCACGACCCGGTCGGCCAGCGTCTGCGCGATGCGGCCCATCACCGGGCGCTTGGCCGGATCGCGGTCGCCGCCGGCGCCGAACACGCACCAGAGCTGCCCGCCGCGCACCTCGGCGACCGGCCGCAGGGTCTGCAGCACGTTGGACAGCGCATCGGGCGTGTGGGCGTAGTCGACCACCACCAGCGGATGGCGGCCGGCCGCCTCGACGATCTGCATGCGGCCGCGCACCGGCCGCAGCGCCTGCAGCGACGCCACCGTCTGCTCGAACGACAGACCGAGCGCGAGCCAGGTCGCCGCCGCGGCCAGCGCGTTGGCGACGTTGAAGCGGCCGAGCACCGCGAGCGCGAGCTGCGCCTCGCCGAAGTCGCCGGCCAGCTTCAGGTTCACGCCATCGGCGCGCGGCACGATCCGCTCGGCGAACAGACGCCGCGCGATGCCGGGCCGCGGCTCGAACGGCGCCAGCCCATAGCCGATCGTCTCCACCCCGGGCTCGCGCAACGCGGCCAGCATCCGACCGGCGGCATCATCGTCGACGTTGACGACCGCTGCGAGCAGGTCGCTGCGGGCGAACAGCATCGCCTTGGCCGCCGCATAGTCGACCATCGTCCGGTGATAGTCCAGATGATCGTGGGTCAGATTCGTGAACACCGCCACCGGAATGCGGGCGCCGTCGAAACGCCCCTGGTGCAGACCGATCGACGAAGCCTCGGCGGCGACCATCGACACGCCCTGGGCGACGAAGCCGGCCAGCATCCGCTGCAGCCGCAGCGCATCGGGCGTCGTGAGCCCGAACGGATCGAGCGCATCGAGCATGCCGCTGCCGAGCGTGCCGATCACCGCGGCCTGGCGGCCCTGGCTCTGCAGGCCCTGGGCGATCCAGTGCGTGGTGCTGGTCTTGCCGTTGGTGCCGGTCACCGCCACCAGGTCCAGCCGTTCGCTCGGCCGCTCGTAGAACTCGGCGGCGATCGGACCCGACAGCTCGCGCAGTCCGGGCACCGCCCGGCTGGCGACATCGGCGCGGCCACTCAGCACGGCGGCCACGCCGCCTGCGCCGCGCTCGTCGTCCTGCCACAGCACCACCCGCGCCCCGCGCTCCAGCGCCTGGCCGACGAAGTCGCGGCCGTCACTGCGCGCGCCCGGAAACGCGAAGAACGCATCACCGGGCCGCACGTCGCGGCTGTCGCCGGCGAGTTGCGCACCGCCGGCCAGCCGGCCGCGCAACCAGTGCGCGACATCGACGGCGCGACCGCGATCGGGCGAGCCGGCGCGGGTGAGAGACGGTGCTTCGGTCACAGGCTCTCTTTGACGGGGTTGGCGGGAATCACGAGATTCGCCAGCGGGGCATCGGGCGCGACCCTGAGCTGCCGCAGGCTTTCGCCGGTGATCCGGGCGAACAGGGGCGCCGCCACGTCACCGCCATAGTGCTTGCCGTTGTTCGGCTCGTCGATCATCACCGCCACGACCACGCGGGGATTCGACGCCGGCGCCAGACCGACGAACGACGACACGTATTTCTTCACGTACTTGCCGCCCTCCTGCTTGTAGGCGGTGCCGGTCTTGCCGGCCACGCGGTAGCCGACGATCTGTGCGCGCGGCGCGGTGCCGTCGGGGCCGGCCGCCATCTCGAGCATGCGGCGCACCGCGCGCGCGGTCTGCGCCGACATCACCGGCGTGCCGACCACCGGCTCGGTGGTGCGCAGCATCGACACCGGCACCAGGTCGCCATCGCGCGCGAACACCGTGTAGGCGCGCGCGAGCTGCAGCAGCGACACCGACATGCCGTGGCCGTACGACATCGTCGCCTGCTCGATCGGCTTCCAGCTCTTGTACGGCCTGACCCGGCCGGCCACCGCGCCGGGGAAGCCCACCTGCGGCGCATGGCCGAAGCCGAGCGCCATGTACTGATCCCACATGCTCTTGGCCGGCATGTTCAGCGCCATCTTCGCGGTGCCGACGTTCGACGACTTCTGGATCACCTGCTCGACGGTCAGCGCGCCGTTCTGATGCGCATCGCCGATGACGGCCGGACCGATCTTCAGCTTGCCGGGCGCGGTCTGGATCACCGTGCCCGGGCTCACCTTGCCCAGCTCCAGCGCCAGCGCCGCGGTGAACGGCTTCATCGTCGAGCCCGGCTCGAAGGTATCGGTCATCACCCGGTTGCGAAGCTGCGCGCCGGTGAGCTGGCCGCGCTGATTCGGGTTGTAGGTGGGCAGGTTCACCAGCGCCAGCACCTCGCCGGTGCGCACGTCCAGCACGACCGCGGCACCGGCCTTGGCCTTGTGCTCGTTGACCGCATCGCGCAGCGCGGTGTACGCGGCATACTGGATCTTGGCATCCAGCGACAGCGCGACGTCGCTGCCGTCGCGCGGCTCGCGCACCGCCTGCACGTCCTCGATGATCCGCCCCAGCCGGTCGCGGATCACCCGGCGGTGGCCCGGCTGACCGGCGAGCTGCGGCTGGCGCGCCAGCTCGATGCCTTCCTGGCCGACGTCCTCGACATTGGTGAAGCCCACCACCTGCGCGATCGGTTCGCCGATCGGATAGTGCCGCTTGTATTCGTTGCGCTGGATGATGCCGGGGATCTTCAGCGCGGCCACCTTGTCGGCCACGTCGGCCTCGACCTGGCGTTTCAGGTAGACGAACGTGCGGTCGTCGTCATCGAGCTTGCGCTCGAGCTCGCGCGCCGGCATGCCCAGCAGCTTCGACAGCGCATGAAGCTGCTCGCGCGAGATGTCCACCTTGCCGGGGATCGCGCAGATCGCGCGCGCCGGCATGCTGGAGGCCAGCACCACGCCATGCCGGTCGATGATCTTGCCGCGCGAGGCCGGCACGTCGAACGACACCTCGTAGCGCTTCTCGCCCTCCTTCTGCAGGAAGTCGCGCGACATGAGCTGCAGCCAGCCGGCGCGGCCGGCGAGCGCGAGGAAGGCCAGCGCCAGGATCAGCAGGGTCAGCCGCGAACGATAGGCGGGCAGCCGCACCTGCAGCAGCGGGTTGGAGGCGTGCGGCACGTTGCGGGCCATCAGCGCTTCCTCAGCGCGGCGCTCTTGGCCGCCTGGTCATCGAGACTCAGATGCAGCGTGCGTTCGGCGCGCACCGGCTGCATCGCCAGGCTGCGGCGGGCCTTGCTGTCGATCAGCGCGCTGCGGGTCAGCTCCGACTGCTCGAGCACGAGCTGGTTCCACTGCACCTCCAGCGCCCGCGCCTGCGCCTGCGCCCGTTCGAGCTCGACGAACTGCTTGCGCGCGCGGTGCTGCGAGGTGACCAGCCCGAGCGCGCTGATGACGAGCAGCACGGCGACGAGGATCGTGATGCGGACCATCGCGCGTACCGCCTCAGGCGTTGCAGGGCGCCGCAGCCGCGGCGTCGGTGCGGGTGGCGAAGCGCAGCACCGCCGAGCGGGCACGCGGGTTGGCGGCGATCTCGGCGGCGTCGGGCAGCACCCGATGCGCCGAGTGCAGCCGGGCATCGGCATCGAGCCGGCGGCCGGTGACCGGATCGCGCGCAGCGGTCCGGCCGGTTTCCCGCGCCAGAAACTGCTTGACCATCCGGTCCTCGAGCGAATGAAAAGCGATCACCACCAGCCTGCCTCCCGGCGCCAGACGGGCTACAGCCCGATCGAGGACCCGCGCGAGCTCCTCAAGCTCTTGATTGATGAAAATCCGTACAGCTTGAAAGGTGCGGGTGGCCGGGTCCTTGCCCACCTCCGGCCGTTTCTGGCGGCGGAGGACGACGCCCGCCACGAGGCGGGCAAGCTCTCCGGTTGTCCGTAGCGCGGCGTCGCCGGCGTCCCGGCGGCGAGCATCAATCGCCGCTGCAATCTGAACAGCAAACCGTTCTTGCCCATACTCCCTCACCACCTCTGCGATATCTGTTGTCGATGCCGTCAGCAGCCACTGGCGCGCCGACATGCCACGGGTCGGATCCATGCGCATGTCGAGCGGACCGTCGCTTTTGAAACTGAAACCGCGGGAAGGATCGTCGAGCTGCGGCGAGGAGACGCCGAGGTCGAGCAGCACGCCGTCGACACGGTCCACGCCCTGCCCGTCGAGCACCCGGTCGAGCTCGGAAAACCATGCATGCTCGATGTCGAACCGGCCATCCCGCCCCGCCTCTTTCCAGCTTCGCCCAAGTTCCCCCGCCTGAGGATCCCGATCGATCGCGATCAGACGCCCGCCACCACCCAACCGCTCCAGGATCCGCGCGCTGTGACCGCCCCGGCCGAAGGTCGCGTCGACATACACGCCCTGCGGCCTGATCGACAGCGCGTCGATCGCCTGGTGGAGCAGAACCGGCAGGTGCCCGGAGTCCTGACCGTCTTCCGTCTGCAAGGCCGCCCTTGCCTACAGACGGAAACCAGCGATAGATTCCGGAAGTTCCGCGCCGCTCTGCGCCTCTTCGAACTTCTTCAGGGTCGCCGCATTCCAGATCTCGAAATGACTGCCGACCCCCATCAACGTCACGTTCCTGTCTTCGCCGTCCAGCCCGGCGACGGCCCGCAGCTCGGGCGGAATCAGCACCCGCCCGGCGGCATCGACCTCGATCTCCTGCGCATAACCGAGGAACATCCGCTGCCAGTGCCGGGAGTTGAACGCCAGCGCCGCCAGCTCCGGCCCCTTCTCCGCCCACATCGGCCGCTGGTACATCAGCAGACAGCCGTCCGGATGCCGGGTCAGCACGACGAAGCTTCCGTCGGCCTCCGCGAATGCCGGACGCAACCGGGTCGGAATAGTCATCCGGCCTTTGGCGTCGAGCGACAGTGCGGAGGTGCCTTGGAACATGGGCCTCGGAGAACGGGCGCGGGCCGATCCGGGGAACTCGGGAGAACGTGTCGGGATCCCCCTTGATCCCTCCGATTCCCACTTCGAACCACTTTTCGACAGAAAAACCCACTTTACGGAAATAGCGAAAGTCGGTCAAGCTGACACTCGGTTTTTCCCTGTGTTTACAAGAATTTAATGCGCGCCGGCGACCTGTGGTGATATGGAAGTTTGCGCACACTTGCATAGAAACCATACGAGGGTCTAGGTGGGGGCCAGCTCTTCCGCCTGACCCGGACGGCCGGAATTAATGTGCTTAGCGCTGCGCCGTCCGCCCGTGCGGGCCGGCGCGGACGCACGGGCGGCATCCGACGTGCAGGCTGCACCCGAAACGCGGCACAAAAGGGGCCGAAAGCGTCGAAAAACGGGGAAAAAAGTGGGAGAGAAACCGGCCGGTAAGGCAGCCGGTGGGAGAACCGGCCCATCCCCTGGACGGTTCAGGGCTTCCGGAGCGTTGCGGAGTACTTCCGGAGACAGCCTCCTGAGTGCTTCCGGAGAGCGCCTCCTGCTCCGGAGCGCTTTCGGAGGGCTTCCGGAGCGCCCGAATGCTTCTAGATCATCTCCGCCAGCATCCGGGCGGCCCGTGCGGCGCCATCGGCCTCCACCGGCAGCGAGTCGACCGGGCCCTTCAGCGCGGCCAGCATCGCTCCAGCGATCGATTCCGGCGTCGCCTCGTCGAACGCCAGCCGCCGTCCGGCCCGGTAGCGGTCGAGCCGGTGGGCGACGTGCACGTTCTGCTCGAAGTGGTTCTTCAGCGGGAAGTACAGGAACGGCCGGCGGGCCGCCGCCAGCTCCATGCAGGTTGTGAGGCCGCCCTGCACCAGCGCCAGATCGCAGGCCGCCAGGTGGCGGTCGAGGTCGGGCACGAACGCGTGCACCTCGACCCCGGCCGGCACCCGCAACGGCGCCGGGTCGATCCGCGGCCCCGCAACCAGGACCGTGCGCAGCTCCGGCAGCCGGGGCGCGACCTCCTGAATCGCCTGCAGCGTGCGGCGGATCAGGTGGGTGCCGACGCCCGAGCCGCCCACCGTGATCAGGCACACCCGTTCATCGGGACGATAACCGAGCTCGGCACGCAGCTCGGCGCGATCGCCGAACCGGTCGGGATGGTCGCCCAGCACATAGCCGCAGAAATCGAAGTGGCGCGGGATCCAGTCGCGCATCGCCGGCAGGCCCTCGCCGAACGACAGCGGCACGATGTCGGCCGGCGAGCCGACGAAGATCGCCCGGTCGCGCACGCCCGGGTGGCGTTCGATGTGGCCGATCATCTCGGCGTTGTAGTCGCCGGTGAGGAACGCTTCGCGCTCGCCGCCGGCCGGCATCGGCACGAAGCCGACGAAGTCGGTGAGCCAGGCCAGCGTCGTGCGCTTGAACTCGGGATGTTCGTGCCAGAAGTGATCGACGTCCCACGCCTCGTCGGCGACCACCAGATCGTAGCCGCCCTCGTCGACCGCCTTCTGGAAGATCATGAAGTTGGCGATCAGGATCTCGTCCATCCGCCGGATCGCCTGGAAGGCGTTCAGATCGTGTTCGCCGCATTCCGACTCGATGTGCTGCGATTCGCTGGCCAGTCGCGCGCTCAGCGGATGAATCCGTTCCCCGCTGGCGCGCAGCATCCGGGTGACTGGATCCTGCGCCAGCCAGTCGATCCGCAGACCGGGCCGCAGCCGCCGCAGTTCCCGGGCGATCGCCAGATCGCGACGACCATGGCCCAGGCCGATCGGCGAGCTGAGGAACAGCACCTTCTTCGGAAGCGCGCCATGTGATGCCGCGATCCGGGGTGCCGACGGTCTCCGTGCACCGGCATCGCCATCGCCATCGCCATCGCCATCGCCATCGCCATCGCCACCGACACCGACACCGACACCCGCGCCGGCATCTGCGTCCGCATCGGCACCCGCGTCGACCTCGGCCCCGACATCGGCCGCCACGCCCAGCCGGCGCGACAGAAACTCGTCGATCAGCAGGTTGCACCTGGCGGGAAAGCGGGCGAGCGGGTTGTGGCCCGCTTCGGGCAGCATCACCAGCTCCGCGCCGGTCAATCCGGAGAGGAACCGGGCCTTCTCCGGCGGCTGGATGCGGTCGTCTTCGCCATGGATCATCAGCGCCGGGCACCCGACCCGGCGATACATCGCCTCACCGACGTCGATCGGATGCGGGATCGCGCGCCCTTCGACGGTCCGCACCAGCACCTCGGCGCTGGTTTCGCAGGCCCAGCCCACCCCGTCCTCGACCTGCTTCGTCGAATGAGGCTCGGGGAACATGCTGGTCATGAAGTGCTCGGCGAACGACGGGTAGTCGATGCGCCAGTAGTCCCGGTTGTACTTGTCCCAGCCCTCGTAGGTCGATCGCTGCGCCAGGAAATTCTGCGGCGACAGATACGGATACGACGGGCCGATCGGCGCCGCCACTCCCACGAGGATCGCCGCCCGTACCCGCCCGGCGTGATAGGCGGCGATCGCGCAGACGATCGGCGCGCCGGACGACAGCCCCACCAGGATCACCGGCCCGTCGAGAGTCGCGTCGATCACCGCCAGCGCGTCGGCGACATACCGGTCGAATGCATAGGCGTGCGCGTCGAGCGGCCGGTCGGAGCGGCCGTTGCCGCGCGGATCGTAGGTGACGCAGCGGAAACGCTGGCTGAAGTACGGCACCTGCGCCTTGTAGACCCGCGAATGCACGATGCTCCATGGCGGCACGAACAGCATGCCGGGGCCGTCGCGACCGTGTACCTCGTAATGCAGGCGGACACCTTCGCGATCGACGGTGCCTTCGATATCGGGCAGCCTGGCACGCATGATCGGGCCTCTTCTTACTCCGCTTTCCGGCTCGCCGACGACTCGGCCAGCCGTATCACTTCGCCGAACCGGCGCAGCGCGGCGCGGACCGGCACGCCGCTGTCCTCCATGCCGAGCGCCTGCATGCTCTCGGCGCCCATGAACGCATTGGCGATCAGCGCCCCCATCTCCTGCGGCGTGAACGGGCCGAGCCCGCCGAACCTGCGCTGCGCCCGGCCGGCCAGCCCGGCGATCAGGTCGACCCAGCCCTGCAGCCCTGCCCGCACCACTTTCGCGACCTCCGCATCGGCCCAGCCGGCCGCGGTCAGCTCCTGCAGCACCCGCACGTAGCCCGACGCGATGTCCTCGTCCAGGTAGTCGCAGGCCCGCTCCCATTGCATCGACAACGCCAGCGACGGATCGCCGAACAGCGCCTGCTGCCGGTCCAGCAACTGTTCGTTCATGTATTCGAACAATCCCACCAGCAGGTTCTGCTTAGACCCGAAGTGGTAGTGGATCTGGCTGAGCGGCATGCCGGCGGCGGCCGCGACGTCGCGAGTGGAAAGGCCGGCATATCCGTGCTGGCGGAGCATCGTCCGGGCGGCTTCGAGCAGCGCGATGCGGGTGGCGGAGGACTGGGCGCGTGCGGGTCGATTCAATTCATTTCCCTTTCGGTGGGGCGAGGCGGCTTCCAGTCGGTGCCAGTGCTCGTCCGATCCGATGCCGACCGCCGCCACGGCAGCGGGACCAGCATCGACACTTCGCGACGATAACGGCGGTAACGCTCGCCGAACTGCGCGATCAGATCGCGCTCCTCCAGATGCAGGCCGATCAGGATATGGCCGGTGGTGGCCAGCGCGAACAGCAGGTGACCCATCGTCATCGACGGAGTCGACCAGAACGCCAGCAGGAAGCCGAGATAGATCGGGTGCCGCACGTGCCGATAGAAGAACGGCGTGCGGAACTCCGGCGGCGGCATCGGCTGCCCGATCAGCCGCGCGTAGACCTGCCGAAGGCCGAACAGCTCGAAGTGACTGATCAGGAAGGTGCTCGTCAGCACCAGCGCCCAGCCCGCCCAGAACAGCGCCTGAAGCACCGCCGCCCCGATCGGATTCCCGACGTTCCAGACCGGCGTCGTGATCGGCCGCCACTGCCAGAACAGCAGGATCAGCGCCAGGCTGGCCAGCAGCACATAGGTCGAACGCTCGATCGCCGGCGGCACGAACCGGGTCCACCAACGCTTGAAGGCCGGGCGCGCCATCACGCTGTGCTGGACCGCGAACACGCCGAGCAGCAGCACGTCGACCAGCACCGCGAGGCCGGCGGGCGCGGCAGGCCCGTCGTCGATCGTCACGGGCACCGGCAGGTTGCCGACGAAGGCGACCGCATAGAGGAAGGTGCAGAGGAACACCAGGTAGGCGGCGACGCCATAGAAAGCCGAGAAGAAGCCACTCATCACGGATCTCCTTGGAGGGGGTACATCGGAACCCTGATATTAAGTCGGTCGACCGACCGAAATCAATCCCCCGTTCGAGATATGCGTCGGCGCGAAGGGGAAGGGAAGCGGGCCTGTAGGCCGGATTCTGTAGGCCGGCGAACCGGCTGACGGCCATTCGTCTGGGCGGCCGGTTACCCGGCTGCTCTAGCCACCTACCCGCACGCTCGGGCGGACCGCCCTGACGGCCGAAGCCGAACGCGTGCCTATTTGGTGTTGCTCCGGATGGGGTTTGGCATGCCGCCCGTGTCACCACGGGCGCGGTGGGCTCTTACTCCGCCTTTTCACCCTTGCCGGCCACCGAAGCGGGCAATCACCGAAGTGACTGCCAACTCAGCAGCTTGGGCGGTATGTTTTCTGTGCCACTTTCCGTCGCCCCGTGCCTCGCGGCCGGTGACGCCTGGCCGTTAGCCAGCATCCTGCCCTGTGGAGTCCGGACCTTCCTCCAGCGCCGCCGCACGAGGCGGCGGCTGCCGGCGGCCGTCCGGCCCGCTTCCGGACGCCATTGTAGGCGGGTGGCCGCGGCGGCGCCAGGCGGCGGTCGGCGCGGCCTGCCCGCCCATCGGGTCCGGCTATCCGCCGCCGGGCGGCGGTGACCATCATCAGGAGCCACCTCATCCGAACGGAGCGCCCGATGAAGCCGACCCCCCGATTGCACCCGCAGTGGACCAGCAGCCTGCTGGCCGCCCTGCTGGCGCTGGCCGCCGTCGGGCCGGCGCGGGCGATCGAGCTCGGCGAGGCCAGCGTGCTGTCGCAGCAGGGGCAGCGACTGAAGGTCGCGGTGCCGTTCGGTTCCGGCCCCAACGAGCGGGTGCCGGTGCTGCGCTTCGCGGTGACCTCGGTGAACACGCTGGATGGCCAGCCGGCGCCGGCGGCCAGCGGCTTCACGATCTCCAAGCCCGACCGCCGCAACGTCGTCTACCTGCAGTCCAGCGAACCGGTTTCGGTCGACCGGCTGCGGATCGAACTGTTCGTCGCCGACAACGACGTCGACCGGGTCAGCTACGACTTGAGGATTCCGCCGCAGAAGTTCGCTGCGTCGCAGACCGATCCGGCGGCCGCGCCGCAGGCGTCGGCGGCGGCCGGCAAGCGCCCGATACGGCGGGTCGCCCAGCGCCGCCCGGCCGTGCCGACGGCGACCGCCAGGGCGGCAACCCGTTCGCCGGTGCGGCCGGTGGCGGCGGAACCCTGCGCCTGCGCGCCGGCACCGACCAAGGCCACGCCATTCCAGGCGGCGCCGGCCCAGCCGCCCGCCTCCGACGTCAAGGCGATCAGCACCGCGAACCCGGCCGCGCCGCGCAACTGACGTTCAGCCGTCGACCGGCAGCTTCACCGCATCGCGGTGATCCTCGACGTACGCGCGGACGATCGATTCGAAGTCGGTGTCGCCGACGAAGCCCATGTCGCGCGCCCGGCGGGTATCGAAGCGCGCCGGCCATGAGCGGACCAGGCGGATCACCGTCTCGTCCGGCTGCGGGCGGATCAGCGCCACCGCGCGATCGCCGGCGACCGCCTTCAGCGCCGCGATCTCGTCGCGCATCGATGCGACGAAGCCCGGCAGGTTCAGCGAGCGGTACCAGCCCCAGGTGCCGGACGGCGTCTCGATCGCATGCACCAGCATCCGCACGATCGCCCGCGGCGAAGCGAGCCACATCTCGGTTTCGGGCGGCACCGGCAGGATCGCCTCGACGCCGGCCAGCGGCTCGCGGATGATGCCCGAGGCGAACCCGGAGGCCGCGCCGTTGGGCCGGCCCGGCCGCACCACCACCGTCGGCAGCCGGACGCTGCGCCCGTCGATGAAGCCCTTGCGGCTGTAGTCCTGCACCAGGTGCTCGCCGATCAGCTTCTGGATGCCGTAGGAGCCCTGCGGCGTCGGCGTCGTCGCATCGGTGACCAGCGCCGGCAGCTCGCCGCCGAACACCGCCAGCGAGCTCGAATAGACGACCCGCGGCGCGCTGCCGAGGGCCCGCGCCGCCTGCAGCACATGACGGGTGCCGTCGAGATTGACCCGCATGCCCAGATCGAAATCCGCCTCGGCGGTGCCGCTGACCACCGCCGCCAGATGGACGACCAGTCGGGTGTCGCGGTCGAACAGCGCCGACACCTGCGCCGGATCGGCGATGTCGCCGGCGACGTTGCGCACGCGCGGATCCTGCAGCGCCCCTTGGACCACGTCGAAGCAGACGATGCGGTCGATCGCCTGCGGCCTGCCGGTGTCGTCGACCGTCAATGCCGGGCCGTCGAGCAGCCGGCGAATCAACTGCTGGCCGATGAAGCCGGCGCCGCCGGTGATCACGATGTTCATGGGTAGGGTCTCCTGTTCGTCATCGGTGCGCTCATGCCGCCGGCGTGGTCCGCGTGTTCCGTATCGTCCACGGGCTCCGCGTCGCTCGAGTCAGGTGTGCCGGTCGACGCCGTCCGCGTGGTCCGCGCGGCCGCTTCGACGGCCCCTCGGGCGGGCCTGAACACGGCGCGGTCATTGTAGAACGACGGATCCTCGTTGGCCGGCCACCAGCCCGGCACGCCCAGCACCGGCAGTGGCGCGAAGCCGCGCGGATCGAGGCGCGCCGGCGTCAGGGCCGCGGCGACGGCAGCGTCGAGCGCATCGAGCCGGCCGGCATCGATCGCTGCCAGCACGTCGGGCTCGACCTCGACGATCCAGGCCTTCGCGCACAGCGACGGATACGGCCGCAGCATCCGCTGCATCAGGCCATGGCCGAACAGCAGCACCCGCACCGAGCGCAGCCACTGGTCGCGCTGCTCGACGAAGAGCGTCTGCCAGCGATGCGCATGCAGGGCCGGCCCCACGGCCGGGTCGGCGGTGACCACCAGCGCCGCGTTCTCGTCGAACAGGGTCAGCGCGTCGCGCACCCGGCCGCGCCGGCCCGGCTCGGCGGCGATCATCTGCTCGTGCAGCCGGTTCAACCGCGCCTTCAGACGCGGCCAGGCGAGCCAGACCACCGCGTTGAACCAGTCGTGCCAGCCGTCGCGACCGCCCAGTCGCGTCGACACCTGGCCCGCCGTCGCGATGCGGGTCTCGTAGCCGACCGCCGACAGCGCCTCGCGCCCTGGCACGAACGTCACCGGCAGGCCGGCTTCGTTGCGCAGCCGCTGTGCAGCGGCGCGCCGGTTCAGCTCGGCGATCGTCGCGTCATCGGGTTCGGCACCCTGCAGCGTGTCCAGCCCGGGGCGCAGCGGCTGCCACCACGGCGCCTCGCGCCAGTCGGCGGCGGGCGGCTCTGTGCCCGGCAATGGCGACGCCGACGGCAGTGCGCCGGTCACGGCCGCCTGGGACACGGGCGGTGCGGAGGCGGCGCACGGCCGCGGCATGCCCGCCGAGCCGAGTGTCGCGAGTCAGCGATTCGCGACATCGGGTTCACGCAGCGGCCAGCCGCCAGTCCAGGAACTCGCCGCCGGCCAGCGGCACGATGCCGTCGCCCGCGCCGAACGGCAGCCGCTCGGGGATCTGCCAGCGCTCGCGCCGCAAGGTCGCCTGGCCGGTATTGACCGGCAGCCGGTAGAACGCGGGGCCGTGACGGCTGGCGAAGCCTTCGAGCCGGTCGAGCGCACCGGCCCGCTCGAAGGCGGTCGCATACAGCTCCAGCGCATGCGGCGCGGTATAGCAGCCGGCGCAGCCGGCCGCATGTTCCTTCAGCCGCTGCGGATGCGGCGCGCTGTCGGTGCCGAGGAAGAAGCGCGGATTGCCGCTGGTGGCCGCGGCGACCAGCGCGAGCCGGTGGGTCTCGCGCTTCAGCACCGGCAGGCAGTACCAGTGCGGGCGCACGCCGCCGACGAAGATCGCGTTGCGGTTGTACAGCAGATGGTGCGCGGTGATCGTCGCGCCGATCGGCCCCTCGGCCTCGGTGACGTACTCGAAAACCACCGGCAATGCGGGGAACGCCCGCCGCAGCGGAATCAGCACCTCGTCGATGAAGGCTGCCTCACGATCGAACAGATCGACCGCGGGATCGGTGACTTCGCCATGCACCAGCAGCGGCATCTGCTCGCGCTGCATCGCTTCGAGCACCGGATGGACGCGGCGGATGTCGGTGACGCCGGCATCGGAATTGGTGGTGGCGCCGGCCG
>DAISWF010000111.1:0-7196 GCA_036826495.1 Burkholderiaceae bacterium
GAGCCACTGGCGCACCGGCGGCGGCAGCGGCGCGGCGCGCCCGGCACTGCGCGCGGTCTCGTCTAGCCGGGTCAGCAGCTCGGGCGGCAGCGTCCGCTCGAGCTTGGTGACCACCGGCGTGGCCTCGATGTCGGCCGCATGGTTCAGCGTGAAGCCGGTGATCGCGAACAGCAGCAGGCCGATCAGGCAGGTCGCCGAGCTGATCCAGTGCCACTTGTGCAGCGTCTTCAGCCAACCGGCGCGGCTCGCCGGTGCCGACAGCGCGCGAGCGCTCATGGTGCCCCCCCGGCCTGCAGCCCAGCCCCCCCAGGGGCTCGTGCCGAGGTTGCGCGTCGCATGCGACGCGGCGGCGCGAGGGGTCGCGCCTGCCAGCGCGACCGCGGCCTGCAAGGCCATGAGCGCCTTCGGAGCGGCCGTGCGGCGCTCATGTCTCCGCCCACATCCGCATCAGGTTGTGGTAGTGGCCGCTGAGCGCGACGGTGTCGTCGTCGTCGCCGAGGCGCGTGCGCAGCCGCTGGATCGTCTGGTCCAGCTCGAACAGCATCGTCCGATGCCAGTCGAGCCGCACCAGGCTCTGGGTCCAGAAGAACGAGGCCAGCCGCGCGCCGCGGGTCACCGGTGCGACGTGGTGCAGGCTGGTGCCCGGATAGACGATCAGGTCGCCGGCCGGCAGCTTGACCTCGTGCGTGCCGTAGGTGTCGACCACGGTCAGCTCGCCGCCTTCGTATTCGTCGGGGTCGCTGAGGAACAAGGTCGACGACACGTCGCTTCGCAACGGCTGGCGATTGCGCGCGTCGTGCATGATCGACCCGTCGACGTGATCGCCGTAGGTTCCGCCTCCCTCGTAGCGGTTGAACAGCGGCGCCAGCGTGCGCAGCGGCAGCGCCGCGGAGATGAACGTCGGGTTGCGCATCAGCGCCTGCACCACCCGCTCGCCTTGCGCCACCGCGATCGGGTCGTCGACGGCGAGCTGCTGGTTGTGCTTGACCTGCGCGCCCTGCGCGCCGGCGGTCGTGCGACCGTCGACCCAGCGGCCTCGTTCCAGGCGGGCACGTACGTCGGCGACTTCGTCCCGACTGAGAATCCCGGGGATGTGAATCAGCATGATGAAGGAAACCCCCCGGGGCCCGCCGCACGATGCGGCGGGGAGGCGAGGCGGATCAGAAGTTGAGAACGGGCGTCGGCGACGCCCAACGAGGCACGCCCAGCAGCACGCGGGAACCGCCATTGTTCAGCGCAGAGATGTACTCCTTGTCGAACAGATTGTAGACGTTCAGCCGCAGGCTGAAGTTCTTCGTGAGCTGGTAAGCCGCCATCAGGTCGGCCACCACGTACGACGGAATCTCCGGCATGTTCTGGGTCGCCAGCACGGTGCCCGCCGTGATCACGCGCTTCTGATCGGACACGTAGCGCACGCCGCCGCCCAAGGTCATCGGGCCCATCTTGTAGGTGGTCCACAGCGACGCGGTCAGGTCCGGCGACCAGCGCACGCCGGTCGTGTCGGTGATCGCGCCGCTGGTCGCGTTGACGGCGATCTGATCGAGCTGCTCGGCCTTCATCTTCGCGATGCCGCCCGACACATACCAGTTCGGCGTGATCTGGCCGACCGCCAGCAGCTCCAGCCCCTGCACGCGGGTCTTGCCGAACTGCCGGAACGTCCGGTCGATCGGATCCTGCGACACCTGATTGGAGTTCTCGGTGCGGTACACGGCGGCCGACAGGTTCAGCCGGCGATCGAGCACGTCCCACTTGGTGCCGAGTTCGATCGTCGAGGTGCGCTGCGGATCCGTCGCGGTGTTGTTCTGGTTGTTGGCGGTGGCCACCAGCGCGAAGTTCGCACCGCCCGGCGGCGTGTACGAGTTGGCCGCCGCGGCATAGATGGAGCTGTTGGGCGTCGGCTTGTACACCGCGCCGAGGTTCCAGCTCACCAGGTTGTCCGACACCGACAGGTTCGACGGCGCGATGCCGCCGACGGCATAGCCCGGATTCGCAGCCAGGTTGTCGGCAGTGACCAGCGTGCCGACGTTGGCCGATGCGTTGTAGCGGTCCACCCGCACGCCGGCGTTGACCTTGAACGCCTCGTTGATCGTCAGCGTGTCGAACGCATAGAGCGCGGTCGTCACCGTCTTGCCGTCGGAGTCGGCGCCGGTGAGATACGGCACTCCGAGCGGATCGTTCGGGTTCGGGCTGTACAGGTTCGCGGCCGTCTGCACGACGGCGGGGAACGTCACGCCGCGGATGGTCTGCGCCGCGGTGCCGGTGCCCAAGGTGAGCTGGCGCTCGTACAGCAGCTCGATGCCGGCCGTCAGGTTGTGCTTGAGGCCGGCGGTCTCGAACTCGGTGATCAGGTTCGTCTGGTTGGCCAGGATCTCGTTGGTCTGGTCGACCCGCTGGCGCGAACGGCTGACGGTCCAGGTTGCCGGGTTGCCGGGCGTGGGCGCGGCCAGCGTATTGACGCCGGTCAGCACCCGGTCCATCGACGACTTGCCGTACCGCGTCAGGTTCTGCACCCGGGTGCGCGGCGACAGATCGTGCTCGACCTTCGCGGTGAACATGTCCGCGCTGACCTTCTCGTAGTCGTTGGCACCGCCGTAGAAGTTCTCGCGCCGTACCCTGGCGCCGGCCTGCAGCGCCGGCGTCGCATTGAAGAAACCATCCATGCCGATCGTCGGGATGCCGCCGTCGGGCACGTTGTCCTGGCGCAGGTGCTGCGAGTAGAGGTAGATCCGCGTCGGCGTGTTCAGGCCGAACGCGATCGAGGGCGCGATGCCGAAGCCCTTGTTCTCGACCCGGTCGCGGCCATCGACGCCGCTGTCCTGGCCCATCACGTTGATCCGGAACGCCGAGTTCTCGCCGAGCCGGCGGCTGACGTCGGCCGTCAGCCGCTGGCGGCTGGCGGTACCGATGGTGGCGGTCGCCTCGGAGATTCCGTCGAGCGTCGGCAGCTTGGTGAACAGGTTCAGGTAGCCCGAGGCCGCGGCCCGGCCCACATCGGCGCCAGCCGGCCCCTTGACGACCTCGATCTGCTCGATGTTGAACACGTCGCGGGTCACCGCACCCAGGTCGCGGATGCCGTCCACGAAGATCACCGACTGCGCGGCGAAGCCGCGCAACTGGAAGGTGTCGCCGGCCGAGGTGTTGCCATTCTCGCCGAGCTGCAAGGTGATGCCCGGGGTGTTGCGCAGCGCCTCGGTCAGCGTGACCGCGCCCTGCTGCTGCAGCAGCTCCTTCTTGATGACCTGGATGGTCTTCGGCGTATCGACCAGCGGCTGCGTCAGCTTGGGGGACGCGCTGTTGTCGGCCTTGTAGGGATTGTCCGGTTTCGCCTCGACGCTGACCGGAGGCAGCTCGCGGCCGGCGGGGCGCGTGCCCTGGGTGCCGGTTGCCGGCGTACCGCTCTGGGTCTGCGCCGTCGTGCTCTGGGCGAGCGTCGTGACCGGCACGCTCAGGGTGGTGGCGATCGCGGCGATCGCCGGTACTGCAAGGCGAACGGACGAGCCGTGCTTGCGGCTCCTGATGTACGACATCGGTGATATTCCCTAGAAGTTGGATGAGCTGGCGCTGGCTGGCTACCGCGCGCGTCTCGGATCCCTTCCAGGAGGTCGCACAGAACGGATGGCTGGCTGGCCGATTCACGGCCCCAACGATCGTTCGCCGCGAATACGAACGCGGATGATAGTCATTCGCATTTGTGTCCGTCAATATAAAGAAAGCCGAACCGTCCATGACGGTGATCAATTTCACCGCGATTTTCATCGCCCCGCCGCCAGAGGTGCCGGGCCCGCCCAGCCGCCGCCCAGTGCCCTGTAGAGGCCGACCGCCGCACTGAGCCGCGCCAGCCGGACGATCACCAGGCTGTCCTGCGCGGCGAACAGGGTGCGCTGCGCATCGAGCACCGCCAGCAGGTCGCCGGCGCCTTCCCGATAGCGCAGCTCCGCCAGCCGCAGCGACTCGCGGGCCTGTTCCAGAACCGCGCGCAGCGATACCTCCTGGCGGCGGTTCACGTCGACGTTGCCCAGGCCGTCGTCGACCTCCTTCAGCGCGCTGCGCACCGCCGCGGCGTAGGTTTCGAGCAGTATCAGCCGCTGGGTCTGAACGTTGCGCGCCTGCAACCGCAGCCGCCCGCTGTCGAAGATGTTCTGCGCCAGCGACAGGCCGACCGACAGGCTGGTGGACGGATTGGCCAGGCTGAGCAGCGCCGCGGTGCCCAGGTTGCCGGAGGCCGACAGCGCGAAGGTCGGCAGCAGCGCGGCGCGGGCCGCCTCGACGTTGGCATCGGCCGCCGCGAGCTGCGCCTCGGCTGCCGCGAGGTCGGGGCGCCGGTACAGCAGCGACGAGGGCAGCCCCGGCGTGACTTCCGGGATCGCCAGCGCCGCGAACGGCTCGGACTGCAGGGTCATGGCCTGCGGCACCCGGCCCAGCAGCAGCGCCAGCGCCGAGGCGATCTGCCGCTGCTGCAGCGCCAGCGGCTCGAGCGCCGTCCGTTGCGCCAGCACCGTCGTGCGCTGCTGCGACACCTCCAGCGCGGTGGCGACCTCGTTGCGCCGCCGGGCCTCGACGACGCGCAGCACCCGTTCGGCGGTCGCCAGATTCTCACGGGCGATCGCCAGCCGTTCCTGGGTCGCCAGCCACTGGAAATAGCCGATCGCGACGTTGGCGGTGACCGACAGCCGCGCGGCGTCCTGGTCGAACTGGCTGGCCGCCAGGGTCGCCTCGCCGGCGCGCACGCCGGCTGCGATCCGGCCCCACAGGTCGACCTCGTAGCTGGCCGACAGGCCGGCGCCGCTCGACTTGCGGGTGACGGGATCGGATTGCGGATCGTCGGCGCGGGTCGCACCCGTGGAGGCCGAAGCGTTGACGATCGGCAGCTTGCCGACGCCGGCCAGACCGAGTGCGATCTCGGCCTGCTGCACCCGCTGCGCGGCGATCCGCAGATCGCCGCTGCCGGCCAGCGCCTCGCCGACCAGCGTGTCGAGCTGGGCCGAATTGAAGCCGCGCCACCATTGCGGATCGATGACGGTGGCGGCATCGCCGGCCGGTTCGGTCCACCTGGCGGGCATCGGCAGGTCGGGGCGCATCGCCGGTTCGTGGACCGCGCAGGCGGCCAGCAGGCAGATGGCGGTCAGCGCCGACAGTCGCAGCGGCCGCGAAGGCTGCCGCCGGCCGGTCGCGACGGCGGGCACCGCGGGCCGCACGGGCCGGCACGGAGCGGCCGATGAATCGATGCGCATGCCGGTCACTCCGAAGACAATGCCACGACCGGATCGAGCCGCGCGGCCTTGCGGGCCGGCAGATAGCCGAACACCAGGCCGGTGGCGAATGCGCAGCCGAACGCCAGCAGCACCGGCATCGCCGAGTACTGCACCGGCGTGCCGGCGGCGCCGATCACGGCGGCCACCGCCAGACCGATGACGACGCCGATCAGCCCGCCCAGCGCCGACACCACCAGCGCCTCGATCAGGAACTGCTGCAGGATGTTGCGCATCCGCGCGCCGGTGGCCATCCGGATGCCGATCTCGCGGGTGCGCTCGGTCACGCTGACCAGCATGATGTTCATCACGCCGATGCCGCCCACCAGCAGCGAGATCGCCGCGATCGAGCCGAGCAGGATCGTCATCGTGTCCTGCGTCTCGGTGGCGGTGTCGATGATCGACGCCATGTTGCGGATCTGGAAGTCGATCGTGCCGTGCCGCTCGGCCAGCAGCGATTCGACCGCCGCCTGGGTCTGGTCGATCCGCTCGACGTCCTCCACCGCCACCGTCACGTTGCGCAGGAAGCGCTGGCCCGACAGCCGTAGCTGGCTGGTCTGGTACGGCACCAGCACCGTGTCGTCCTGATCCTGACCGGTCGGCGACGCGCCGCGCGGGCCCATCACCCCGATCACCTGGAACACCAGGTTGTTGACCAGCACGTACTGCCCCAGCGGATCCTGCCCGCCCGGAAAGAGCGCGCGCGCGACGGTCTGCCCGAGCACCGCCACCGTCGCATAGTTCTGCTCGTCCTCGTCGGTGAAGAAGGTGCCGCGGGCCGGCTGCCACTTGCGCACCAGCGGATACTTGGCCGAGGTGCCGATCACCGACGTCGAATGGTCCATGTCGACGTAGCGCATGGTCACCGTGCTCTCCTGCTCGGGCACCGCGGCCAGCACGTTGGGCACCTCGCGGTCGATCGCCTGCACGTCGCTCAGCACCAGGGTCGAGACGTTGCGAAAGCCGCGCTGGTTCGGCGCACCCGGGCGCACCAGCAGCAGGTTCGAGCCCATCGCGCTGATGCGGTCGATGACCACCTGCTTGGCGCCATCGCCGATCGCCATCATCGCGATCACCGACGCGACGCCGATCACGATGCCCAGCAGGGTCAGGATCGCGCGGAACACGTTGGCGCGCAGCGCGCGCAGCGCGGTGCGGGTCGATTCGAGCACGTCGGCCATGAACGACGAGCGCCGGGCGGTGGCGCGGCGCGCCGAGCCGGCGCCGGGGTCCACCGGAGCGGCGACCGGATCCGGCGGCGCGGCCGGGACTTCCGGCCCGGC
Source organism: Burkholderiaceae bacterium (assembly GCA_036826495.1). Taxonomy (GTDB): domain Bacteria; phylum Pseudomonadota; class Gammaproteobacteria; order Burkholderiales; family Burkholderiaceae_E; genus DAISWF01. Next base: position 6,533 of record DAISWF010000111.1, read on the forward strand.
GGCCCGCCCCGCCGGGGCTGACGGATGCGCAGGCGACATGCCGCCTGCGCCGCGCAGCCGCGGCGGCCCGGGATCGGCGACGATGTTGCCGTCGCGGATCTCGATGACCCGCTGCGCATGCCGGGCGACCTCCGGTGCATGGGTGATCAGGATCACCGTGTGGCCGTCGGCGGACAGACGCTTCAGCAGCGCCATCACGTCGGCGCCGCTCTTGCTGTCGAGCGCGCCGGTCGGCTCGTCGGCGAGGATCACCTGGGCGCCGTTCATCAATGCCCGGGCGATCGACACCCGCTGCTGCTGGCCGCCGGAAAGCTGGTTGGGGCGATGGTGACCGCGGTCGGACAGGCCAAGCATCGCCAGCAGCTCGGCGGCGCGACGGCGGCGCTGCGGGCCCGGCTGCCCGGCATACATCGCCGGCACCTCGACGTTCTCGGCAGCGGTGTTGGTCGCGATCAGGTTGTAGCTCTGGAACACGAAGCCGAACGCCTCGCGGCGCAGCTCGGCGAGCTCGTCGCGGTCGAGCCCCGACACGTCGCGGCCCATGAAGCGGTAGGTGCCGCTGGTGGGCCGGTCCAGACAGCCGAGCAGGTTCATCAGTGTCGACTTGCCGGAGCCCGACGCGCCCATGATCGCCACCAGCTCGCCGGCCTCGATGACCAGATCC
>DAISWF010000111.1:7206-15009 GCA_036826495.1 Burkholderiaceae bacterium
CGGCGGCTGCGCCGGCGCCGCGGGCGAGGCCGCGCGGGCGGTCGCCGTGACATCGATCGTCGCGAAGTTCATCGGCGCCCCGCTCCACCGGGAGCCATCGGCCCCGGCAGGCCGCCGGGACCACCGAACGGCGACGGCCCGCCGAGACCGCCGCCGGCCGGCCCGGCAGCGCCGGTCTGCCCGCTCGCCCCGCGGGCGCGTTCGGCCTGACGGACGCCGGCGATGACCCGCTCGCCTTCGGCCAGGCCCTCGATCACCTCGGCATGCACGCGATTGCTGATGCCGATCGTGACCTCGCGCTCCTCGATCGCGCCGTCCTCCTTCATCACCCGCACCTTCGCCTTGCGCGGACGGCGCGGCGGAGGCGGGGCAGGCACCACCATCGCGACAGGTTGCGCGGTGGGTGGGCTGCCGGTCGGCGCCACGGCGGCGGCAGGTCCGCCGGTCGATGCGGAGGCCGCGGGCGTCCGGCCTCCGGCTTGCCCGGCCTGGCCAGCCTGGCCGGCCGACCGCATCTGACCTGCCTGGCCGGCAGACCCCCCCGGACCGGTGGCCGCATCGGCCCCGCCCTCGCGTTCGGCACGGCGCCGCTCGCGCCAGCGCTGCCGCTCTTCATCGCTCATCTGCGACCAGGCGGCGCGATCGAACGGCGGGCCGGCGACCTCTCCGGGACTGCCAGCTCTCGAGCCACCCGCTCCCCCGCCGGCGCCATCAGCCCTGCCGGAACCGCCGGCACCGGCTCCGCCCGCCTCCGCCGCCGCTCGTGCGGCCTGCCGGCGCGCGCGGATCTCGTCCTTCTCGGCATCGCTGAGCTTGGCCCATGCCTCGCGATCGAAGCGCGGCCGCGACGGATCGCCGCCGGGCGAAGCCGCGGCACCCGCACCCGCACCCGCACCCGCACCCGCACCCGCACCCGCACCTGCACCCGCACCTGCGCCAGCACCAGCACCGGCTCCTGCACCGGCTCCTGCACCCGCAGCGCTGCCGCCCGCCCCCACGGTGCCCGCTCCGCGCCTGGTCGCCCCCGCCCTGCCGGCCCCGGTCCGGCGTTCGCCTCCCGCCCTCGCGGCCCTGGCCGGTGTGGCGGCCGGATCCGGGCGCCCCGCGGCTCCCGCCGACGCCGTTCCGGTCGCCGCCACCGGCGCAGCCTTGTTGCCCGCAGCCCCATCGGCCCCGCTCTGCGCGGAGACCTCGCGAACGCCGCTGCCGGCCGCGCTCGCATCGGCCGGTGAACGTTCGCCGCGGCCGCCGGAACCACCGCCCGGGCCGCGCTGCATCGTCAGCGCCGACATCGGCACCAGCAGCACGTCGCGCGCCTCGGCGGCGACGAAGAACACCTGCGCCGTCATCTGCGTCATCAGGCTGCGGTTCGGGTTGGGCACCTCGAACAGCGCGTTGTACAGCACCACGTTGTTGGTGACGGTGGGCGTCGGCTCGATCCGCAGCAGCCGTCCGTACCAGCGGCGGCCCTGCCCGCCCAGGGTCGTGAAGTAGACGTCCATGCCGAGCCGCAGCCGGGTGACGTCGGCCTCGGACACCTGCGACTGCACCAGCATCGTCGACAGGTCGGCGACGCGCAGCAGGGTCGGTGCCTGCTGGTTGGCATTGAGGGTCTGCCCCTGCCGCGACGTGATGCTGACGACGGTGCCGGAGATCGGCGCATAGATCCGGGTGTACTTGAGGTTCGCCTCCTCCACCCGCATGCTGGCCTGGAGCTGCTGGATCTGCGCCTTCGTCGATTCGATCTGCGCGCGCACGGTGCGCAGGGTGGTCTCGGCGTTCTGCAGCGTCTCGCCGGTCGTCGCATCCTCGGCCATCAGGTTCTTCTGCCGCTGCAGATCGCGTTCGGCCTTGGCGAGATTGAGCTCGCGCTCGCCGAGCTGGGCCTGCAGCGAACGGAGCTGCGCGCGGCTGGCCTCGACGCGGGCGGCCGACGTTTCGGCATCGATCTCCGCCAGCAGATCGCCGTCGTTGACCTCGCTGCCGACATCGACGTGCAGCTTGCGAAGCTGGCCCGACACCTGCGCGCCGACGTCGACGTAGTTGCGCGGCTGCAGCGCGCCGGTGGCGGTGACCAGGTCCTCGATGCTGGCGCGCTGGACCGTCGCGGTGATGAAGCCTTCACCGGCCGGCCGCGCGCCCCAGGTGCGCCACCCATACCAGCCGCCGCCGCCGAGCGCCGCCAGCGTGCCCAGGCCGACGCCCAGTTTCAGCAGCGAGCGCCGCTTCGGCAGACGTGCCGGCGGCTTCGGATCTTCGGTCATCGAACGGCCCCAGAGTGCAGAATGGCGCTGATCGTGACGACCAATTGAGGAAGCAATTTGCAGAAATGTTTCCGGTCTTCTGCACAATGTTTGCGTTTTTGCGCCGTAACGTGCCGATGCGATGAGTCCGCGCGACGAAACTCCGATCACCTCCCTGCCCGCCTGGCTGCGTTCGCTCGACAGCCTGCGGGTCAAGCTGTTCGTGGCGATCGCCGGCGCCAACCTGCTGCTGGTGATGGCGGCCTATCTGATCTACGGCTGGAGCTTCGATCAGGGGCTGGTCGAGTACCTGAACCGCGCCGATGAATCGCGGCTGACGCCGCTGGTGAGCCGGCTGGCCGACGGCTACCGGCAGCGCGGCGACTGGCGCTGGCTGACCGACGATCGCCAGCGCTGGCAGGACCTGCTGCGCGAGGTGCTCGGCGTCAGCCGATCGGGCCGGCGGCCGCCGGACGAAGCGGGCCCGCCGGCGCCGTCCGCGCCCGCGCCCGCGCCGACAGCTTCCAGCGGGCCGTCCGGTCCGCCGGTATCCGCCCCGGCCGGTCCCGCCGGTCCGCCATCGACCGCCGCGCGCCCGCTGCCGCCGCTGACGATAGACCCGCGGATGCTGCTGCTGAACGAACGCCGCGAGGTGCTGCTGGGTCCGGCGGACCGGGCCGAGCAGGCGGTGCTGAAGCCGATCGAGGTCGACGGCCGCACCGTCGGCTATCTCGGTTACGTGCCGAGGGTACAGATGGTGGCGTCGCTCGAGCAGATCTTCCTCACGCAGCAGAACCGGCGCTTCGCGGCGATCGCGCTGGGCCTGTTCGCGGCGGTGCTGCTGAACGCGGCGCTGATCTCGCACTGGCTGTCGCGGCGGCTGCGGCGGCTGCGCGACAGCGCGGCGGCGCTGGCCGCCGGCGACTATTCTGCGAGGATCACGGTCGACAGCAACGACGAGCTGGCGCAGCTCGCCGCCGATTTCAATCATCTGGCCGGTGCGCTGGAGGCCGCCCGCCGTGCACGCCAGCAATGGATCGCCGACATCGCGCACGAGCTGCGCACGCCGCTGGCCACACTGCGCGCCGAGATCGAGGCGATCCAGGACGGCGTGCGGCCGCTCGACCAGCGGGCCGTCGGCTCGCTGGCCCAGGAGGTCGGGCAGCTCACCCGGCTGGTCGAGGATCTGCGCGTGCTGTCGCTGTCGGACATCGGCGCGCTCAGCTATCACAAGGAACCGGGCGCCCTGGCCGAGGTGGTCAGCGATGCGCTGGAGGCGGCCCGTCCCGCCGTCGACGACAGCCGGCTCATCGTGACCCGCGACCTGTCGCCGGGCGTCACGGTGGTGGCCGACGAGGCACGGCTCGCGCAGGTGGTCGGCAACCTGCTGCAGAACACGCTGCGCTACAGCGAGGCCCCGGCGCGGCTGGCGCTGAAGCTGCGCGCCGAACAGGGCGAGGCCCATCTGACCTGGGAGGACTCGTCGCCGGGCGTGCCGGCAGCCGATCTGTCGCGGCTGACCGAGCGCCTGTTCCGCGTCGACGGCTCACGTGCGCGCGCCAGCGGCGGCGCCGGCCTGGGCCTGGCGATCGTCGATGCGATCGTCCGCGCGCACGGCGGCGCGATGCGGGCATCGGCCAGCGCGCTGGGCGGCCTGCGCTGGGACATCCGCCTGCCGCTGCATGCGTCGGCCCGGCATGGCTGAACATCGTTGAGCATGACTGAACGCGTACTGATCGTCGAGGACGAGGAGAAGATCGCCGCGATCCTGCGCGACTACCTGGTCAGCGCCGGCTTCGAGACCCACCACCTGTCGCGCGGCGACGATGCGATCGCGTGGCTGCGCGATCATCAGGTCGACCTGGTGCTGCTGGACCTGATGCTGCCGGGCAAGAGCGGGCTGGATGTCTGCCGGGCGATCCGCTCCGGGGACGGCCCGGCGATCGTCATGGTCACCGCCCGCGTCGAGGAGATCGACCGGCTGCTGGGCCTGGAGCTCGGCGCCGACGACTACATCTGCAAGCCGTTCAGCCCGCGCGAGGTGGTCGCGCGGGTCAAGGCGGTGCTCAGGCGCCATCGGCCGGGCACGGCCGACGCGGCCAGCATCGGGCTGCAGTTGCATCCCGAACGCTGGTCGGCGACCCTGGGCGGACGCGATCTCGGCCTGACCGCCGTCGAGTTCCAGTTGCTCCGGGTGCTGGCCGAGCAGCCGGGCCGGATCTTCTCGCGCGAGCAGTTGATGGACGCGATGTATCGCGACGATCGGGTGGTGTCCGACCGTACCGTCGACAGCCACGTGAAGAAGCTGCGCCGCAAGATCGCCGAGGTGTCGCCCGACCACGAACCGATCCAGTCGGTCTATGGCGTCGGCTACAAGTACGAACCGCTGTGACGTACGAGCTCTGACGTACGGAGCCGTGACATACGAACCGCCGTGACGCGGCCGGTCGCCGGCGAGCCCCTGCAGGCCGCCGCCGGGCGCCGGAGCCCGGCCGTACCCGGCGGTACCGGGCCGCCGGTCCGGCAGGTTTGTTAAGATCCTCGACCTTCGCCGCCCGGGCCGCGCCCGGTTCTTCGACTCGTCATGCAAATCGGAACCCAAAGGGCGGTCGATCGCTGGATCGGCGTGCCGCTGTGCGCGCTGCTGTCCCTGGTCAACCGCCTGCTGCCGCCGCCTCCCGCTCCCCCGGCGCCGCGCCGCATCCTGATCATCCTGTTGTCGGAGATGGGCAGCCTGGTGCTCGCCTATCCGATGTTCCGCTGGCTGAAGGAGCGCTATCCGGACGCGTCGCTGCACATGCTGATGTTCGCGAAGAACCGCCAGGCGCTGGATCTGCTCGACGTGATCCCGCCGCAGAACGTGCTGACGCTGGACGACAGCACGTTCGGAAACTTCGCGCGCGAGTCGGCGGCGATGGTGTCGCGGCTGCGGGCGATGCGCTTCGACGTGACGATCGACTGCGAACTGTTCGCGCGGATCAGCAGCGTATTCTCGTTCCTGTCGAATGCGCCGGTGCGCGTCGGCTTCCACCGGCTGACGCAGGAGGGCCTTTACCGCGGCTCGTTCATCAACCGGCGGGTAGGCTACAACCCCTACCGGCATCTGACCCTGCAGTTGCTGTCGCTGGCCGGTGCGATCGAGTCGACCAGCACGCCGGTCGCCAAGTTCCCGATCGTGCCGCCGCGGCTGACGCCGCCGAGAATCGTCGCTTCGCCGCAGGAGCTGGAGGCGATGCAGGCGCGGCTGGGGCAGGACCATCCGGGTACCGCCGGCCGGCGGCTGGTGCTGATGTATCCGGGCGGCGGCATCCTGCCGACCCGCGCCTGGCCGCCCGATTCGTACCGCGCGCTGTGCCGGGCGCTGCTGGCCGAAGGCTATGCGATCGGCATCACCGGCCTGAAGGAGGACCGGCCGCTCGCGCAGGACCTGGTGCTGTCGTGCGGCAGCCCCGCCTGCGTCGACCTGACCGGCTACACCCGCGACGTCCGCGAGCTGCTGACGCTGTACCAGTGCGCGGCGCTGCTGATCACCAACGACGGCGCGCCCGGGCAGTTCTCGGCGCTCGTGGGCATCCGCACGATCGTGTTCTTCGGGCCCGAGACGCCGCTGCTGTACGGGCCGCTCGGCGACGACGCGTTCAGCTTCTTCATCGGCCTGCCCTGCTCGCCGTGCCTGACCGCCTACAACCACCGGCGCTCGCCGTGCGACGGCGACAACCAGTGCCTCAAGCGCATCACCGTCGAAGAGGTGCTGAGCAAGGCCCGCGAGATGCTGGCGGAGCCGCCGCCGGCGACGGCGCTGCACGGCGAGCCGGCATGAACTCCACCTGGCTGCAGCGCTCGCCGCTGTTGCGCTGGCTGCTCGGGCTGCGGCTGCTGAAGTTCGGCACCGTCGGCTCGAGCGGCGTCGTGGTCAATCTGGCGGTGCTGTTCGTCAGCCGCGAATACCTGCTCGCGTGGGTCACGCCCGACAAGCTGCGGCTCGACCTGGCGCTGGGCCTGGCGATCCTGCTCGCGACGATCAACAACTTCACCTGGAACCGCCTGTGGACCTGGCGCGACCGGAGCCGGGCGCCCGGCGGCCGGCTGCTCACCCAGTTCGCCCAGTATGCGTCCGCCTGCTGGCTCGGCATCCTGCTGCAGTTCCTGCTGAGCCGCTGGCTGGCCACCCACATCCACTATCTGCTGGCGAGCCTCGCGGCGATCGCGGCGTCCAGCATCTTCAACTTCCTGCTGAACGACCGCTGGACGTTCCGGCACGCGCGGAAAGCCGAACCCGATGACTCCTCCGGCAACCGCTGAAGCACGCGACGCGCTGCCTGCCCGGCCCGACCGAGCGGCCGCCCCCCATCCGGCCGGGTGGCCGACCGGGTTCGCCTGGGCGGCGATCGCGCTGCTGGCGCTGGCCGCCTACCTGTACGGACTGGACGGCCGCCACATCCCCAAGAACGGCGACGAGAGCGTCTACTTCCACATCGCCCGGCTGACCGCCGCGAGCGGCCACTGGCTGCCGCTCGCCTCCGAGCTGGACAACATGCGCAACACCAAGCCGCCGATGCTGTTCTGGCAGGGCATCGCGTCGACCGCCGGCGGCGAGCACTGGACCCGCTGGAACCTGCGGCTGCCGAGCGTCGTCTACACCTTCGCGGCCGCGCTGCTGGCCGGCCTGCTGGCCCACCGGCTGACCGGCCGCCGCGGCCCGGCATGGGTCGCCGCGCTGAGCTTTCTCGCGTTCTTCAGCACCTATCGCTACGGCCGCCCGTTCCTGACCAATGCGCCCGAGACGTTCTGGATGTTCCTGCCGTTCTTCGTGCTGCTGTACTGGCGGCCGGCAGCGTTCGAGTCGCGGCTCGCAGTGCCGCTGCTGCTGGGCATCTGCTTCGGCATCACGTTCCTGTACAAGTCGTTCGCGCTGGCGCTGCCGGTCGGCCTGGGGCTCGCCTGGTGGCGGCTGCATCACCGCGGCTACCGGCTGGCCGCCTTCATCCGCCAGGACCTCGCGGGCCTGGTGATCACGATGACGATCGCGCTGGCGCTGTTCGGCCTGTGGTTCGCACTGGACCCCGAGCCCGGCGCGATCTGGCGCGAGTTCGTGATCGGCGAGAACGCCGAGAAGTTCGAGGCGAGCGGCGGCTACCTGAAGACGCTGCTGTGGGGCGGCTCCAGCATCTGGAGCCTGGCGCTGAACTATCCGCTGAATGCCGGGCTGCTGGCGCTGCCGGTGCTGGCGCTGTTCGTGCTCGGCGCGCGCGACTTCCGCCGCTCGCCGATCGAGCAGCAGTTGCTGTGGCTCTGGGTGCTGACCCTGTTCCTGGTCTTCGCGCTGCCGTCGCAGCGCTCGGGCCGCTACCTGTTTCCGGCGATGCCGGCGATCGCGGTGCTGCTGGCGGTCTACTGGGAACGGCTGCCGCGCTGGGTCTATCTGGTCGCGCTGCTGCTGGCGGCCACGATCGGCGCGCTGATCGGCTATCTGTCGTGGCGGCTGGCGGCCGCGCTGCCGGCGGCTGCGCTCTACACGTCTTCGCATTGGCTGCTGCTGCTGGCGATGCTGGCGGTGATC
>DAISWF010000111.1:15019-17379 GCA_036826495.1 Burkholderiaceae bacterium
GACTCGTCCGGCCAGCGTCGCCGCGGTGTTCCTGACCTACCTGGCGTTCGCATCGACGGTCGCGCCGCTCGAAGGGCCGGCCGGCCGGTATGACGAAGGGGCCCGCCGCCACGCCGCTGGCCACGACGTGCGGGTGCCCTGCAACTTCCGCGCGATGTACGAGGCCGACCGCTTCCTGCTGCCGGGCGCCAACGTGCTCGGCTATGCCGACGACGGCGAGCACGATGCCCGCGCGCTGGCGCAGCGCTTCCGGCTGTTCACCGTCAAGGTGCCGTTCGGCGGCGAGGTCTGCGAAGGCTGCCGGGTGATCGGCGAGCGGCTCGAGATCCGCAGCCGCCACACCCGCGAGCAGATCGACGAGATGCTGCGCGGCCGGGTGTTCGAGCATCTGTTCATGCGCGAGCTGCTGGTCGATGCGCGACCCGGCGAGCCGCTGCCCGACCGGCTGACGCCGGGCACCGAATCGGAGTGCCGGTGACGGCGCCGCCGGCAGCGTGGGAATCCCTGGTCGTCACCGGTAAGGCGCGTGCGCCGGGCACCGAATCGGAGTGCCGGTGACGGCGCCGCCGGATGCATCGCCGCCGGCGGTACCGGTGACGGTCTCGCCGTGCGCCGCGCCGCGGGCACGCTGGCCGATCAGCCTGCTGCTGACGGCGGCCTTCATCGCCGCATTCGTGCAGGTGCTGGGCTCACCCGCCGCGGTGCCGTTCGAACCGCCGGTCATCGAGGCCGATCGGGCAGCGGCGCCGCAGTTCGAGCGCGGCTTCATGCCGAACCCCGACCTGATCGAGATCCACTCGCCGTCTCTGCTGGAGCTCGGCGACGGCCGGGCGCGAGCCTTCTGGATCTCGGGCAACGAAGGCAGCCCGGACGCGGTGATCGGCACCGCGGTGTTCGACCGGGCGAGCGGCACCTGGGGTCCGGTCGGCACCGCCGCCACGGCCGGCGACACCGGCTTGGCGGTGGTGCGCTATGTGAAGAAGGTCGGCAACGGCGTCGCCCGCCGCGACCCGCACGGCCGCATCTGGCTGTTCTACGTGACGGTATCGGTCGGCGGCTGGGCCGGCAGCTCGATCAACGTGCGGGTGTCGGCCGATGACGGCGCCACCTGGGGGCCGGCGCGCCGGCTGATCACGACGCCGTTCCTCAATCTCAGCACGCTGGTGCGCAACACCCCGGTGGTCTACCAGGACGGCAGCACCGGGCTGCCGGCCTATCACGAGTTCATCACCAAGTGCGCCGAGCTGCTGCGCATCGATGCCGACGGCCACGTGGTCGACAAGCAGCGGCTGAACACCCGTTTCACCGCGGTGCAGCCGCTGGTGCTGGTGCAATCGCCGACCCGCGCGATCGCGATGATGCGCAACGCCGCCGACATCAAGCCGCGCCGGGTGATCGAGACCCGCACCGACGACGGCGGGCGGCGCTGGTCGGCGCCGACCGAGAGCCCGCTGCACAATCCCGGCTCGCCGGTGGCCGGCGCTGCGCTGCCCGACGGCCGGCTGCTGGTGGTGGCCAACAACAGCGAATGGAACCGCAGGCAGCTTTCGCTGCTGGCATCGGCCGACCAGGGCGCTAGCTGGCGCCTGATCAGCATGCTCGACGATCAGACCGGCCAGGCGGCCGATGTCGGCCACCGCACGAACTTCACGTCGGCAATGCAGCGGGTGGCCGGCGAGGCCGGCATCCCGGCATCGCAGACCGAACGGGTGGCCCGGTTCGCGACGAAATTCAAGTGCTACGGCGAGGGCTGCGACTTCGAGTATTCGTACCCGTCGCTGACCCATACCGCCGACGGCCAGTACCTGCTCGTCTACACCTGGAACCGGACGCTGATCGCCTGGGCACGGTTCAACCAGGCATGGATCGACCAGCAGATGCGCGCGTCGGCCGATACGCGGAGCAGCCGATGAACGACGACATCGCGATCGGCGTCTTCGCGCGGCTGACCGATCTCGCCGGTTGTGCCGGACTGGTGTTCGCGGCCGCCGCGCTGCTGGTCGGCTTCACGGCCTGGCTGCCACCTGTCCGCCGCCTCCCGCTGGCGTCCCGCCGGCGGGTGCTGGTGGGCGCCGCGCTCGGCGCGGTGCTGCTGATGTGCTGGCCGATCCGCGGGCTGCCGGGGGTGGCCTATCTGCGGGCGGTGACCGAGGATCTCAGCATCACCGCGCTGGTGCTGGCGGGAGGCGTGTTCATGCGGGCGATGGCGGCAGGCGTGCAGGCATCGGCGCCCGGCTGGCACGCAGGCTGGCGCGACCGGGCCGCGCTGCGGGTGCTGGTCGTCATCGGCGCGCTGCTGCTCTATCCGATGGCGCTGGGCGCCACCCCGCTTGACAGCTACCGCTGGGGCTACGCGAACC
>DAISWF010000112.1:0-17375 GCA_036826495.1 Burkholderiaceae bacterium
ACAGGATGCGCCGCTGCACCGGCTTCTGGCCGTCGCAGACGTCGGGCAGCGCGCGGCCCTTGACGACCGACACCGCATAGTCGAGATAGGCGCGTTCGGCGTAGTCGGCCAAGGTCAGCGAGTCACCGCCGTTGCCGTCGCCGCCCTCGCCGCCCTCGCCCATCCCAGAGAAGAGATCCTGTTCATCCATCGTTCAATAAAGTCCGGTAAGCGGTTGGTTCCGGAATGCGCCGATCGGCCTTCCGAAGGCGGCGATGCGCTCGCCGCCGAATGCCGGCCTCGGTCGGCAGACGCCGGCTTCCGTATCAGATATCGACCTCGGCCCCGTTGCCGCGTTCCTCGAGCCAGGCGCGCCGCGCCGCCGCCTCGCCCTTGCCCATCAGCATCGTGAAGCGCTGCGAGGTGCCGCCGGCATCGAGGCTGCCGAGCCCCACCGGCAGCAGCCGCCGCGTGTCGGGATTCATCGTCGTTTCCCACAACTGCTCGGCGCTCATCTCGCCCAGCCCCTTGAACCGCGAGATCGACCAGGCGCCGTCGCGGATGCCGTCCTTGCGCAGCTTGTCCTCGACGTGACGCAGCTCGCCCTCGTCGAGGCAGTAGAGCTTGCGCAGCGGCCGCTTGCCCTGCGCCGGCACGTCGACGCGGAACAGCGGCGGCCGCGCGATGTGCACATGGCCGCGGTCGACCAGCTTCGGGAAGTGGCGGTAGAACAAGGTCAGCAGCAGCACCTGGATGTGCGCGCCGTCGACGTCGGCGTCCGACAGGATGCACAGCTTGCCGTAGCGCAGGCCGGACAGGTCGGGCTCGTCGTTCGGCCCGTGCGGATCGACTCCGATCGCCACCGCGATGTCGTGGACTTCGTTGTTGGCGAACAGCCGGTCGCGTTCGGTTTCCCAGGTGTTCAGCACCTTGCCGCGCAGCGGCAGGATCGCCTGGAACTCCTTGTCGCGCCCCATCTTGGCCGAGCCGCCGGCCGAATCGCCCTCGACCAGGAACAGCTCGTTGCGCGACAGATCCTCCGACTCGCAGTCGGTCAGCTTGCCGGGCAGCACCGCGACGCCGGAGCTCTTCTTCTTCTCGACCTTCTGCGCCGCGCGGCTGCGCGCCTGCGCCTGGCGGATCACGAGTTCCGCCAGCTTGCGGCCCATGTCCACGTGCTGGTTCAGCCACAGCTCGAACTGCGGCTTGGCGAGCGACGCCACCAGCCGCACCGCATCGCGCGAGTTCAGCCGCTCCTTGATCTGGCCCTGGAACTGCGGATCGAGCACCTTGGCCGACAGCACGAAGCTCGCGCGCGCGAACACATCCTCGGGCAGCAGCTTGACGCCCTTGGGCAGCAGCGAGTGCAGCTCGATGAAGCCCTTGACCGCGCCGAACAGCCCCTCGCGCAGCCCCGATTCGTGGGTGCCGCCGGCCGGCGTCGGAATCAGGTTCACGTACGATTCGCGGATCAGCGCACCCTCCTCGGTCCACAGCACCGCCCACTGCGCCCCTTCGCCCTCGGCGAAGGTCTCGTGACCGGCGGCCACGTACTGGCTGCCCTCCAGCAGCGGGATCAGCGGCTCGGCGCCGCTGGTGGCGGCCAGGGTCTCGGACAGGTAGCCGCGCAGCCCCTCGGTATACTGCCAGCTCTGCGTGCGGCCGCTCTTGGCGTCGATCAACGTGACCTGCAGCCCCGGCAGCAGCACCGCCTTGGAGCGCAGCAACTGGATCAGCTCGTTGTGGCCGATCTGCTGGCTGTCGAAGTACTTCGGGTTCGGCCAGCAGCGCACGCGGGTGCCGTGCCTGCGGTCGCCCTTGCCCGGCGGCCGGCTGCGCAGCGGCTGCACCACGTCGCCGTCGGCGAACACGATGTCGTGCGCGCCGCCGTCGCGCCACACGGTGACCTCCAGCCGCTTGGACAGCGCATTGGTGACCGACACCCCGACACCGTGCAGGCCGCCCGAGAAGCTGTAGGCGCCGCCAGCGCCGTGCTTGTCGAACTTGCCGCCCGCATGCAGCCGGGTATAGACGATCTCGACGACCGGCACCTTCTCTTCCGGATGCAGACCGACCGGAATGCCGCGGCCGTCGTCCTCGACGGCCACGCTGCCGTCGGTACCCAGCGTGACGATGATCTCCCGGCAATGGCCGGCCAGCGCCTCGTCGGCCGCGTTGTCGATGACCTCCTGCACGATGTGCAGGGGACTGTCGGTCCGGGTGTACATGCCCGGACGCTGCTTGACCGGCTCCAGGCCCTTCAGGACCTTGATCGATGCTTCGCTGTATTCGCTTCTGCGCGTGACCATGCCCGCGTCGTTCGCCTTGTTCGTGATGTGAGGAGTCGAGGGGCGACGGCGGGACCGACGGCCTGTCGGCCCGCGCCGGCGAAGTCCCCGGCCGCGGCACGGGGTGGTACGCTGGGCGCCCGCCCCGCGCCGCGGCAGCGCGCAATTGTACGTCGGCAGCCGGATCCACCTGCCCGGCTCCCTCTGCCGGACATTGCGCACTGCCGGGCCGCCGGGCGCCAAACCGCCGATTTCCGTCGCCATGCCCGCCATGTCCACCGCGCTCCACGACCCGCTGATCCCGTCCCGCGACACCCTGGAAGCTGCCCGGCGCATCGTCCATCGGGTGATGCCGCCGACGCCGCAGTACCGCTGGCCGCTGCTGCACGAACGCCTCGGCACCGACGTGTGGCTGAAGCACGAGAATCACACGCCGACCGGCGCGTTCAAGGTCCGCGGCGGGCTGGTCTACTTCGAGCACCTGGCGGCGCGCGGCCGGCCGAACGGGGTCATCAGCGCCACCCGCGGCAACCATTGGCGCGGCCGTCAGATCCCGACCTGGGCGCCCAGCTCGATGACCCGGTTGGGCGGCAGCTTGAAGTAGTCGGCCACCGAGGCGCTGTTCTGCAGCATCCAGCCGAACAGGCTCCGGCGCCAGCCGAACAGCCCGCGCCGGCTGACCGATACCACCGTCGGCTTGCTGGTGAAGAACGACGTCGATTCCATCTCGAGCTGGCAGCCGCGCCGGCCGGCCAGCCGCAGCACCAGCGCGACGTCCGGGTCCTCGCGGAAACCGAAGTGCGCGATGATCCGCTGCGTGCCGTTGGTGCCGCGCATCACCTCGATCCGTTCGTCGTCGCGCACCCGCGGCACGTCGTCGAACTCGACCGTCAGGAACACCGTCTCCTCGTGCACGACCTTGTTGTGCTTCAGGTTGTGCAGGAACGCGCTGGGGCAGCCCTGCCGCGACGAGCTGAAGAACACCGCTGCGCCCGGCACCCGCGGAATGCCGGAGAGGTCGATCCGCAGCCCGTCGTCGCCGCCCTTGGGCGACGCATCCTTCTTCGACCGCAAAATCTCCAGGCCGCGCCGCCAGGTGGTCAGCACCGTGAACATCACGCCGGCCAGCAGCAGCGGGAACCAGCCGCCGTCGACGATCTTCGACGTGTTGGCCGCGAGGAAGACGCCTTCGACCAGCATGAACAGGAGGAACGCCGGCCACAGCAGCCGCATCCGCCGGTCGGCCACGTGCGGCAGGCCCAGCAGCACGATCACGCTGGTCAGGAACAGGTCACCCGCCACCGCGATGCCGTAGGCCGACGCCAGACGGTCGGAGCTCTGGAACATCAGCACCAGCAGGATCACCAGCGCCAGCAGGATCCAGTTGACCAGCGGAATGTAGATCTGCCCCTGCGTGGTGTCGGACGTGTGACGCACCTGCAGCCGCGGCAGGAAGTTGAGCCGCGACGCCTGCTGGGTCACCGAGAACGCGCCGGAGATCACCGCCTGCGACGCGATGACGGTGGCCAGCGTGGCCAGCAGGATCATCGGGATCAGCAGCGGTTCGGGCGTCAGCAGATAGAACGGATTGCGGGCCGCAGCCGGATCGCGCAGCACCAGCGCGCCCTGGCCGAAGTAGTTCAGCATCAGCGCCGGGAACACCAGCGCGAACCAGGCCTGCCGCACCGGCTTCGGACCGAAGTGGCCCATGTCGGCATACATCGCCTCGGCGCCGGTCAGGCACAGGAACACCGCGCCCAGCATCATGAACGCATAACCGGGATGCTCGATGATGAACAGCAGCGCATAGCGCGGATCGACCGCCACCAGGATGCCGGGGGTCTGCACGATGCTGGCCACGCCCAGCGCCGCCAGCGATCCGAACCAGAACAGCATCACCGGTCCGAAGAACGCGCCGACCGCTGCCGTGCCGCGGCGCTGCACCGCGAACAGGCCGACCAGGATCAGCAGCGCCAGCGGCACCACGAAATGCTCGAGCCCCGGCGCGGCGACCGATACGCCCTCGATCGCCGACAGCACCGAGATCGCCGGCGTGATCACCGCGTCCCCATAGAACAGCGACGCCGAGAACGCGCCGAGCACCGTGACCACCCAGAACAGCACCGGACGGCCGCGCAGCGCATGCAGCATCGTCGACAGCAGCGCCAGCACGCCGCCCTCGCCGCGGTGGTCGAAGCGCAGCATGATCAGCACGTACTTGCACGACACCACGATGGTGACGGCCCACACCATCATCGACAGCACCGCGTAGATGTGGTCCGGCTGAACCGGAACGCCGTGCCGGCCGCTGAAAGCTTCCTTGAAGGCGTACAGCGGACTGGTGCCGATGTCGCCGAAGACCACGCCCAGCGCCGCCAGGGTCAGACCGCCCCGGCCCGATTTGGTATTGGAGGACATGGCGCGATAGTCTATCGCGACTCGATGCCCGGAAACTTCCCGTGAATGTTGCCAGTTTCGCACTCGTTCTCACCGGCGTTCTGCTCAATGCGTTCGCCCAGTCGCTGCTGAAGCTGGGGGCCAACCGTCTGGGGCCGGAACCGTTCGCCGGCATCGCGCTGTGGGAGATGGCGTTCAAGGTGCTGACCCAGTGGCCTTATCTGCTCGGCTTCACGTTCTATGGCGTGAGCCTGGTGGTGTGGATCCTGGCGCTGACCCGGGTGCCGGTGACGATCGCCTATCCGATGCTGTCGATCGGCTACATCATCAACGCCCTGGTCGCCCGCTTCTGGCTCGGCGAGAGCCTGAGCGTCGGCGGCTGGATGGGCATCGCGCTGATCTGCGGCGGCGTGGTGCTGATCGCCCGCGCGCAGTAGCCCCGGCGCCCGGCATCGTCCCGGCGCCCGGCATCGCCCCGCCACCGATGGCGTAGGCGGCCGATTCGACCGCAAGCGGCCGGATGCGCGCCGGCCGGCCCGCCGGCTACAGTCGCCGCCCGCATGACCGCTCCCTGCCGAGCCCTCCGATGTGCCCGACCGCCAGCACCCCCTCCCGTTCCATCGATCAGTCGATCCGCAGAGTCGTGCAGGCGGACTGGCCGATGATCGAAAGCCGGCTGCAGAGCGACGGACATGCGATGCTGCCGCGGCTGCTGGCCGCCGAGCAGTGCCGGGCGCTGCGCGACTGTTATCCGCACGATGACCCTTTCCGCTCGCGCGTCGTGATGGCGCGCCACGGTTTCGGCCGCGGCGAATACAAGTACTTCGCCTATCCGCTGCCGGAGCTGCTGCAGCGGCTGCGCGAGACGCTCTACGAACGGCTGGCGGGCATCGCGAACCGCTGGACGCGGCAGCCCTCGCCCGCCTTTCCGCCGACCCTGGACGCGTTCCTGCAGCGCTGCCATGCCGCCGGCCAGCGCCGGCCGACCCCGCTGCTGCTGCGCTACGGCCCCGGCGACTACAACTGTCTGCATCAGGATCTGTACGGCGACCACGTGTTTCCGCTGCAGGTGGTGATGCTGCTGTCGCGCCCCGGCGAGGAGTTCGAGGGGGGCGAGCTGGTGATCACGCGCACCCGCGGCGACCGGCAGGAGGCCGAGGTGCTGCCGCTGGCGCAGGGAGACGCGGCGATCATCGCGGTCAACCGGTGGCCCGAGCGGGGGCCGCGCGGAACGCGGCAGGTGGCGATGCGCCACGGCGTGGCACGGGTGCGCGCCGGGCTGCGCCACACCGCCGGCCTGATCTTCCACGACGCCGCCTGATGGCCGCGCGGCCGGAATCCGTGGACTGGGCATGGGCGCTCGAGGAGCTCGACCGTGAAGGCGTCGTCTGCCTGCCGGGGCTGCTGTCGGGAACGACCTGCAAGGCGCTGATCGACGGGCCGGTCGCCCGACCACGGCCGGATTTCCCGATGCCGTCGCCGGCCGCTGAGGCGCTGGCCGAGGCACCGCTGCCGGAACCATTACCCGACCCGCTGCACCGATTGCGTGCACTGTTGTATCGTCGCGTGCTGCCGCTGGCCCGCCGCTGGGCCGGCTGGCTGCAGCAGCCGGCCGACCCGCCGGCCCCCGCCGAGGACATCGTGTTCGCCGACACCCATGAGGAGCATCTTGCCGCCTGCCGGCGCGACGGCCGCAGCCGCCCGCTGTGCAGGCTGCTGCGGATGGGCGCTGGCGCCCGGCTGCCGCTGCGCCGTCAGCCGGACGACGAACCCGCGTTCCCGCTGATCGCCACCGTGCTGCTGTCCGAGCCCGGCCGCGAGTTCACCGGCGGCGAGCTGGTGCTGACCGAGCAGCGGCCGCGGATGCAGTCGCGGCCTTTCGTCGTCACGATGCAGGCCGGCAGCGTGGCGCTGCTGGCGGGCGGCCATCATCCGCAGCGTGGGGCCCGCGGCCTGTATCGGGTGACCACCCGTCATGCGGTGAGCCGGGTGCACGACGGCGAACGCTGCGCCGTCGACCTGCGCTTCGACCTCGGGAGGGGCCGCTGACGATGAACAGCCTGCGCCTGGCCGCTCCGTGGATGGCCGGCTGGCTGTCGCTGATGGTGATCCTGGCGGTCGCCGGCCGCGAGGCGACCGGCGAGCTGCCGGTGTTCGAGGTGATGGAGATCCGCTCGCTGATCGGGCTGCTGATGCTGCTGCCGATGATCCGGGCCAGCGGCGGCCGGGAGAGCCTGCGCAGCCGGCGGCTGCCGCTGCACATCGTCCGCAATGCGTTCCACTACAGCGCGCAGCTCGGCTGGTTCTTCGCGCTGACGATGATTCCGCTGTCGCAGCTCGTGGCGATCGAGTTCACGATGCCGATCTGGACCGCGCTGCTGGCGGCCGGCTTTCTCGGTGAGCGGCTGAACGTCTGGAAGATCGCGGCGGTGGTGTTCGGCCTGATCGGCGTGGCGCTGATCGTCCGCCCGTCGACCGCCGGCGCGAACATCGGCCAGTTGATCGCGCTGGCCGCGGCGGTCGGCTTCGCGATATCGCTGACGATGACCAAGTCGCTGACCGGCACCGAGAACCCGGCCGGCATCATCTTCTGGATGCTGCTGCTGCAGTCCGCGATCGGTCTGCTGCCGGCGCTGGCGGTGTGGAAATGGCCGTCGCCGGCCGTCTGGGGCTGGCTGCTGGTCATCGCATTCTGCGGCACCTACTCGCACTACTGCATGGCGCGCGCGATGCGCCATGCCGATGCGACGGTGGTGGTGCCGATGGACTTCCTGCGCGTGCCGCTGACCGCGCTGGCCGGCTGGCTCGTCTATGCGGAACGCATCGACCTGCTGACGGTGCTCGGAACGCTGATGATCCTGGGCGGCAACCTGCTGAACCTGCCCGGCGCCCGCCGGCGGCCGGCGGTCACACCGCCGGCGGATTCCGCCGCGCGGCGCTGAGACCGGTCCGGCGGGAACCCCCGGCCGGGAACCGGCTGGTGCCGCGGCGGCGCGGCGGCCGTTGCGGGGATGACGAGGCTTGCCCCTCGGACGTCGGTTGCGGCTGCGCCGACGCTTGCGGCCGCAGATCCGACTGCGATCGTGGACCCGGCTGCGGTTCCACCGGGCGCGGCGCCGGCAGGTGCGGCGCCAGCAGCGCCAGGATCGCGTCGCGCTCCTCGGCCAGCGGCACCGGCGCGATCAATGCGAAGTCGGCCTGCTCGCCGGCGGCCGGGCGGCGCAGCAGCGTCCGCGCGGTGGCACGCGTGTCGTCGGTCGCCCGCGCCGCGATCAGCCTGAACTCGAGCGGCCCGGTTTCCCTGCACAGCACGCAGATGCCCGGTTCGGCCGTCTCGTCCGGCTCCTGCGGCACCGGCCGGTAGCGGTCGAATCCGTGTCCCTCCAGAATGCTGGCTGCGCTCATCCCGGCTCCTTGGAATCAACTAGTTGGTACGGGGCGGCCGGTGCGGTCCGGGCCCCCCTGCGCCCTCGAAGGGCGTTTCTGGCAAGTGCGATACCCGGACCGTACCAAACAGACGCGGCGGCGCGCTCCCCGAGGTATCCCTGACCTTCCGGGCGCCTGTCCGCCCGGCGGTCGATCCGCCCCGACAGCCACCGCGCACTGTGGCATGGCCGCCCTGGCCCGCCGGCCGCCATGTCCGCACAATATTGCCATGCCCGCGCTGCACTTTCAGACCACGCTGCTGCTGACCCTGCTGGTCGCCGCGGCATTCGCGGCGGGCGGCCTGTTCATCGGCCCGGCGCTGAGTCAGCAGCCGGCCATCCATCGGAAGGTCGCCGCCAACACCGCGATCTGCCTGGGAGTCGCCTACCGGATCGCGGTCGGCCCGGACGTCACGCCATTCGACTACGCGGTCATCTGGATGCTGCTGAGCTCGGCTCCGCTGGCCTTCACGTCGGCGCTGCGCCACGCGGTGAAGCTGCCCGACATCGACCGGCGCCTTCTGCTCACCGGAGCCGCCTACGCGGTGCTGCTGTCCGGCTCCGCGTGGCTCTTCGACAGCCAGCAGGTGACCAGCCTGATCGCCAGCCAGACGATCGCCCATTCGCTGTGGCTGGGGCTGCGCTCGTCGCGCAAGCTGCACGACCCCAGCCTGCTGTGGGGACGGCGGGTGCTGTCGCTGACCTTCGGCATGCTGATGGTGCTGTCGGCCTCGCACCTGGTGCCCCGGATCCACGACATCGCCCGCGGCATCGAGGCCATCACGCCGACGCCGATGACCTACGTATTCCTGCTGGTGCTGATCCTGTGGCTGAACATCGGCATGTCGCTGACCTTGTTCCTGCAGCTCGCCGCGCGCGTCGCCGATCTGGCGCATGTCGATTCGCTGACCGGCGCGCTGAACCGCCGCGGGCTCGGCAACCGGCTGAGCGAGCGACGGGAGCAGGCCCGCCAGCCGATCGAAGGATCGGTGGTTCTCATCGACATCGACCACTTCAAGTCGGTCAATGATTCACACGGCCACGCCGTCGGTGACCAGGTACTGCAATGGTTCGCCGCGTCGCTGCGCGGCTTTGCCAGGCCCACCGACCTGATCGTGCGGATGGGCGGCGAGGAATTCCTGCTGCTGTTGCCGGGCTGCCCGGTCAGCCAGGCCGCCGAGGTCGCACAGCGCATCCGCGATCACTTCGACCGCCACAACACGCTCGACTGCGGCGGCTGGACGCTGCGGGTCACCGCGAGCTTCGGCGTGTCCACGCTCGGCTCGCACGGGGCCGACCTGCAGCGCGATCTGGCCCGCGCCGACGAAGCGCTCTACGCGGCCAAGCGCTCGGGCCGCAACCAGGTGCAGATCTGGCGCCCCAGCGTCGCCCAGGCCGTCCATCCGTTCGGCGGCGCCCACGAGCACACGCTGCCGGTCTGACGCATCCGTCCGGACCGGCGCGTCCTGGAGAGCATCCGGCGGATCAGCGCCGCGACCTGACCGACACCACCACGTTACCGAGGTCGTAGTCGATCGTCACGCCGTGGACCCACCAGGTCTTTCCTTCCAGGACCACCCGCGCACCGATGCACGGCAGCGCGCTGCTGTCGAACACCCGCACCGGACGCTTGGGCGCATTGATGGGCGCCGCGGCGGGATCCACTTCAAACAACTCGATTCGCACCGCGCAACCCAAATAAACAGCCAGGGATGTCGATATCCTCCCCCGAACGAGGGCGGGCGAAGCGGCGAACAGCAGGGGTAAGGCCGGGCAGATCGGCCGATGCGCGCCTGACAGCCGGCTCCGGCCCCCGGCGTGCCGCGCACCGCCGGTGCGACCATGGCGACCCTTGCGGTCTGGAAGCATCCCGGTATCATTGGCACCACCATTGGCGCAACCATTGAACATTCAACCCTCCGCATGAACTTCACCGAAGAACAGCTCGCCTTCCGCGACAGCGTGCGGCGCATCGCCGAGAAGCACGTGGCGCCCATTGCCGCCGAGATCGACGAGAACGACCGGTTCCCGCGCGAACTGGTCGAGCTCTTCGGCGAGACGGGATTGATGCAGCTTTGGGTGCCGGAGAAATACGGCGGCCCCGAGGCGAATCTGACGATGGTCTGCATCGCGCGCGAGGAGGTGTCGCGGTTCTCCCCGTCGGCCGGCTCGATCGCCGGCCTGAACTCGATGTTCGTGATGCCGCTGCTGCACTTCGGCACCGAGGAGCAGCGCCAGCGCTTCCTGCCGATCATCGCCAAGGGCGGCGTCGTCACCGCGATCGCGATCTCCGAGCCGCAGGCCGGCTCCGACGTCAACGCGATGGCGACCCGCGCGGTACGCGACGGCGACAGCTACGTGATCAACGGCCGCAAGCAGTGGTGCAGCTACGGCGTCGAGGCCGACTACATCATGCTGATGGCGCGCACCGGCGACGGCAGCGGCAGTGCCGGCATCAGCGCGTTCGTCATCGAGCCGAAGAAGATGAAGGGCATCACCTTCGGCCGGCATGAGCGCAAGATGGGCTGGCGCGGCGCACCGAACACGCCGATCTTCCTGGACGACGTGCGCGTGCCGGCCGAGAACCTGGTCGGCGAGGAAGGCAAGGGTTTTCGCGCCAGCCTGCGCGCGCTCGACCTGAACCGGCCGACGATCGGTGCCCAGTGCGTCGGACTGGCGCAGGGCGCGCTGGAGGCCTGCGTCGGCTACGCCAAGCAGCGCAGGCAGTTCAAGCAGCCGATCGCCGATTTCCAGGGCGTGCAGTTCATGCTCGCCGACATGGCGATGAACATCGAGGCGGCGCGCGCGCTGGTCTACGAGTGCGCCCGCGCCGGCGACGTCGGCGACTGGAAACGGCTGAACACGCTGGCCAGCATGGCCAAGTGCTTCGCCAGCGACATGGCGATGCGGGTCACCACCGATGCGGTGCAGGTCCACGGCGGCTACGGCTATACCAAGGACTATCCGGTCGAGCGGATGATGCGCGACGCCAAGCTCGCGCAGATCTTCGAGGGCACGAATCAGATCCAGCGGGTAGTGATCGCCCGCGACCTGCTTACGTAGCGAGGCACCTTCTGCCGGAACCCGCGCCGGCCTGAAAACATACAACCGAGGAGACAAGCATGGATACGACCCGCCGACGACTGCTGCAAGGCGCAGCCGCGCTCACCGTCCCGTTCGCGTCGCCGGGCGTGCGCGCGCAGACCTACCCGAGCGCGCCGCTGCAGATCATCATCCCCACGCCGGCCGGCGGCGGCCACGACTCGATGATGCGGCTGGTCGGCCAGAAGCTCACCGAGGCCTGGGGCCAGCCGGCCATCGTCATGTCGAAGGCGGGCGCAGCCGGATCGCTGGCCGCCACCCACGTCGCCCAGTCGCCCGCCGACGGTCACACGATGCTGCTGACCTACAGCGCCTACCTGAGCAATCAGTTGCTGCAGTCCAGCCCCGGCTACAAGCTCACCGACTTCGTGCCGGTGAGCCTGCTGGCGCTGACCCCGATCGCGATCGGCGTGCGCACGTCGCTCGGCGTCAACACGATCGAGGAATGGGTGGCGCTCGCCAAGAAGCAGCCCGGCAAGCTCACCTATGGCTCTTACGGCCAAGGCTCCGGCGGCCACTTCATCGGCGAGCTGCTCAACGCCGCCGCCGGAATCCAGACGAACCACATCCCGTACAAGGGCGAAGCGCCGGCGCTGCAGGACCTGCTCGGCGGCCAGATCGACTCCGTCATCGCATCGCTGGGCGGTGCCTCCCGCTACCCCGGCCGGATCAAGGCGCTGGCCGTCGCCAGTCCTTCGCGGTTCCCGATCTACACCGATGTGCCGACCTTCACCGAACGCGGGCTGTCCGACGTCAACCTGCCCGGCTGGGGCGGCGTGTTCGTGCCGGCCGCCACCCCCGCCCCGGTCGTCGACCGCCTGGCCGCCGAGCTGAGCCGCGTCGTCATGCTGCCCGACGTGCAGCCGAAGCTGCTCGACCTCGGCTTCGAACCGGTCGGCTGGCGCGGCAGCCGCTTCACCGGCTTCCTGGACGAGCAGATGGCCCGGATCAAGAGCCTGGTCGACAGCGGCCGGGTCAAGCTGTAGCGCGGCCGGCGCGGGGCTGACCGTCGCCGGGGAGGCGGCGGATCGGCGCCGATGCGCGCCGATGGCGGTAACATGTAGCCATGCCCACGTTCCCCGAAGACATCTATACCGAGCCGGCCGACCTGGACGGCAATACGCTGGCCAATCTCGGCCCGCTGCGCCGGATGGCCGGCCTGTGGCGCGGCGAGAAAGGCGTGGACGTCAAGCCCAAGGCGCAGGGGCCGAAGACGCAGGTCTACGTCGAGCACTACGAGCTGCAGCCGATCGACCCTCAGACCAATGGCCCGCAGGTGTTCTACGGCCTGCGCTACCACACCTTCATCCACAAGCCGGGCTTCACGAAGATGTACCACGACCAGGTCGGCTACTGGCTGTGGGAGCCCGCCACCGGAAACGTGCTGCATACGCTGGCCATTCCGCGCGGCCAGATCGCGATGGCGGTCGGCCAGGCCAGCCCGGATGCGGACCGATTCGAGCTGGCGGCAACGCGCGGCAGCCTGTCGAACGGCATCGTCTCCAATCCCTTTCTCGAACATGCCTTCACGACGATGGACTGGCGCATCGAGGTGGTCTTCCATGCCGACGGAACCTGGTCGTACAGCCAGGACACCGTGATGCAGATCAAGGGGCAGGCCGAGCCGTTTCATCATACCGACCGCAACACGCTGACCAAGGTCGGCGAACCGACGCGGAATCCGCTCGCCGCCGGGTGATCGAAGCAGGTGATCGAAGCGCTTGATCGAAGCGCTTGATCAAAACACGTGATCGAAACACGGCGGGGCGAGTGGCCGCGTGGGCGTCCGGGGCCTTCACCTGACGGCGCCCCGTGCAGTCCGGGAACTGTCCGGGAGCTGATCAGCGCGGCTGCGACGTCGGCTCCCAAAGATCCGGAGTGGTAGCCACCAGTTCCCTGATATCGGCCCACCGCGGGCTGCCGGGCAGGTTCGCCCGGCCCTGCACCGCCGCCACGGCGAAGGTCACCATGCGCGCGCGGACGCGCTGCTGCTCCGGCCCGGGCCAGGTATCCATCGAATGCGGGCCGCGCACCACGACGATGTCCTTCAGGCCCCGCACCCTGTCGTAGGCGGCGACGGTCCCTTCCAGGCTCTCGGCACGGTCCCACAATCCCTTGGCGAAGAACGCGGCGGGCCAGCGGTGCATGCTCGCCAGCACCGCCGAGTTCGGATAGAACGCGATGTGGTGGTCGGCCGCCATGCCGCCGAGGAACAGGTTGCGGTCGGCCAGGTCGGGCGCGTCGGGCAGATAACCGGCGCCGCTGACGAACGACGCGTGGAGGATCGCGCCCTTGATGTTGCGGAAACCCTTGGGCGGCGAGCAGCGGACGACGGGAAGATCGTAGGTGCATCCGCCGGCGTAGTTCTTCGTCATCGCCCAGCCGGTCGTCATCGAGCCGCGCGAGGCGCCGACCAGCAGCAGCGGAATCTCGCGCGCCCCCATGCCGGCCATCAGACGGCCGCCGGCCGCCTCGCCCGCCAGCAGCCCGCCGGACGGCGTCAGAACACGCATGCCGCGGCCCGTCTCCATCTGCTCCAGCACACGGAAGATGTCCTCGCTCTGCTCGAGCGTATTGAGATCGCTGAAGCCGCCGGACAAACCCTCGCCGCGGCGGTCGTAGGCGAGCACGTCGAAGCCCGCGCGGTTCAATGCGTGCAGATCGGCACGCCAGCCGCGCATGCCGATCCCTTCGGTGGTCGCATTGGGGAAACGGACCGCAGTCGCGCGTCGCGTGACGGGATCCATCCGCACACCCACCTCGTCCGGATGCTCGATCGCGGTGAGCTGGCCGCCGCCGCCGGCGCTCATGATCGCCAGCGCGCGCAGCCGTCCGCCGCGCCCATCGTCCACCCCTGCCCCCTCGACGTACCAGCCGCGCAGCTTGATGTCGTCCTGCATGTTCAGCCTCAGCCGCTCCAGCGGATCGCGCGGCACGGTGAACTCCACCACCGACGTGCGGCCGTCGGCCTGCGCGATCGGCTCGTGGTACGGCGCCTTGCCGAAGAAGCCCGGCTTGCGGATATCCCGCAGATCCACGGCGCCATCGCTGTCGATCCTGCCGACCGGATCGACGACACCGGTCACACGCGTCGCCCGCTCCCTGTTCGGCGGCAGCCAACGCTGCATCTGGTCGTCGATCCGCCTGAAGCAGGCCGCATCCGCCTTGCAGGCTGCCCAGCGCTCCTTCAACTTCGCGTCGGAGAACTCGGTGACGTAGAAGTCGCCGCGGTAATCCGCCGGCGGCCGGTTCGCCGTCAACAGCAGCGGAACGCACTGCGTGCCGCCGCCGGCCTTCGGCAGTAGATAGCCCGGCAGATCGGCATTCCGATCGATGCCGACCCGGGCGGTGCAGTCGGTGGGCGGCGTCGGCCGCACGACCGGCGTCTGCGATTTATTCGGCACAGAGGTGCACGCCGCCAGCAGCGTGGCTGTCGATGCGATCAGCGCGCGTCGGGTGAGGTGCATGAACGTCATCATGACCGCAACGGGCAAGCGGCGTACATGCCCGAGCATCGGCGCACGCTCGCCGATCAGGATGCCGTGGCGCGCGTCTCGCCGGCTCTCGAAAGAAGTCTCAGCTCGGAGCGCAGATGATGCGGATCCGACAGCGCCGCTTCGATCTCCGCATGGAGATGCCTCCAGATCGGCACCGCCTCGGACAGAATCGCCCGACCGGCCGGCGTCAGCCGCAGCAGTCGGGCGCGCCCGTCCACCGGATCGCTTGCCGTCTCGACGAGGCGGCGCCGCTCCAACGGCTTGAGATTGGCAGTCAAGGTCGTTCTGTCCATTGCCAGCAGTGCCGCGACGGTGCCGAGATTCGGTGCCTCCGGCCGATTGAGCGACATGAGCACAGAGAACTGCCCGCTGGTGATGCCGACGGGCTTCAACGCCAGATCGAAACGTCGCGCGAGCGCACGCGCCGCCTTCTGCGCGTGCAGACACAGGCAGGTATCGCGCACCAGACGCGTGGTTCCGAAAGCAAGGTCAGCAGGCGCGCGCATCGGAAGGTTGACATCCACGGGGCAATTACGTTTATATCAACGTTTTCGGCGGAGCGTCAAGGCATCGGCGGCCGCTCTCCCGTGCGACGTGCCGATGCGGCTGGACGGATAGGGCTTCAGAGACTGCTTCGCCCAGGTCGCCAACCGCTGCGTGGCGTGCGGTACAACAGAGAAAACCATGAACCATCCCTATCGCTGGGTCATCGTCGCAGCGGGTGGCCTGCTCGGCTGTGTCGCGATCGGCGCCATGTTCTCGCTGCCCGTCTTCCTGCGGCCGATGTCGCAGGACACCGGCTGGTCCGTCACCGGAATTTCCACGGCGATGACGATCGGCTTTCTCGCGATGGCGGTCGCCAGCATGGTGTGGGGCGCGCTCTCCGACCGGTTCGGCCCGCGCCCGGTGGTGCTGACCGGATCGGTCGTGCTGGCCGCGAGCCTGCTGCTCGCCAGTCGGGCGCAATCGCTGATCGAATTCCAGCTCCTGTTCGGCCTTCTGGTCGGCGCGGCGACAGCCGCCGTCTTCGCACCGATGATGGCCTGCGTGACCGGCTGGTTCGACACGCAGCGCGGCCTCGCCGTCTCGCTGGTCTCCGCCGGCATGGGCATGGCGCCGATGACCATGGCCCCGCTCGCGGCCTGGCTGGTGACGGTCCACGACTGGCGCACTGCCATGCAGGTCATCGCCGCCCTTGCGGCCGTCCTGATGATCCCCACCGCACTGCTCGTGCGCCGCCCGCCCGCGCTGGACGGCGGGCAAGGCGCGACGGCGGCCGATGGCCCGCGGTCGGACATGACGGTCCGGCAGGCGGTGCGCTCGCCGCAGTTCATCACGTTGATGCTGGCGAACTTCTTCTGCTGCGCCACGCATTCCGGCCCGATCTTCCACACGGTCAGCTATGCGGTGACCTGCGGCATCCCGATGATCGCGGCCGTGTCGATCTACAGCGTCGAGGGGCTGGCCGGCATGGGCGGGCGCATCGCCTTCGGGATTCTCGGCGACCGCTTCGGCGCGCAGCGCGTGCTGGTGATCGGGCTCCTGGCCCAGGCCTTCGGCGTATTCGCCTATGCGTTCGTCTCGACGCTCGGGCCCTTCTACGCGGTGGCCGCTCTGGTCGGTTTCATCTATGCCGGCACGATGCCGCTCTACGCCGTGATCATCCGCGAGAACTTCCCGCTGAAGATGATGGGCACGATCATCGGCGGCACGGCGATGGCCGGCAGCCTGGGCATGTCGACCGGCCCGCTGCTGGGCGGCCTCATCTATGACAACTTCGGCAGCTATGCGCCGATGTACGTCGGCTCGTGGGGCATGGGGCTGGCGGCGATGCTGATCCTGATGGCGTTCCGGCCGTTTCCGCGGCGGCGGGAGGAGATGGCGGCGGCGTAGAATCCGAAGGAAGCTATCACCCTAAGAGAACCGAATCGCTAAAGCTTGTGATCGATCGTCTTCGCTTCCTGCGCCTGCAGAGGCGGAATCCCACTGTGCAGGCCGTTCCGGTCTGACTACAGCGAATCCGCCTCCTCGGAACCCGGGGCGGTTCAGATCGGCTGCGGGGCGCTGGCGTTCATCGCGCCGCGTGGTGACGGTGAATCCTCGACGACGGCTGACACCTCGCAATCCGGCTTGCCGCATCAGTCGAGCCACTCGTTTGCGGCTGATCGTCTGGCCCTGCTCGATCAGTTCGGCCCGTACACGAGGCATCCCATACGTGGCGTCCGAGTCACGATGGATCGCACGGATCTGCTCGGTGACCACGGCATCTGCCAAGCGACGAGCGCTGGGCGGTCGTTCGCGCCACGCGTAGTAGCCGCTGGCCGATACGCCCAGGGCCCGGCAAAGGGTTCGCACCTTGAAGTCGGCCTGGTTCACCATCACGAGCTCGAAGACGGCGTGGAGCTCGGATCGCCTTTCCTGGCGAACCAGGCCGTAGCCTTTGCCAGGATATCCCGCTCGGTCTTCAGCTGTCGGTTCTCCCGACGAAGACGCATCAACTCGGCCCGCTCGGCGCTGCTCAGAGCGTCCCTGGACGGCGATGGCTGCTTGCCGGCAACGGCAGACGGTCCTACCCAGTTGGCGATCGTCTGGGCTGAAACATCGAACTCCCGAGCCAGCTCCGCCGGCGTCTTGCCAGCCTCCACCCACTCGAGCATCTGTTGACGGAACTCCACCGGGTACGGCGG
>DAISWF010000113.1:0-17279 GCA_036826495.1 Burkholderiaceae bacterium
CCAGGGCTCGGGCTTCATCATCAGCCCGGACGGCCTGATCCTGACCAATGCGCACGTCGTCAGCAACGCCGACCGGGTGACGGTCAAGCTGACCGACCGGCGCGAGTTCTCGGCCAAGGTGCTGGGCACCGACCCGCAGAGCGACGTCGCGGTGCTGCGCATCGATGCGAAGAATCTGCCGGTGGTGCGCGTCGGCGATCCGTCGAAGGTGAAGGTCGGCGAGCCGGTGCTGGCGATCGGTTCGCCGTTCGGGCTGGAGAACCCCGCGACCGCCGGCATCGTCAGCGCGAAGGCGCGCTCGCTGCCGTCGGACAGCAGCTTCGTGCCGTTCATCCAGACCGACGTCGCGGTGAACCCGGGCAATTCCGGCGGGCCGCTGTTCAACAGCCGCGGCGAGGTGATCGGCATCAATTCGCAGATCTACAGCCGCACCGGCGGCTACCAGGGCCTGTCGTTCGCGATTCCGATCGACGTCGCGTTCAAGGTCCAGCAGCAGCTCGTGGCCACCGGCAAGGTGACCCGCGGCCGGCTGGGCGTGACGATCCAGGAGGTCAACCAGTCGCTGGCCGATGCTTTCGGTCTCAAGCGGCCGATGGGCGCGCTGGTCAGCGCGGTCGAGGCGGGCAGCCCAGCCGAACGGGCGGGGCTGGAGCCGGGCGACGTGATCGTGCGGGCAGGTGATGTCGAGGTCGATCGTTCGTCGGATCTGCCGGCGCGGATCACCGAGATGAAGCCGGGCACCGCGGTCAAGCTCGAGGTGATCCGCAAGGGCGCCGCGAAGACGCTGACCGCCACCGTCGGCGAGCAGCGCCCGCCGCAACAGGCGAAGGAGGACAGCTCGTCGCCAGCCTCGAACCGGCTGGGCCTGGCGGTGCGGCCGCTCGATCGCGACGAGAAGAAGGAGGCGGGCCTGGGCAACGGGCTGGTCATCGAGCAGGCCAGCGGTCCGGCGGCCCGCGCCGGCCTGCAGCCCGGCGACGTGATCGTCGCCTGCAACGGCACGCCGGTCACCAGCGTCGAGCAGTTGCGCAAGCTGCTCGGCCAGGCGAAGTCCAACGTCGCGCTGCTGATCCAGCGCGACGATGCGAAGATCTTCGTGCCGGTGGAAGTCGGCTGACCGGCGACGACGATGCGTCGCGGTGTGCGGTGGCGGGAGAGCCGAAGGTGTCTCCTGCCACCGCCGGACCGCTTCGCCGGGTGAGGGGGCGGCAGCACGTCACGAAGGCGGGGGCCGCGAGAAGCCGGGAGGCGAGAAGCCGAGGCGGCAGAAAGCCGAGGCGGTAGGGAGGTAGGGCCGCGCGAAGGGCCCGGACGACGGCTGCGGCGGCACTACGCTATAGTCCCGGCTCCGATGTCCAATCCTTCTGCCCCGCTGATCGTGGGCCTGGGCGGCACCACGCGGCCCGGCTCGTCGTCCGAACTGGCGATGCGCTATGCATTGTCGGTCGTGCAGGCGCTGGGCGCCGACGTGATCGCGCTGCCGGGACCGGAACTCGACCTGCCGATGTATTCGCCCGACCGGCCCGAGCGCAGCGAACGCGCGCGCCGGCTGGTCGACCTGCTGCGCCGCTGCGACGGGCTGGTGCTCGCTTCGCCGGCCTATCACGGCTCGATGTCCGGGCTGGTCAAGAACGCGCTCGACTACACCGAGGATCTGCGCAACGACGACAGCCCGTACCTGGACGGGCGCGCGGTGGGCTGCGTGGTGTGCGCCGGCGGCTGGCAGGCGGCCGGCACGACCTTGATGGCGCTGCGCTCGGTCGTGCATGCGCTGCGCGGCTGGCCGGCGCCGATGGGGGTGGCGATCAATACCCGCACCCGGATGTTCGACGACCAGGGGCAGCCGCTGCTGCGCGAGGTGGCCGACGACCTGGCGGTGATGGCCGGCCAGGTGCTGCGCTTCGCGCGGATGCACCGGGCGCACATGGATGCGATCGGCGGCACGGGCGTCGTCTGACCAGGCCTTGGTGACCTGGCGGGCCGGCGCCCGCGATGGATGCCGAGCCGGCAGCGAAGAACGGATTCCGATGGAGGGAAAGACGATGAGCGAGTTCGATCCGCGCAACCATCGCTTCTGCGAGACCCGGTGGTTCGAGGACTATCAGGTCGGCGAGCAGTTCTACATCAACTCGCGCACGCAGACCGATGCGATGTTCACGATGTTCCAGGCGGTGTCGGGCGACAATCATCCGATCCACTACGACATCGAGTACTGCCGGGCGCGCGGTCATCGCGGGCTGCTGGCGCACGGCCTGCAGGTGCTGGTGCAGACGGTGGCCGGCGGCGGCGTGTTCCCGCATGTGGCCGGCGATGCGCTGGTGGCGTTCGTCGACGTGCAGGCCCGCTTCCTGAAGCCGGTATACGCCGGCGACACGCTCTATCCGATGCTCGAGATCACCGAGCTCAAGCCCGGCCGCAGCACCGGGACGATCCGGATGCGGGCGACGATCCACAATCAGGCCGGCGAGCTGGTGCTCGACGGCTCGCACACCTATCTGCTGCGCAAGCGGCCGTCGGCGCTGGATGCGCCGACGACTCGGACCTGAGCGAGAGAGGTGCCGCCCGGCGGCTGACGCGGAACGGCGGATCGGTCTTCAACCCAGCCAACGTTCGAGAAACTGCAGCGTCCGTTCGCGCGCCTGCTTCGCCGACGGCTCGTGGAACGAGCCGCGCTGGTCGCAATTGAACCCGTGGCCGGCGGGGTAGAAATACGTCTCGACCGTCGGGTGCCTGGCCGCGACGCTTCGGGCCTTTTCGACCGGGATGGACTGGTCGGTCTCGCCGAAATGCAGCATCGTCGGCACCTTCGGCGTCTGATCGATCAGGTCGGGCACGCCGCCGCCGTAGTAGGCGACCGCGGCCGCGAGGCCGGTGGCCTTGGCCGCGGCCAGCCAGGCGATCGTGCCGCCCCAGCAGTAGCCGATCACGCCGACCTTGCCTGCGCCGCGGGCGGCGCAGGCCTCGATCGCCGCCTGAACATCGGCCAGCGCCTGTTCGTTGCTGATCTGGTTCTTCAACGCGACACCGGCCTGGACGTCGGCCGGCTGATAGCCGGTCTCATAGCCGGCCTGCACGCGGTCGAACAGCGCCGGGGCGATCGCGAGGTAGCCGTCGGCGGCATAACCGTCCGCGACCTGCCGGATATGACTGTTGATCCCGAAGATTTCCTGAACCACGACCACGGCGCCGCGCGGGCGGCCGGCGGGCTCGGCAGCGTACGCTTGCAGGGTGTGACCGTCGGACGACTGGAGTTGAATGTGACCGGGCATCGAGGCTCCTTGAGGAATGAAGGGACAATATCCGTCGGATGGCGCGATGAAGAATCGCTACACTATGGATGCATATCTTACATTGATGTATACATCGGCGGCGGTATCCCATGCCCGGTCTTGTCATGAACCGTCGTAAATCTCCGTCTCGAGCGATGGATGGCGTTCCGCCTAGGAACGGGACGCAGAGCAATCTGCTTGCCCAGCAGCTCGAGGAGATGATCTTTTCCGGCCAGCTCAAGCCCGGCGAGAAGCTCGAGGAGGCGGCGATCGCGGCGCGCTTCGGTGTCTCGCGGACGCCGGTGCGCGAGGCGGTGCAGCGGCTGGTCGCGACCGGGATGGTGCAGGTTCGCCGCCGGGCGGGCACGATCGTCACCCAGCTCACGATGTCGCGGCTGATCGGCATGATCGAGATGATGGCCGAGATGGATATCCTCGCCGCGAGGCTGACCGCGCGCCGGGCGACGCCAGACGAGCGCGTGGGCATCGGAGAGATCATCGAGCGTGCTCGCGCCGCCGTTGGCGATCAGCAGGCTTACACCCGGCTGAACCGCGAATTCCACTGGTCGCTGTACGCCGCCACCCACAATGAATACCTCGAGGAGACGGCGCTGCGCACCTGGAAGGTCCTGCAGCCGTATCGGAACTTCCGGCTCGACCAGCCTGCCCGGCGGCAGAGCTCGCTCGACGAGCACGAGTCCATCTACCAGGCCATCCGGGCCAGCGACGGCGAGCTGGCAGGCCGCCAGATGGCCTCGCACGTCAAGGTCGGCGGGGTGATCGCGGATTTCGTTTTCAGCCTGCCGGCGCACTCGATCGAGAAGGGTTGAGCCGGCAGGCCTCACGCGGCCACGAACGTAGCGTGAGCAGGCCCTGGTCCGCGGGGATTCGCTTCTTCAGGTGCTGCGCGTGTGATGGCTGAGGGCCTCCATCACCAGTTCGCCGTCCTCGCCCAGCAACTGCGTGCGCACCATCGCCGCATGGCCGCCCTGATGCAGAAGCTCGGCTTTCGCGCGCAGGCGTGCCCCGGTACCGGCACGGACGTACCAGGCCGAGATGCCGACGAGCCGCCGCCCGCCGTCCAGCGCGCGCATCGCGGTGGCCGCCGCGAGCGCGAATGACACGCCGCCCTGGGTGTGACCGACCCGATTGCCCACCTGAGGGCCGTTCTCGAACTCGCAGACCGCGCCGTTCTCGCCGGCCTGCGGCGTCAGCCCCCAGAAGCGGTCGATGAAACTTTCGCCTTTCTCGGCGAGTGCCGCCCGCGCCTTGTCGTAGATGGCCTGCTCGCCGGCATCGAGTTCGTCGGGGCGCAATAGCCGGACGCGGCGCTCGCTGCTGGGGCGCAGCGCCATCGGTGCGATCGACCTGCCGGGAAGCTCGACGAAGTTCGCCGAGCCGGTGGCGACCAGCACCCCGCCGGCCTCGATGCGGGCATGGCTGAGCCCGGTCCGGCGGGTGGCGCCGGCGACATAGGCGTCGCGCACCGAGCGGCATTCGAGCCGGCCGGCCGGCGGCGCGCCGGTGAGGTTCAGCGACATGCACAGCGTCGCCATCCGCACCGCCGGCCCGACATCGTGCCGGATCGACGCGGCCATGCCGATGTCGGCGAGCACGCCTAGGGCAGCGAGGCTCGCCCGGCCGTTGCTGTCGACGCAATGCGGTCCGGGCGACAGCGAGACGCATGCGGCGCCTGCTTCCACCGTGTCGAACGACAGCTCCAGGAAATGGCCTGGAAAGTTCCATCCGGGCTGGCGATTCGCTGCGAGGGCGCGCAGGAGCTGTTCCAGGACGGCCTCGGCATCGCACGACGTTTCGATCAGAGTCACTTGGATATCCAGCAAGGTTTATTTCCGACAACAACACTTTACATGTATATTTAAAGTGCTAATATGCATCCAAAGATTCGCACAGCAGATATCCGATGCCAACACTGACCGAGGAGATCCGCCGTTACATCGGCATGGAGACCGAGCTGCAGCTCACCTGCGACCCGGTGGAGCGCGGCGCGGTGCGTCGCTGGGCGCAGGCCACGATGGACTCCGATCCGGTCTACATGTGGCCGGAGGCGGTGGCAGGCACCCGCTACCGCCGGCCGGTGGCGCCGCCGCTGTTTCCGAACGCGATGCTTCGCCTGCCTTTCGGCGAGCGCGATCTGGTGCAGGAGCGCGCCGGGGATCCGCACTTCGATGGCGCCGTGGGGTCTTCGACGCTCGGCCTGCCGCCGTTGCCGCTGAAGAATTCGCCGCTGCTCAACGGGGGCTCCGAAGTCGAGCTCTTCCGCTTCGCCGAGCACGATGAGTCCATCTGGATCCGGTCCCGCTATCTCGACATCTACGAGAAGGAAAGCTCGAAGGGGACCATGCTGATGGTGGTGATCGAGACCGACTTCCTGGACCGCGATCGCCAGCTTCTCATGCGGTTTCGCAAGACCCAGATCCGCCGCTGAGGGGCGTCGACCATGGAAACGAACACGAGGCCGGCTCAACGCTATTTCGAAGACCTGGCGGAAGGGCAGGAGCTGCCGACGCTGCGCAAGGGGCCGCTGACGACGGTCCACCTGATGCGCTGGTCGGCAGCCATGGAGAACTGGCACAAGATCCACTACGACCAGCAGTTCGCCGTCGAGCACGACAAGCTGCCGGGGCTGCTGGTGAACGGCTCGTTCAAGCAGCAGTTCATCCTGCAGTACCTGAAGGACTTCGCCGGGCTCGAAGGCTGGGCGTGGAAGGCCAGGTTCCAGTTCCGCGCGATGGACGTGGTCGGCACCACGCTCGACGTGTGGGCCCGCGTGCGGCGCCTGACCCGGCTGGAGGGGTTCGGCCTGGTCGAGCTCGATCTCGGCCTTCGCAATCTCGACGGCCGCGAATCCACGCCGGGCAGTGCGCTCGTGGCTCTGCCCTATCGCGGCGGTCCGAAGCTGCCGTATCCGTTCATCGCGCCGTCGCAGGACCCGTGGCAGGGCGTGCGCGAGTAGACCCCGAGGAGCTGTCATGGCCGATTGGCCGAAGTCCGTTCACCTGCACGAGGAAGGCCCGCGCGAGGGCTTTCAGTTCGAGAAGGGCCCGATCCCCACCGAGGCGAAGATCGAGCTCGTCGACGCGTTGTCCGAAACCGGGCTGCAGGAAATCCAGGTGGTGTCCTTCGTGAATCCGAAGCGGGTTCCGGGCATGGCCGACGCCGACCAGGTCGTCGAGGGCTTCCGCCGTCGGCCCGGGGTCAGGTACACCGGGCTCTGGCTCAATGAGCCCGGTCTGCAGCGTGCGATCGCGGCCGGGAAGATCGACGTGAAGGGACGCATGGTGCTGTGCGCCTCCGAGCCCTTTCTCGCGCGCAACCAGAACGCCACGCTGGAGAAGATGGTCCAGGGCGTGCGCGACATGCTGGCCGTGTACAAGCAGCACGGAATCGCGGTCGAGGAGGGCGGCGTGCAGGCCGCCTTCGGCTGCAACTTCAAGGGCGATGTGCCCGTCCAGGACGTGCTGAACACCGTGCACCGGATCATGGCGCTGGCCGCGGAGCACGAGGTCCGACTGAAGAACCTGGTTCTGGCCGACACGATGGCCTGGGCCACGCCGCGCAGCATCCGCAGCGTCGTCGGCGCGGTGCGCGAGCGGTATCCCGATCTGGACATCACGCTGCATCTGCACGACACCCGCGGCATGGGCATCGCGAACGCCTATGCCGGGCTGGAAATGGGCGTGAGCACTTTCGATTCGTCCGTGGCCGGGCTCGGCGGCTGTCCGTTCGCTGCCCACAAGGGCGCAGCGGGCAACGTCTGCACGGAGGATCTCGCGTTCATGTGTGAGGAGATGGGCATCGCGACCGGTGTCGATCTCGACCGGCTGATCGAGGCCGCGCAGCTCGCCGAGCGGATCGTCGGCCATCCGCTGCCCGGCTCGGTGAAGCAGGGAGGCAGCCTGGCGAGGCTGCGCGCAGCGGCTCGTGCCGCGTCTACCGCCTGATCCGAAGGAGCGATCTTGGGATTGACACGTGATCTCGGCGCATTCGTCGCCGGACTGAGCCCGCGCGACGTACCGCCGGAAGGCCGGCGCATCGCGTCGCTGGGGTTCGTCGACTGCGTGGGCGTGATGATCGCCGGCAGCGTCGAGCCGGTGGCCGACGTCGTCGCGCGCACCGTGCTTGATGAGGGCGGTGCGCGGGAGGCTGCGATCTTCCTCGGCAGCCGCCGTGCACCGGCGCCGCAGGCCGCGTGGGTGAACGGCACGGCCGCGCACGCGCTGGACTACGATGACGCCGGCGGGCATCGCAGTGCGGTGCTGGTGCCGACGCTGATGGCCGAGGGCGAGGCGCTCGGCGCTTCGGGCGAGGCGATGTCGACCGCGTACGTGGCCGCGTACGAGACCTGGTCGGAGCTCGCGTTGCGCGAGAAGGGCCACCTGCACGAACGCGGATGGCACCCGACAGGGATCTACGGGACGGTCGCGGCGGCTGCCGCGGCCGCCCGGCTGCGCGGGCTCGATGCCGAGCGCACCGCGACCGCGCTGGCGATCGCGGCGTCGCAAGCCTGCGGGGTGGTGGCGAACTTCGGCTCGATGGTGAAGCCGTTCCACGTGGGGAACGCAGCGCGCGCCGGGATCATCGCCGCGCGCCTGGCGGCCAACGGGATGACCGCCTCCGGGAACGCGCTCGAGCACCCGCGCGGCTTCCTGTCGGCGATCTCGCAGCATGGCGAGTTCGATGCCGAGCGGCCGGTCGAGGCCGGGCGTCGCTGGCGCATCGGCATCGAAGGCGTGTCGGTGAAGAAATACCCGACCTGCTATTGCACCCACCGGGCGATCGACGCGATGCTCGGCCTGGTCCGGCAGCACGATCTGAAACCGCAGGCCATCGAAGCGATCGACGTCGCGATCGGCCGCACGCAGAAGGCGATCCTGCATGCCGACCGTCCGACCACCGGGCTGGAAGGCAAGTTCAGCATCCAGTTCACGATGGCCTGCGCGGCTGCGGAGCGCGAGGTGACGCTGGCGCAGCTCGTCGATCCGGTGGTGCAGCGCGACGACATCCAGGCGCTGATGCGCCGGGTCAGGGTCACGCTGCTCGATCACTACGACGAAGTGATGCCGCAGTACGCCAGGTACGACCAGGTGAAGGTGACGCTGAAGAGCGGCGAGGTGCTGGAGAGTCCCCAGGTGACCCGCGCTCGCGGCCATATCGAGCTGCCGCTCGATCGGGACGAGCTCTACGCCAAGTTCGCCGACTGTCTGACCTACGGCCGCAGCAGTCTGGACGGCCGCACGCTCTTCGACCAGCTCGGCCACCTCGATCAGCAGCCCGCCGGCTGGCTGTCGCGGCTGGCCCGGGATTCCAACAACTGATTCCTTTCGAACCCTTTCGAATCCATGTCCGACGCCGCCGTTCCGTTCCGCCTGCCTCCGGAGATCGAGGAGTACCGCAGTCTTGCGCGCAAGATCGTCCGTGAGGAGATGCTGCCTCTGGAGCAGCGCTATCTCGCCAGCCCGCTGAAGGCGCACAGCCTGCGGGCGCGCGACGCGCTGCGCGCGATCTACCCGCCGGAGGTGGTGCAGCGGCTCTATGACATCTCGCAGAAGACCGGCCTCTGGGGATTGAACATTCCCGAGGAGTTCGGCGGCTCGGGGCTGCCGCTGCTCGCCAAGGCCGTGATCCAGGAAGAGTTCTATTACTGCGCGGTGCCGTTCCCGTTCGCCGAGGTGCCGAACATCCTCTATCACTGCAAGGGCGAGCAGATCGAGCGCTATCTGAAACCGTGCATCGATGGCACGAAGATCGCAGCGTTCGCCCAGACGGAGCCGAACGCCGGCAGCGATCCCGGCGGAATGATGACCACGCGGGCTGTCCGGGACGGCGACGACTGGGTGATCGACGGCACCAAGATGTGGATCTCCAACGCGGTCGCCGCGGACTTCGTGATGGTGCAGGCGGTGACCGATCCGCAGAAGCGCCAACGCGGCGGGATCACGATGTTCCTGGTGGATCGCAACAATCCGGGAATGAAGGTGGTCGAGGCGGGGCTCCCCACCTGGCTCGACGAGCGGCCGTCGCAGTTCGTCGTCAACTTCGACAACTGCCGGGTCCCGCAGTCGGCGGTGCTGGGCGAGGTGGGCCAGGGCTTCGTGATGGGTCAGAAGTGGCTGACCATCATGGACCGGTTGCTGCGCGGCCCGTTCTGCCTGGGCAAGATGCAGCGCGGCCTGGACATGTCGATCGAATGGGCCAAGCAGCGGCACACCTTCGGCAAGCCGCTCGCCGAACGGCAGGCGATCCAGTGGAAGATCGTCGACATGTACGTGGCGATCCGCGCGGTCCGCAACCTGATCTACGAGGTCGCGGCACGCGCCGACGCCGGCGAAGACGTCCGTACCGAGGCGGCGATGATCAAGCTGACCGCCGCGGAATGGGGCAGCAAGGTGCTCGACGACGCCATCCAGATCCACGGCGCGATGGGCGAGGCGCTGGAACTTCCGCTGTCGCTGTTCTATCGGTATGTGCGGCATGCGCGGATCGGCGGCGGCGCCGACGAGATCCAGCGGATGATGATCGCGCGGATGCTGCTGCAGTGATCGAGATGGCGACGATGAGCAAGACAAACGACGCGGGCCGCGCTGCCGGCCCGCTGGCGGGGCTGCGGGTGATCGACTGCGGCATGGTGTTCGCCGGTCCGCTGGTGGCCACGCATCTGAGCGACCTGGGCGCGGACGTGATCAAGATCGAGCATCCGGACGGCGACGAGGTGCGCAACATCGGCCGCTTCAAGAACGGCGAAGGGCTCTGGTGGCGGGTGTCGTCGCGCAACAAGAAGGTCATCGCAGCGAACGTCAGCACCCCGGAGGGCGCCGAGATCGTCCGCCGTCTGGCGCGGACCGCGGACGTGCTCATCGAGAACTTCAGACCGGGGCGGTTCGCTTCGTGGGGCCTCGACTACGCATCGCTGTCCAGGGACAACCCGGGTCTGGTGATGCTGCACATCAGCGGCTACGGCCAGGAGGGGCCCTACCGGCACAAGCCGGGCATGGGTACGCTCGCCGAGGCGTTCAGCGGGTTCGCGATGGTGACCGGCGAAGCCGATCGCCCGCCGACGCTGCCGCAGTTCCCGTTCGCCGACGGCGTGGCGGCGATGATGGGCGCGTACGCGGTCTGCGCGGCGCTGTGGGCACGCGAGAAGCAGGGCGGCCGCGGCGACGAGATCGATCTGAATCTGTACGAGCCGATGCTGGCGCTGATGGGGCCGATGATCATCGACTACGACCAGCTCGGCCACGTCGCACGGCGCCGCGGCAACCGGTCGACGTGGAGCGTGCCGCGCAATTCGTACCGTACGAAGGACGAGAAGTGGGTGGCGGTGTCGAGTGCCGCGAACTCGATCGCGATCCGGATGTTCCGCGCGATCGGCCGTGACGACATGGCCGACGATCCGACGCTGCAGACCAATCCCGACCGGGTGAAGCGGCTCGATGAATGCGACGGCGCGATTGCCGCCTGGGTTGCCCGCCATACGCTGGACGAGGTGCTCGGGCAATTCGAGAAGTACGAAGTGGTGGCCGGGCCGATCTGCGACGTGGAGCAGCTCGTGAACGATCCGCAGGTGCAGTTCAATCGCACGATCGTCCAGATGACCGATCCGGCGTTGGGCACGGTCCGCCTGCAGAACGTCATACCGCGTTTTCGCCGCCAGCCCGGTGCGATCCGCTGGCTGGGGAGGCACCGCGTCGGAGCCGATACCGCAGACGTGCTGCGCGAGCTGGGTTACAGCGATGACGAGGTCCTGGCGCTCGAGGCCAAGGGCGTCGTGAAGCGGATGCCGGGGCTTACCACTTGACGATCTGCACGAGACGGCCCGGAAGTCCCGGGGCCGGACGGCGGACGACCTGCAAGGAGACAAAGATGAAATCGACCCTGTTCAAGGCCGTGGCGGCAGCCGTTCTGGCCACCACCGCATTCGCGGTCCACGCGCAATTCCCGGACCGGCCGATCCGGCTCGTCGTCCCGTTTCCGCCGGGCGGCACCACGGACGTCGTGGCGCGGCAGTTCGCGCCGAAAGCAGCCGAGATTCTCGGCCAGCCCATCATCATCGACAACCGGGGCGGGGCAGGCGGCAGCATCGCCACCGACCTGGTCGCCAAGGCGGCGCCGGACGGCTACACGCTGCTGATGCCGACGAACTCGCATACCGCCAATCCGTTCATCTACAGGAAGCTGCCGTTCGACACGGCAAAGGATTTCGTCGGTGTCGCGCTGATCGGCGACAGCCCGGGTCTGTTCGTCGTCAATCCGCAGGTTCCCGTGCGTTCGCTGAAGGAGTTCGTCACCCTGGCGAAAAAATCGAATCCGCCGCTGCGCTTCGGCAGCGCCGGCGCGGGCACGTATCCCCACCTGTCCACGGAACTGTTCAAGCAGCAGGCCGGTATCGAGATGGAGCACATCGCCTACAAGGGCGCGGGGCCGGCGCTGGTCGACCTGCTGGGCGGCATCTACGAGTTCAAGGTCGAAGGCTCGACCACGGCGGCGCAGCATGTGCGCAGCGGCAAGCTGGTCGCGCTGGGCGTCACCAGCAAGGAACGACTGCCGCAGATGGCCGACATCCCGACGGTGGCGGAGCAGGGCTACCCCCAGTACGAGACGAACTTCTGGATGGGGATTCTCGTGCCTGCCGGTACGCCCAAGGATGTTCGTGCCAAACTCGAAGCCGCGTTCCTGAAGGCGGTCCAGGACAAGGAGGTCGCCGCGAAGATGGAAGGGTCGAGCGTCCGGGTGATCGGCAAGTCGGGGGCCGAACTGGATGCGCTGATCGAGCACGAACTGAAACTGTGGCCTCCGATCGTCAAGAAGGCCGGCATCACCGCGAACTGAGCGGTCGGGACGCACGCATGGCCGGACTTACGTTGTTGTCGGCGGTGGGCGCGACGCTGCGCCGACACGATGTGGATGTCGAAGGCGCAGCGCTGGAGCTGCGTCAGCAGCTCGCCCTGCCGGAGGGGCTGCAGTACCTCTGGCCGCATCCTCGCCGGCCCTTCCTCTACGCTGCCTGCAGCGACGGACGGCCCGGGCGCGACGGCGGCCGGCATTTCGCCTGCGTGCTCGTTCGACGGCCCGACGGCATGCTGGCGCTGCATGGCGAGCCGCTGCCGCTGCCGGTCCGGCCGGTGCACCTGAGCGTCGATCCGGCGGGCCGGCACGTGGTGCTCACGTCGCCGAAGCCGAGCCGGATCGCGGTGCATCCCATCCTCGACGATGGCCGTCTCGGAGCGGAGCTCCCGCAGCCGCCGATGCCGGCGCTTGCGAAGATGGCGCACCAGGCGCTGTTCACCCCGGACGGCCGGCGGCTGGTGGTGCCGCTGCGGGGCAACCCGCCGCACGATGGAGCGATCGAGGATCCGGGTGCGATCGCGGTGTTCGACTACGACGATGGGCGGCTCGCGCATCGCCAGACGATCGCCCCCGAGGGCGGGCATGGCTTCGGTCCCCGGCACGTCGCGTTTCATCCGGGCCGGCCATGGATGTATCTGTCCGTCGAACGGCAGAACCAGCTTGCGCTGTTCCGCCTGGGCGAATCGATCGAAGGGCCGGTCGTGCGCACCAGCAGCCTGCGATCACCGGATCAGCTCAAGTCCCGGCAGCTCGGCGGCGCGATTCACGTGCACCCGGGCGGCCGGTTCGTCTACATGTCGAACCGCGCGGACGGCACGATCGAGGTGGGCGGCCGTCAGGTGTTCAACGATGGCGAGAACAGCATCGCGGTGTTCGCGATCGATCCCGGCGACGGCATGCCGCGGCTGATCCAGCATGCGGACTCGCATGGGATTCATCCGCGCACCTTTCACATCGACCCGTCCGGCCGGCTGCTGGTGGCAGCCAACATGACCACCCGCGTCGTGCGCGACGGCGGCGTTCTGCGCGAGCAGCCGGGCGGGCTGTCGCTGTTCCGGATCGGCAGCGACGGCCGGTTGAGTTTCGTGCGCAGCGAGCCGGCGGATACCGCGCGCGATCATCTGTTCTGGGCCGGCATGGTGCAGGGCGCCTGAGGCGCCTCCAGCACCGAGCGGAAGAAGTCCCGCACCGCGATCGCGCAGTCGTCCGGACGCGTGGCGGCGATATGGTACGAGCGGCTGTCGATCTCGGCGACCCGGTATCCGCGCACCAGGTTGCGCCAGGCGTCGGTCTCCGCGCGCGGCCGTCGCTGGTCGTAGCGGCCGTCGCCCGGCTCGGCCGCCGCGGGCACGAGGAACAGCGTCGGGCATTCGATGGCGCGCAGCGTCGGTTCGTCGACCTCCAGTCGCCCGAGGAACTGCAGGAAACCGATCAGCGACTCGGACGTCATCGCTCCGGCCATCATCGCGCTCCACCATTCCAGTCCGGCGGGCGAGAGCTCGTCGCCCATCCGCCCGGCCTGGGTCGCATCGACCCAGGCGCGCGGGCCGCCCCGCCGGATCAGCGCGATCCATTCCGGAATCCACGGACCGAGCACCTTGCGCGGGGCGACCATGCCGGCGGACACCGCCAGGCCTGCAACCTCGGACGGGTGGGTGCCGGCGAGCGTCAGGCCGAGCAGAGCGCCCACCTTCTC
Source organism: Burkholderiaceae bacterium (assembly GCA_036826495.1). Taxonomy (GTDB): domain Bacteria; phylum Pseudomonadota; class Gammaproteobacteria; order Burkholderiales; family Burkholderiaceae_E; genus DAISWF01. Next base: position 13,834 of record DAISWF010000113.1, read on the forward strand.
GCCGATCACCAGATAGCGCGGCACCTCGAGCAACTGCATCAGGGCCCGCAGATCGCCGATCAGGTCCCGGGCCTCGAGCGGCTCGTCCGGCCGCAGCGGCGTGGAGCCGCCCATGCCGCGCAAGTCGGGAACGACCAGGCGGAAGTGCCGTGCCAGCCACGGGATCCATTGCCGGAATGCAGCGCCGGTCTCCACCGTGCCGTGCAGCATCAGCACGACCGGCGGCTCGCGCCAGGGGTCGGTGAAGTCGACGAGCTGCACATGCAGGCGGATGCCGGACGGTAACTCCACCTCGCCGCCGGCCGCGGTCAGGCGGGCGGCGAGCCGCTTGCCCGCGCTCGTGCTGCTCACCATGGTTCAGGCCGCGGTCTCGGAGACCGTGGATGTCCCGCGGAAATTCTTGGGCAGTCCCGCGCGGCTGAGCGCCCCGTGAAACTGCTCGCCGCTCAGCAGCCCGACGACGAGCGTGCGGACCTGCAGCAGCGCCGGCAGGTCCACGCCGGTGGACAGCCCCATCGACTCGAGCATCAACACCAGATCCTCCATCACCACGTTGCCGGTCGCGCCCGGCGCGTAGGGACAGCCGCCCAGGCCGCCGAGGGAGGCGTCGAAGCGGCGCACCCCGGCGTCGAGCGCCGCCACGACGTTCGCCAGCCCCATGCCGCGCGTATCGTGGAAATGGGCGGCGACCGGCCGTGCGCCGATCTCGGCGAGCACCGCCCGGAACAGCCTGCGGACCGCGGCCGGGTTGCCGTAGCCGACCGTATCGGCGAGCACCAGTTCGTCGGCGCCGAGTCGAATCATCTCGACAGCCAGCTCGATCACCCTGCGCTCGTCGACGGCGCCTTCCATCGTGCAGCCGAACGCGGTGGCGAGGCCGGCGCTGACCCTGGGCCGGCGCCCGGCGGGCAACGTGCGGACGAAGTCGACGATCCGGCCGAAGTCGTCCACCGACTCGGCGACCGAGCGGCGGACGTTCGACCGATTGTGGCTTTCGCTGACCGAGAGCACGTAGTTGACCTTGTGCACGCCGGCCTCCGCCGCGCGCTGCACGCCCTTCAGGTTCGGCACGAGCGCCGTCACCTCGAGCCCGGGCAACGCGAGCGCGCTCGCCACCACGTCCGGTGCATCGGCCAACTGCGGCAGAAGCTTCGGCGGCCCGAAGGAGGCGGCCTCGATCTCGCCCACGCCGGCGGCATGCTCGGCGGCGCACCAGCGGATCTTGTCCGCGGTCGGAACGATCGTGGCGACGCTCTGCAGACCATCCCGCATGCCGACTTCGCGCACGATCACCTCGCGCTCCGCTCTTCGGTCCATGCTGCTCTCCCATCTGACGATGCCTGGATTCAACGGAGCTGCGGCTTCCGCGTCAATCGAAAAAACCGCATGTCGGACTTTCCAATCATTCGCTTGACCGCCGAACCGGCGGTCGCCTCCAATGCGCTCATCATGAACGAGCAGAAGCGCGGGACGGAGCGGGACACACAGGACGGCGGATCGATGTCGGCGTCGCCGCTGGCCGGCCTGACGGTGGTCGAGCTGGGCCACAGTGTCGCCGCGCCATTCGCCGGCCAGATCTTCGGGGACCTGGGCGCGCGCGTGGTGAAGGTGGAGCATCCGGGCAAGGGGGACGATGCGCGCGGCTGGGGTCCGCCGTTCGTCGACGGGGTCTCGGCCTGCTTTCTGAGCCTGAACCGCAACAAGCAGTCCGTGGCGGTCGACCTGCGCAACGACGAGCAGCGTGCGCGGCTGCGGGACTTCATCGTGCGCGAAGCCGACGTGGTGCTGCAGAACCTGCGTCCCGGCGCGGTCGAGCGGCACGGGCTGGACCCCGCGTCGCTGCGCGGGCTGGCGCCCCGGCTGGTCTACTGCAACATGGGGGCATTCGGACGCAGCGGGCCGTTCGCGCAGCGACCCGGCTACGACCCGCTGATGCAGGCCGCCGGCGGCATCATGAGCATCACCGGCGAGCCGGGACGGCCGCCGGTGCGCGTCGGCGTGTCGCTGGTCGACATGGGCACCGCGATGTGGGCGGTCATCGGCGTGCTGAGCGCGCTGCGACGACGGGATGCGACCGGTGAAGGATCGGTGATCGACGTCTCGCTGTACGAGACCGCTCTCGGCTGGATGTCGGTTCATGCGGCCAATTTCGGCGCCTCCGGCGAAGTGCCCTCGCCCTATGGCTCGGGTGCACCGATCACCGCCCCCTACCAGGCGTTCCGGGCGAAGGACGGCTACCTGGTCATTGCCGCCGGCAATGGCGACCAGTACGGCCGTCTGTGCACGGCGCTCGGCCATCCGGAATGGCGGGACGATCCCCGCTTCGCTACCAACCCGCACCGGCTCGCGAACAAGGCGGTGCTGGCGGCGCTGATCGAAGAGGTGCTGGCCGCATGCGGCGTCACCCACTGGATCGAGTTGCTCGAGGCGCACGAGGTGCCGTGCGCACCGATCCACGACATCCGGCAGGTGGTGGAGCATCCGCAGACGCAGGCGCTGGGCATGCTGGCCCCCGCCGTCGGCACGCATCCGCCGCTGATCGGGCTGCCGATCAGCTTCGACGAGCAGCGTCCCGGCATGCGCTCGGTCGCACCGGAGCTCGGGCAGCACACCGCGCAGTTGCTGCCGGCCGGCAGGCCGGTCGAGGTGCCGGTGCGATGAGCGGCCCGACCGTGGATCGCGGACTGCGGATGGAATCTCCCGAGCCCGGGATCATGCTGCTCACGCTTGCCCGGCCGCAGGCGCGCAACGCGATCGACACCGCGCTCGGCACCGCGCTGCGGGATTTCTTCCGGCCGCTGGTGTTCGACGCGGGCCAGCTACGCTGCATCGTGATCACCGGCGAGGGCGACCGGGCGTTCTGCGCCGGCGGCGACATGAAAGAGCGCCAGGGCATGACCGACGCCCAGTGGTTCGCGCAGCATGCGATCTTCGAAGAGGCTTTCTACGCGGTGATGGGCTGCACGGTTCCGGTGATCGCAGCCGTCAACGGGGCCGCCTACGCCGGCGGCTGCGAGCTGGCGCTCGCCTGCGACTTCGTCTATGCGGTGCCGGACGCCCGCTTCGCGCTGACCGAGGTGTCGCTCGGCATCCTGCCGGGCTGCGGCGGGACGCAGAACCTGCCGCGCGCAGTCGGCCTGCGCCGCGCCAAGGAGCTGCTTCTGACCGCGAGTCCGTTCGATGCGGCACAGGCGCAAGCCTGGGGCATGGTGAACCGGCTCGTGCCGCGCGAGTCGCTGCTCGACGCCGCGCTCGACGCGGCCCGGCGCATCGCCGCGAACGCGCCGCTGTCGGTGCGTCAGGCGAAGCTGGCCGCCGGCCGCGGGCTCGATGTGGACCTGCGCACCGGCCTGGCGATCGAGCTGGAAGCCTATCGGCGCACGGTGGTGACCGAAGACCGGCGCGAAGGTGCAGCCGCGTTCGCGCAGAAGCGCGCTCCGGTCTTC